>NZ_JH636438.1:336212-336965 GCF_000255655.1 Schlesneria paludicola DSM 18645 | reverse complement strand
ATCGATCAAGGCCGGTATCGCGGCCATCGGCTCCGGAAAGAATCCCCTGACGGCGGCGAACGATGCATTCATCAGCACCCTGGCCGGTCAGCAGGACGAAAAGGGAGCTGGCAAAAACCATTACCAAGCGTTCGCGGATGCCTTCAGCCAGACCTACAAGGATTCGATCGAAGGTCTGAACGATCAGGGCGGCCTGTCGGCTGGTCTAAAGGCCCGACGCGACGCACTGCTCAACGGAATCGGCGAACGTGAGTTCCAGCTCACAAACATCGCCAAGCCAAATTTCGAACCCTCTCCAGATGCGACCGACGAGGAAGAGGGAAACGGCAAAAAGGAGAATGAGAAAAAGGAGAAGGCCGACAAGTCGGACTCCAAGGCAGCCCTGATCGGCAGCTCCGACGCGGCCGCCACTCTGCTCCGCGGTGTCTTCGGTGGCGATGTTGAAAAGCAGCAGTTGAACGTTCAGAAGCAACAGCTCGCCGAAACCAAAAAGACCAACGCGGCCCTGGCAAACTCTCGACCGATCCAAGTCGCCAACCCCTAACGAGGCAGCCATGACCCTTGAACAAATCTTCGCACAGCCTGAGTTCGACGGCATGACCGACGAGCAGGCCCTGGCCTACGGCGATGACACGATCGTCATCGGCGGGACAGATGAATTGTGGTCCTACAGCGGCGTGGCTGTCATGTTCGGCGACGTGGCCGCTGAAGGTTTGCTGATCGCGATTCAAGACGTGGGACTGCCCGGAGCCG
>NZ_JH636438.1:334970-335207 GCF_000255655.1 Schlesneria paludicola DSM 18645 | reverse complement strand
AGATTCCGGTGGGAAATCGCTGTTCTTTTTGTTGGGTGACATGCCTGGGGACTTCGTTTCCGCCACGAATGTTTCGATCTCGATTCGTGTTCGCCGCGACAACAGCAAGTCCAATTCGTGTGCGTGGATTGCGTGCCAACTCGTTCAGTCGGATGAGGCGACAGCGCTAACCGCTTCGACAGCGGTCACGGACACGACGACAACCACGACCTTCACATTCACGCCGAACGTGACAGG
>NZ_JH636438.1:334599-334804 GCF_000255655.1 Schlesneria paludicola DSM 18645 | reverse complement strand
CCAATCGACTGACACCACCCCCTCGATCGATATCGAGGTCTATGACGATTCCGGCATCCCCGTGACGGGCCTCGTCGCTGCAACGATGCCGACCACGTCTTACTCGATAGGCGGGTCAAACGCGAAAGTTGCGATCACCTTAGTTGATGTGTCATTGGAGACGTCGGCGTGGACACCCGGAGGGTTCAAAGAACGCGGCAACGGA
>NZ_JH636438.1:334167-334437 GCF_000255655.1 Schlesneria paludicola DSM 18645 | reverse complement strand
GCGTGCTGCTGTCGTCAGGTACGGGTACGGGGCAACTCAACTTTTCGGGTGGCATCGTCAGGTCTGACGTTCGTCAAGCGAACGGCAACAACGTCACGACGACGAACGCGGGTTACCTCGATACCTACACCGCATCAATGGCGACGGGCGTCATGTCTGCTCAGCAATTCAATGTTGAGGGGCGATTGTTGCTTGGAGCCTCGAATTTCATCTCGACGGCAACGACGGTGCCAGCGACCAATGGAGCGTGGACGATCTATAGCGCCTACC
>NZ_JH636437.1:0-342 GCF_000255655.1 Schlesneria paludicola DSM 18645 | reverse complement strand
AACCCTTGAGCAAGTCACGGCCGCACGCCAGGCCCCGACCGAAGCCATGAAGATTTCTACTTTGCTCAATGAGTTCATCACACCGTACGTCGCTCGTCCCGATGCCACGTTGTCGGGGTTGTTGGCCGTCATTACCGACGCGACGAAGTGAGGCACATCATGCAGGCGTTTGACGAGTTTGGCCGCGAAGTGTTTCCGGTCGTGATCAATACGATTTGCCCGGTCGCGTATGCGGAACCGGCAAAGCTGCTTGCCCTGCGACACATGACCACTGTCGAGCAGGCCAGCGGTGACACTCTCGGGCGCATGCTCGACATCAACCTTGGTCCGATCGGAGCTGAC
>NZ_JH636436.1:1057567-1059774 GCF_000255655.1 Schlesneria paludicola DSM 18645 | reverse complement strand
GACCGCCCCGTCGCTGCTGGCCAGCTTTTTCGCGATGTCGTCGACGACAGGCTCCGCGAGCGTCGCCAGCAGTCTCTCAAAGCCGATGAGCGCTGCCGGTGTGAAGGCCACACCGAGCAACTCTTGGAGGGCTTGCGGGATCTTGCGGTAACTCATCCCCATGACGTTGCGCAAGAACAGAGCTTTGCTACGCAAGTGCGGTCCGATACGACTGCCCAGAAGCTCCCCTGTTCCCGGCTGCTGCAGCCACTCTCCACAATCGTCGCAGCAGGCAGCGGCATGGCGATACAGGACAACACGATACTGACCGTCGATCAGATCCTCTTGCAGATGCTCAGACGGGGCGAAGCGATCGTCGACCGTCACATGACCTCCACAATTCGGGCAATGACGCGGTGGCGGCACATCAATGTCCCAGTCGTATTCGGTGGGCCTCTTGCGGAACCAGCCGGGATGACCGACAGGCGCGCCCCGTTTTTTGGGCTCAGACGAACCAGACTTGGGGAACGTCGCTTCAACGGTCTCGCCCTGCTTCTGCTGGTTCGTCGCAAACTTGTTCTGACGTTCGAGCTTCAGTTCGAGCCTGACTTGATCTAACTCGTTTTGAAGCCGTACGTTTTCGTCGTGCAGTCGAGAACTTCGTGCCCGTTCGGCATCAAGTGTCCTGAGCAGGTGCCACCGAGACCCTTCATTCTCATTGGCGACTTGCACGAGCGTACCAAGCGACACACTGCCCACATGAGGACAATGATTCACATTCGGACAGCCGTGTTCGTGTTTTGGGTAAAATGAAAATGACATCGGCTTCCATTCCGATTACGGGAAAGACGCCGATCTATCCAAAACTTGTGACCGACACAACGTCACTTCGACGAGGGCTGAACTAAACTATTACGACGATCAAAACACCAACATTGAGTCCTGACCCCTTTCTGCCCCCCAAGAAACGCGACTGTGCCATTCATTCCTGACCACTTATGGTCACAAATATGCACTGTCCCCGTGATCGTCCGAGTCGTCACTAGCTCTTCGATATGCGGAAATGCGAGTCCATATCATTTCTGAAAGATTGAGGCAAAACTCTGCGTCATTGTCAAACACTTCTCTCTTCCCATCGATTGTTTCAGAGATTTTACCATCCCAAACAATCAATCGAGTTGATCCGTCAAACCTGGCCTTGTGATCAAATATAACTCCGGGGGGCTCACCGCGAGTCCTGACTTCATGAATTGCCCACGACTTGCAATTTAGCCGATACACATTTGTCATATGGACCTTCGCTGATCCTGGGTAGCTAAGTCCGCCGACAATATAGATAACATTAGAGACCCGCGTCGCGGAGTGAAAGCTTATAGGGGGGAAACAAGCTGCGGGATATCCATATACCCTAAATTCGCCAGCGTGACTTTGCACTATAACGTCATTGTATATACAGAAATCCCTGTCGTAACAGTCTTCGTGTTCTCCTCCAATTTGGACAAACCTGCGCCCAGGCAGCCGAGTAAAAGACATTCCGGATCGATTGAAGCTCCAGACTGGGCCGTTGTTGTCGTCGTCGGAAACAATCTGTCTCGCTTTGTATGCAGTAATTCCGGACCTTATCATTTGATGCCAAAAAGGAACATTCATTAATTCCGGGTTTAAGCTGCCAAACCTCCGACTACGATCGGAATAATACTGACTTGGAGTCAATTCAGGCATTGCCTCGTCGCTAAGTCCTGTCAACCTTCGCTTTACGTGAGTTGTCAAGCTAGTGCCCGTTGAGGAAGCTTCGTCCAATAATCGGGCGAAGCTCTCGTTTGGTGCCATGGAACGAGCTGTATTTCCCCGGCGATTTACTCGAAGACAGTCTGCCCCGGCATCCAGCAATAGTTGAACGCAAACCATTGCAGCGGCCTTAGTGGCCAGCATAAGCGCCGTATTGCCGCAGTCGTCCGCCAAGTCGATGCTTGCGCCATTCTCGATTAACCAATCAACTAGATCACTGTTCGCACGCGCAGCGCCAAGCGTGATTGCAGAACTTCCCCGCTGTCCTTGTTCGTCGATGTTTGCTCCGCTTGAGAGAAGCAGAGTTAGCTTATCTATATCCCCTGCGATGGCGGCGCAAAGCCAAGCAGAGTGCTCAAATGTATTACACATTTTCATTGCTTTTGTTTGTATCAGTTGCGCAAGATACCCAAATCCGGATTGCGAAAAAGTTGGACAAT
>NZ_JH636436.1:1056317-1057557 GCF_000255655.1 Schlesneria paludicola DSM 18645 | reverse complement strand
GACCAAAACAACAACATTGAGTCCTGACCCCTTTCTGCCCCCCCCAAATGTATGCAAGCATAACATTCTCCGTCACGAGACTATTCGCAACACGCTGAATTGCGTCCAGTCTTGGACGCAAAGCCTACCATAGTCTACATCAATAAATATATTGTCACAGTCACAGCCAATATTGTCTTCTGGAACAGAAGGAATAATCTTGCCGCACCTATGGCACTGATATAAAATTTCTTTTCCGCCCGGCGTCCCCCCCTCTCCATTGGGGTCGAGAACCTCAATAGAAGTATATTCTGTCATATATTCCCCTTCATTTGAGCACGACTTACACTGCCTACGTCAGGAAATCACACTGCGGCAATAGACGCGAGCTGCATATCGAGCTATTTGGAATCGAAAGTAATTGACCCCAGAATGACAGAAGACACAACAGAGACATGATTGACGCACCAAAGGCAACATGCTTTATACTCGCCACCAGCGAGCTTCTCGCATGTGGCGCCAATTACAATGAATGTATTTTATTCTTTGTGCGGCCGCTAAGAGAGAGACACAACCAATTCATCATTAAAGGAGATTTCAAAAACTTTTTCAAAAATCAGCTTAACAACGCTTACCGCTTCGTCAGCGGCACTAAATGTTGCATTGAATGAGTATTGTCGTGCAACTTCAATTCCATCCGGGCGATCAAAGACTCCAAACTCACTCCCGACAACATTAGTTCCTTGAAATGCACGGAGAGCGTTATAGAATTCACGCTCCGATAACACCTGTGCAGGTAAATCAAGAAGGAGCCCTCCACTGTCACATAGGGCGAATTGAACGAATTTTTCCATCACAGGGTGCTCTATCACAACAAATGAACCGAGCTCCCCCTGAGATAAAAGAGAGTTAAACGCAGACATTATTTTCGAATGAATACTCAATTGCAATCCCCCCGGGACAACAAAAAGGTGTCAGGAACCTTTTTTATGGTCCATCCGGGAATTCTGTGGGTAACAATCCAAGGAGAATTACGTCTTTTTTTGTTTTCGCCCATTGCGAATGGCTGTCAAATAGACGGATTAAACCTTAAAAAAACAAGCTCAATATAGGAATCTTCACCCTCAATACCTCTTCCTCTTTTCTGCGGGATGTCACCGCATCCGACCCGTTCGTTTTCCGGGGAAACAAAGGGGGCAGGACTCAATGATTTCTGTCTTGGCAGGAAACCATCTTCTCTTCCATGCCACGACCACCACGA
>NZ_JH636436.1:1021947-1056307 GCF_000255655.1 Schlesneria paludicola DSM 18645 | reverse complement strand
CTCTTTTCTGCGGGATGTCACCGCATCCGACCCGTTCGTTTTCCGCACCAATCCAGGGTTACCCACACAAAAGCCTGAAGGACCTTTTTTTTATTGAAACTCGACTTCGATCGGGTTTTTCTTCGTGCATGGATGATTGAATCGAGTTACGCCCTGGTGGATTTGCCACGGCTTGAGTACACAGGCGTTGAATCGATAAATTTCGCCAGTGCCCTTGGCCTACAATCGAACGCCTGCAGAATCGACGGCGGCAGGCACGTTGATGACCACGACTCCTGGGCGCGTTTGATTCTTTTTTGCCTGTTAGTACAACTGATTTCTGTAAGAATTCTCGATTCTCTGCCGTAGGGACTCGACGGTTTCTCCCTCGATTTTGACCTGGTCGAGCAGAATCTCTGCGAACGAGGGTAGCGTGGAATCAGGTTGGCCACCTTCGTGACTCCACAGCTTCGAACGGATAATCGCCTTCGCACACTGCAGGAAGCACTCTTCCACTTCCACCGCAATCCCCAGCAGCGGCGGTGTGCCCCCGGCCGCTAACGTGACCAGAACATCTTCATCCCGAATCAGCGTCGCCCGACCGTTGACGCGCAAGGTTTCACCGACGCCGGGAATCAGAAACAACAGGCCAATCCGTCCGATTTCGACGATGTTCCGCAGGCTGTCGACGCGACGATTTCCTCGGCGATCCGGGATCACCAACGTCTTCGAGTCCAACACCTTCACCAAACCCGGCGGATCACCACGCGGCGAAACATCGCACGCACCTTCGCGGCCGAAAGTGCCAATCAGCAGGAACGGCGACCTGGCGATGAACGACTTCATGTGTTCATCGAGCTCAGACAACTGCTTCTTCAGAGCCAGTTCGCTCGGAACACCAATCAGTTCCGTCAGCTCGTCGATGGACTTCACGACGTGTTGAAATCGGTGCGGACTCGTCATGACTCGTTACCCTTCGCCTCCTCGTTCCCATAACTCCACTCGTTCCCATAACTCCCGCTTGGGAACGTCTCTCGCGATTTCGATTTCTGCTGAGCGGGAAGGCGGCTTGAGCACACTTCTGGGTGTAGGAGGCGCTGAGCGTTCCCAAGCGGGAGCTTGGGAACGAGAGGAAAACAAGCAAAAACAGGGTATTCAGAAGCCCCGGTCTGGCCGCGGCGCACCCGCGTAGCGGCAGCCAGCCCGAATTCAAACTGGCTGCCGCTCGCCCAAACCATCATGGTCACGGCTTACGCAGCAACCAGACCTCTGCGACCTGACAGCCGCGTCCGTTTCCGCCATACCCCTGCTCGCGCGTCCAACGGATCGTCAACTTCCCGTCGGCGGTTGCCTTGGCGGGAATATCGAAATCGAGCGGCTGCATCTCGTCCGGTTTGACCATGTAGTCGTGCACCTGCTCACCCTCGGCATCCAGTCGCACTTTCACCTTCCGTGCTGGTTCCGATGAGTAGACCACGCGCACTTTGTAGCGGGCATTCGGATCAAGACCGTCGTATTGCATCTCGAACGAGGCGTCGTACATGCTCAGCACATTCGTCCACCACTCGCGGGGACGATCCGACTTGTAGTCGAAGCTCGTATAAGCCGAGCGGCGGAAATCGGGATTTTCCACGAACGGAACAGAGCTGCGAACAAGATGCGGCTGACGATTCGGATCACCCAAATCGTCATAGAATCCACCCGGTCCCGGATCCGTTCGATCCAGCACGGCCAGAATCGCCGCGCGGCGTTCTTCTTCCTTCTCAAGGCGGCGGATTTTCGCAAATTCATTCTTCAGCCAATGACGGTCATTGAGCGGAAAATCAATCGAATCGTGCATCGTCCCGCGACCGTGCTCACCCTTATGAAGCTTGCTGTTGAGCTGCATGTGGGTGCTCTGAAACAACGCTTCCGCCAATTCATCGAGTCGCTTGCGGCGCGCAGGAGACGCGACCTGCAAATCCGCTTGATCAAGAATGGATTCCGCCTGATTCAGCGAGACCAACGTGGTGGGATTTTGAAGAGCAACCAGTGATTTCGCCGGCAAGACTCCGACACCAACCGATCGGCGCAATACATCCGCCGCGGCGCTGCGCTGTGCTGTCTCGGCGATGAGCCGATCACGCAGCCAGGCATCATAGTAAGCACGATACAGGGCCTGCTGGAATCGCCAGTTCCACAACAGTCTGGGACCACCTGTAAGCTCCATCATTCGGAACTTCTGCAGCGTCGTTTCGACCCCACCGTTCGCGAGCAGCGGCCCCACCCAGTTGCGTTCGAGCGACAGCAACCCTTCCGCAAAGTCTTCTGCAAACGGGCTGGCGATGAAGTAACGACCGTATTGTCGCAGAATCTCGACCACCGGCGTCTTGCTGTTCCAGCCGAGCCCGCTCCAGACGAACTTATTGACGTCGTCATTGCAGCCTTCGGAGTAGGTCAGGAACCCGATCGTGTGGGGCTGATAATAGCGGAAGATCTCGGCAGTGCTCAGCGGACGCGGATTGATCGGTTCGCGGGCTTCGGTCACTCCGTAGGCCACATCCCATTCGGGCACCGGATGCTGGCAGTTAATGCTGTGCGTGATGTCGGGATAGCCACGGATCGGGTACCGCGCAGGAATCAGCTTCCGCACGTTTTCCAATGAAGTCCGAACCTGGGGGCCAAACACGATCCCGTCGAGCCATTTGGGTTCGGTCTTCATGAATTCGTAAAAGACATCGTCCCAGTCCTTATTGAACCCCTGGGGCGCCATCCACATCTGAGCCTTCGGATGATACTTCCGCAGCAAGGCCGCCTGCTTTTCCAACAGGGCCATCAGGGGTGTCGGATGTGTATGCCCGGGGTCGCCACCCGGCACGAAAACGACATCAATTCGCGGCAAACGCTTGTAAACTTGCTCCCACTCGCGAAGTGCAAATTCGACCGTGGCGGGATCGGCATAGTCCTTGTCCATGGCGGGGTACCAGACCCAGACATCCAGGCCATATTCGTCGGCCACGCGCGACATGTCGACCATCATGTCCAGCGGCATTTCGGGAAACAGCGGGCTATCGGCATCATCGTCCGACCGAGGTGGAATCAGCTCAATCGCATTGGTCCCAAACACAGCCAGATCGCGGTAATACTGTTCCCATTGCGCAAGATCCCAGGCGTCATACGAATTCGTCTTCTGGCGATAACCAAGCTGATGCCCGCGGAGCGACGATTCGGGTGCAGAGACTTCATTAAATCCAGCGGGAAGCTCGGCCTTACCACGCGTCAGCCGCAATTCCCGCAGCAACCGTCCCACGCCGAACAACACACCCCGCTCATCATTCCCGAGAACAGCCACAATCGCCCCCTTTGCGGTCATGGCGATCTGATACCCTTCGGGGCGAGTCGTCTCTGCGGCTGCGGGAGCAGCAATCCCCTTCCCCGCCAAAAGTGACCGGACCTTCGCTTGCGGCCCGACGACGATCAAAGGCCCATCCACTGACTTCGGGATGGCTGACACGCGCGTCCAGTGAACCATCGAACGCTTACGAACCTCCTCGACCAGCATCATCACCGCTTTCTTCTCGCGCGGGGAAAGGTCATCAGGAGCCACCACGACGGCCTGCGTCAGATCGACCATCGCCGATCCTTCCGCCGCAGACCCGACCGAACCCGGGTAAGCCGACGCGAAGAGACCGCAGACAAGCGCCACTTGCGCAATCGACTTCACGATCGCGCCTTGAATCACGCGCCGCACACGATACGGAAAACCAGATAACGCCATAAATTGCCACCTCTGAAGACAGAACGCACCGAAATATGAGGCCGATGTTCAAGCTCACTTGGACACGTCGATCATAGAGAAATCAGACGGTGAATTCGAACCCCCCGACGCCCCTTCGGTCTTCAAGACCGAGTCTGTCAACCCGAGAAGGCATTCCACGATCGGAAACGGCGCGACTTCATACCAGAGCGGCACCTGACACCCGAGCAACAGCTAGAAACGAAAAAACGAGCAACTCGCGCCGAAGCGCAGGTTGCTCGTTTTCGTAACGATTCGAGTTGTGGACGGAAAACCGCCCCCATCCTTGAGGGCGACGGCCTCCTGCTCCTACTCCGTGAATCAAAAAGAACCCCCAGAGAACACTGACTAAGCTTGCGTTGGGTGTACTGGCGAGTGGGAACCGGGAGCAGAGTGGGTCAGAGACTGCTCAAAGTGGAAGCCATGCAGTTCACAAACAAAATCAGACTTGTTCACTGGGGGTTCGGGCTGGGAAAGATCAGTGCCTTCGAAATGTGTCGAAGACGAGATTTATACTTCGCATTCGCCGTGCCAAACGGAATTCGGCGCTTGAATTTCTCGGACAATCTCAGAAAACCATTGTATTTACTGAGCGCCGACGCAATCATGACATTCGAGACGACGCGTGTTTCGGCGCGCGCCGAAACCGGAAAAACGTCACGACGGCGCCGAAACGCAAAAGTTCGGCGCCGAAATCGAGATCGGACGATCAATGGAACAGGTAAGCTTGGCAATTCGGTGGATCCTCGCGAGCCTTGCGGGCATGATCGTAGGCTATTGCGTTCTGGCAATGGTTTTCGTGGTGACGGCTCCTGACCTGCGGATGCGATTCCTGCTCGTCAACGTCCCCGAAAATAAGACCGGGATTGTGATCGAGCAAACCACGGGGTTGATGGTGCGGGGTGGAAAGCCGACCCCCGTTGCACACGATGTGCTTTTGTCGATCAAAGGGCATCCGATCAACACGTCGCTCGACTTCATGCGTGAGGAATCCGCACTGCGAAGTGGTGACTACGACCTGGGGGTCGAACGCTGGAGTCTGAATGGATTTGAATCGCCGGGACATGTTCCCATTGAGTTTCTGCAGAAATCGACGGGGCAGATTCAGAAAACGGATGTGAAAGTCCAGTCCGTTCCGATTCGCGAAGTCAGCTTGACTCTGGTCTGGTTCCTGTTGGAACTGCTGATTTTCTCCGTCAGCGCGGTGGCATTCTGGAACCGTCCCTTTGACGATGCCGCCCGACTATTCTTCGCGATGTGCACCGTGACGCTGGCGGCGTTTGTCGGAGGTTTTCACTGGTGGACCCTGGGCAGCAACTTCTGGTTGAACTTGCCCTTCGTCATCTGCGGAGTGCTTTTGCCTGCGGTGATTCTGCACTTTTTCCTGGTCTATCCGCGCCCGAAACCACCGTTGACGCTCTGGCCACGTTCGGTGATCGCCGCGATCTACGCGATCCCCGTCATGACCATTGTCGCCTTCTTCATCGTGGATGGATTTCTTTGGCTGCTGATGGAAAGCAGCGGCAATAACGCCGACGTCAAATTAGCACTCCTGACGTGGCTGCGAGCAGGGATTTACTCGTACATCTGTCTGGCCGCCCTTTATTTCGTCGTGGCACTTGTCGCCCTCACCCACAGCTGGCTGACGACTCGAAATCCGATTGAGCGAAATCAGGTTCGGTGGATTCTGCGCGCCGGCTGCGCCGCGTCGGTCTTTATCGGCTACTCGATGTATCTCGCCTTCTTCGATCGAGAGAACTTCGTCCTGGGTGGCGGACGTTGGCCGATGTTCTTGGCGAGTCTGGTTTTCATGGTCGCTTATGCAGTCGGGATCGTCCGCTACAAGTTGATGCTAGTCGACCAGATCGTGAATCGCGGGATGTCGTACTACGTCCTGAGCTACGGCGCCACGGGGACGGTTGCGTTCCTGATCGCATCCGGAACGCTCGCCGTTCGCAAGCCTCACGCGTTGGAACAACAGACGTGGGTCATCGCCGGCATCATGATGCTGGCCGTGATCTTGCTGATCTGGCTTCGCGACTCTTGGCAGATGTTTGTCGACCGGCGATTCTTTCGCGAAAAATACCGCCTGGACAAGACCCTGCAACGCATGAATCAGGCCGTCGGGCGACTTGCCGACGTCGATTTTCTGACCGAACGCATGCTGTCGTCGTGCCAGGATGTGTTGCAACCGGAACTCGCCGCCATCTATCTGCGTGATGCCCGATCAACGAACTTCCGATTGGCGGGTGCCACCGGCGATTCGGCAGGAATGCCATTGCAGTTTACCGCACCGGATGAGTTCTGTGAGGCCCTTCAAAGCGACCCAACTCTGCAACGCGTGACATCGGGCTCGCGCGACAGCCTGACCCCCATCCAAAGCCTGCTGCGCCAGGTGAAGGGGGATTTGATCCACGCCTTGGAGACCAATGGTGAAATCACCGGTGTCGTCGTTCTGGGCGGCAAGCAAAGCGGACTGATGTATTCGGCCGAGGATCTGACATTCTTGACGGCTCTCGGACAGATTACGGGGATCGCACTGCACAGCGCGAATGTGCACCAGAATCTGAAGCACCTGAACGAAGAACTGCGATCGAAGGTCGATCAGATCTCACAGCAACGGCAACAGATTGCCATGCTGCAGGCAGAACTGACCACCAATCGCGTCGACACGCCTTCGATTCCGGTCGTTGAATTTCGTCGGGAGGCGATCATCGGACGCGGTTCGGCAATCAGTCGCGTTCTGGATATGGTACGGAAAGTCGCGCCCAGCGAATCGAGCGTTCTTGTTCGGGGTGAAAGCGGCACCGGCAAGGAACTTCTCGCCAAGGCGATCCATGAAAACAGCCCGCGGCGCAATGGCCCACTGGTCAGCGTCCACTGCGCCGCACTGTCATCGGGCCTGCTGGAAAGTGAACTGTTCGGCCATGTGAAAGGCTCATTCACCGGTGCCCACAGCGATAAACAGGGGCGATTCGAACTGGCACACGGCGGAACGTTGTTCCTCGACGAAATCGGTGACATCTCGGCCGAAACACAGGTCAAGCTGCTACGCGTCCTACAGCAGCGAGAATTCGAGCCCGTCGGGGGTTCGCATACGATTCAAGTCGATGTCCGTCTCATCGCCGCCACTCACCAGAACCTGGAACGGTTGATCGCCGAAGGCAAATTTCGTGAAGACCTTTACTATCGATTGAATGTCATCAGCGTGGTACTGCCGCCGCTGCGTGAACGCCCCGAAGACATCCTGGACCTCTCCGTTTCCTTCCTCAAATCGGCGTCGACGCGCGATGGCAAACGCATCGCGCGGTTCGATGACGAAGCCTTGAATGCCTTGATGCGGTATTCCTGGCCCGGCAATGTTCGTGAACTGCAGAACGTCATTGAACGCGCCGTCGTGCTCGCCGAAAGCGACACCGTCGAACTGACCGACCTGCCCTTCGACATTCAGAACGCGACAGGATCGTTGCAACCTAGCCATCGACAAGAGCCGTTCCGCCGCCTTAACGACCTTGATGCTGTCCCGGTCACCGTCTGGAACGACGACGACCCTGATGCCGAGCGACAACTGTTGCTCGATGCGCTGCACCAGTGCGGAGGCAACAAAACCAAGGCCGCAAAACGCCTGGGCCTGCCGCGGAGCACGTACTTCAGCAAGTTGAAAAAGCACGGAATTACCGACGACGAACCAAACGATCCGCCGCGATTTGGTCGCATCCCGCGATAGTCATGGTGCTCGCGTTTCGGACCGCCCCCAATCGCTTGTCGCTACGAGGTTGCACACGTATTCGGACGGGAACGACTGCCTATAACGGCATTTCTGGACTCGAGAGGATCAGACCGATTCGAATTGATTTGCTGGCAGCGAATTGAATGCCTCACGCTCATACAACGTCGAAACTCCTCGCCGTTCAATTCGATAGACGATACCTCGCCATTCGTGACGAGTGGCTGAAACAGCCGACAGCACCGCAAGTGGATAAATGAATCCTGTTAAACTCAGCCCGATCGGCGCCAGACAGAATCGCTTCCAGTCAATCGGGGATACTCGCTGATCCCGCGATTGCCAGAGATGACGACGCACAAGCCATTCAAAGTGACCAATCGTCGCGAGGACAATCCCATCGTAGATCACCGCCCCGGCACACCACCAGGCGAGGCTCGAAGTCCCTTCCATGATCGACAAGGGAAGTAAAATCCACATCACCACCAAGATCGCCATCGCCTCAACGAAGATTGTCGGCCAATGAGGGTGATTCAGACGTGCCGCCAACATCTGGCGGACGAGAAACCCCCAAAAGTTTTTTAGACCGATGGTCTCTTCGTTCAGCACGATCAGCGACACGATTGGTTTCGCCTGTTGTGCTTTATTCATCAGATACCCGGCCAGTGCGGTGTCTTCACTGAACGCATGTTGCAAGCAATCGAGAAACTGCGGATCTCGAAACAGATCGCCTCGCATCGCCAGACTGCCGCACCAGGGAATCTGATATTGATGCATGGCACGAAACGCAAGGGCATTCCAGTAGTAGCGGCACAGGCCACCCATCGTGAGCGACAGGGGCGCATACCACCGATTTCCGGATGTCGCCACTGTCAACGGTTCGGCAAGCGGCGTCACCAATTCGCGTAACCATGTGCGATGCGGGATCGCATCCGCGTCACACATGACAACCACCTGCACTTCGGTTGGCACCTGATTTAAGCCACAAAACAGACTGCTCGCGCGACGCGAACACCTCGGCAAAATCCGGTCGCGGACAATCATCTCGGCACAATCCGCACCATACTCACGCAGTAGACTTTCAACCTGCGGAACCGCGCTATCGGTCGGTGAATCGACGACAATCAAAACCTTGTATTCGGGATAGTCCTGATTGACCAAACCTCGCAGGCAACGATCCAGGAATGGATCTGCGCCGCGTAAACAAAGAATCACGCGCGCGGCAGGCGAGTAATCCTGTGACGCGGCCTGGTCCGCCGCGAGTGCGCCCCGCAAGCCCTTCAAGCAGGGTTGAAATTGCCAGACAGCGAGTACCGCCAACCCGGTCAGGATGATCGCAGCGACGAGCCCAAACGAAATCATCGTTTTGGATTCCCAGCCAGAACGGTGATGAAACAGAAACGCAAAAGGCCGACTTCCATCACAAACCATTGACGGCGCGTCAGATTTGCCGCGTACGACTCAAGAATCAATCACAGAAACCATCATTCAGGTCGTCTGGGGTGTGGATATCCGTCACGCGCAAAGCCGAATGGCGTCAATCTTGAGCGGTGTAGACTATGACTTACAATGACCATCCGGCAATTCACAAAGGTGTCACAACTTCGGAAAGTCTCAAAAACTCGCTCTGCCCCCCCCGCTCCTCATCAGATTTGAGCGGGCTGCAAATCGCCAAATCTGGTTCGATATGCCATCATGCCACAGACGTGTCAGGAAACAGAACGACGTCTCAATCAGGAGTTCTCATGCCGGTTCTCGATCGCGAGGAATACATCGAGCAGGCCTACTTCTTCAGAACATTCCTGGAACGCCTGGATGAAGATCTTCCCTCTCAAGAGATCCTCGAGAGCATCAAGGAAGAGATTCTGACCACGACGAAGCTGCCGCTGGCACTCGATGTCCTCCGCGGAGAAATGCTCCTGAACGGCCGCCTCTGCGAAGGAATGGCCCATCTTGCGCACTATTTCGCTCCGTTTCAGACATTCGTCATGCGGCAGTCGGAAGAAGATCGCAACAAGTTCGACCAGCGCGTGGCACTGCAGATTCTCGAGCGTGAGGCGCGTTACCGTAGCGAAAGTGCCAACCCCGCAGGATTGTTCGTCTATCAATTTGAATGCATTTCCCGAAACCGACTCGGTTACGACAAAGGGATGATCGCGATCGCCGACGATCCGCTGTACGACGCCCACTGGCGTGAATGGATCATGCGTGCACGCCTGCAACTGGGTGCGATCGACTTTGCCGACATGATCTATTTTCGTTCCGAATTCTTTGATGAAGAACGACGCAAGGCAGGAACCGCACCCGACACATCGCCGCCACCACTGCTCTTCAGTCGACAAGAGGGCCGGATCGCGAAAGCCAATCGTGGCAAAGATCCCCTTTACCTGTTCGCCGCCTTGCAGCGCCAATTGGGCTACCCAGCAGTGCCTCGCTCGAAATCCCAGAAAGATTTCGCGCTGCATCCGCAACTCGAGGCGCGCATCCAACGTTTGGAGAAACGAATCCAATTGCTGGAATCCGATGCCAAAGGCCAACTCGACCTCAGTGAGTTCTACGCCAAACCGCCCACGTTTGAGGATCTACCCGACGCCGGAACCTGAGTGAGCATTGATTCGTGACAGCACAGTGACGGGTCGATCTTTCAGACCTTAATCACGATTTGATAGGGCGGAATTCCAGGGCCTGTGGTACCCGAAACCCAATGAAAATATCCTTTACGGCGTTGGACGATCTTTCGGCCAAATGCCGATCGTCCGTTTCTTCAGCAGCCTCTCACCCGCGCCGCTCATCTTCACATTCGCGAACCGCCGTCGTGAGCGTCACACTCATCCTCGACGCGGCATCGAGCGTCGCCCGCAACTGATCCAGCAGCGGTGCCAACTTCTCTTCTTCCATCGCGCGGCTGACCACATCATTCCAGGCCGGGCGAGCGGCCTCCCACGCCTCTTCCAACTTGTCCGCAGCCATTTTCAACTGCCCGGCACCATCTGTCAGACCACCATGCTTCATGACCGAGACTCCCCAACTTCGTGTCCTTCAAATTGATTTATAGCATCCCACCACGAAGATCGTGAACGGCCAGAGTGACAACCTCGCCCGCAAGTGAGTACCATCTTTGCAGAAACTTGCAGCGAAATGGCCGCCGACGCGCCGTCCGGGACGACCGCCGAAATTATTCCCAGCACGTCGGCCAAACGGTCATTCGCCATTGCGAACGAGCCAACCTTCATGCACGCCGTCGATTTCCTGAAGAAACATGCCCAGATCCCCTGCTTCAATGTGCTGTCGGGCAGTCAGCGACATTTGAAACAGTCGGTGCTCGCGATCTACAAAAAACTCGTCATTGATGACGACGAAACGTCGTTGACTCGTTTCGCCGGACGCGACGCCGATCTCCAGGCGGTCTCAGACGAACTGCGAACCGTTTCGATGTGGGGCGATCGACGCTTGATCTATGTGGAAGACGCCGACGATTTCGTCACGAATCACCGCGGGGCGCTCGAAAAACTGATCGAGAAGCCGTTCAAGAAATCCGTTCTGGTTTTGGACGTGCAATCCTGGCCCAAAACGACACGGATCTATAAACAGGTCGCCGCCAAGGGGCTTGAGGTGGAGTGTTCCGACCTCAAAGGGGCACAACTGGTCAAATGGCTGCAAGACTCGGCGGCCGAAACATACGGGCAAACGATCGCGCGCGACGCGGCGGCCCTGATGATCGAACTGGTCGGCAGTGAACTTGGCATGCTCGACACGGAACTGGCCAAACTCGCGTCGTATGTGGGAACTCGAGCCAACATCGAGATCGAAGACGTCAAAGCGATGGTCGGCGGATGGCGGACGGAAACGACTTGGGCCATGACCGACGCCACCCGCGATAACGATCTGGATTTTGCCCTGAGCGCTCTCGATCAATTGCTGACGGCAGGCGAACCGCCCATTAAATTACTCGGCGGTA
Source organism: Schlesneria paludicola DSM 18645 (assembly GCF_000255655.1). Lineage (NCBI taxonomy): Bacteria > Pseudomonadati > Planctomycetota > Planctomycetia > Planctomycetales > Planctomycetaceae > Schlesneria > Schlesneria paludicola. Next base: position 1,044,871 of record NZ_JH636436.1, on the reverse strand, counting down.
TCTCGTACACGTTCAAAAAGTTCTCGCACGCCGCCGATTTGGCTCGGTCCGTGTCACTGGATCAAGCGTTACGCCAGGCCGGGATTTTCCCGATGGCCATCATGCCCGGCCAAAACTATCTGCGACGCCTGGGCCGCCACAATGCCGAGCGATTGCTCAGAAAGCTTCTGGAAGCCGACGCGGGGCTGAAGGGAGCGAACCCGCTGCCAGAACGATTTCAACTCGAGCGGTTATTGCTGGAACTGGCCGGCCGACTCGCCTGACAGCCCTGCCTCGACCAGAAACGGATTTCTCTGCATCCCCGAACGCTCCGCACACGGCATCCACAGTGGATGCTCCACACAAGGCGCCCGTTATGTGGAAGTTTGCCTTTTCCGTTTTGCTCGCACTGACGATCACCGCGTGCGGAGGGCCCCGAACCCTGTACGCCGAGGAGCATGATTCTCTTGTCGGCCACGCCGAACCTGCCTATGCCGGAGTCTACTCGCCCGACGGCACGAAACTGATCACGGCCAGTTTTGACAAGACATTGCGAATCTGGGACCTGAAATCGGGCGCCGCACTCCGATCACTCACCGGCCACACGGCGCTGGTGCTTTGCGTCTGCGTCTCGCAAGACGGAACTCGATTGGCCAGCGGATCGCTCGACAATACCGTCCGAATCTGGGACCTGCCCACATCGCGGCCTGCCACCAGTTTTCAGCCTCACCCTACCGAAACGGTCTTTGCACAATCGGCTGATGGAACGCAGTGGGTCACCGCGGGCGCTGACGGCACCCTCAAGATCTGGCGTGCCGCTGATCAGCAGGCGATTCGAGAAATCGGCCCCCTGCCGCATTCCGTCGTCCGAATCGCAATTCGTCCCGACAATCAACAGCTTGCCACCGCCGACAAAGCGGGGTTCGTGCGTCTGATTCAGCCCGCGGACGGTTCCATCCAAGCCACCTTCGGCGCTCATGACGCCGGAATCACAGGAATTGGCTACGTCGCGAATTCAACCCAGATCGTCACCAGCGGTGTCGACGGATCCATCAAACGTTGGCCGTTGACCACGCCTGCCGACGCGACCGCCACCGGTCATCAGGAACCCGTGCTGGCGATCCGAACCCATCCCCAGCAAGCGATCGTCGCCACCGGCTCTGCCGACAAGACGTGCCGGTTGTGGAACTCAGCGAACCAGCAACTGCTGGGAACGTTGGAAGGCCATCAGGGCGCCGTCACGTCGCTCGGCTTTCAGAGTGATGGAGCCCGCATTGCCACGGGATCTGCCGACAAGGTGGCCCGCCTGTTCGACGTCCAGACCGGCCGTTTGATCAAGGCGTATCCCGCACAAGCGGCCGCGATCACAAGCGTAGCGATTCACCCGAATCACCACGAAATCGCCGCCGCAGACGCCGCGGGCTCGATCAAAATCTGGAACGCCGACGAGGCTTCCGAGCTCCGATCGCTCGCCGGTCACACGGGTGGGACATTCGCGGTCGCGTATGCAGCCGGTCAACCGCTGCTCGTTTCCGGCGGTGCCGATCAACGCGTTCGCGTTTGGAGCGCGGCCGATGGCAGTCCCATTCGTGAGCTGGATGCGACCGCGGCCACCCGGGCTCTTGCCGTCTCTTCCGATGGCCTGCATTTAGCGGCAGGAAGCGACGATCACAAGATCCGCGTCTGGAATCTGGCGGACGGAACTCTACTCGCCACCTACACGGGACACGCCAAGGCGATCACGTCGCTCGAGTACAGTCGCGATAATCTGACGCTGCTGTCATCCAGCCTCGACGGAACGGTGCGAGGATGGGACACGAAACTCGGACTTCAAACTCAGTTCTTCGCAACGCCGATGCACGAACCCGTTCAGGGTGCCGCGTGGGGCAAAGGCGACCAGCAGGTCGTCTACGCGGGAGACGATCGCGCGGTCCACTGGCGCGCGTATCGGCTTCAATCGGTTCATGCCGGTGACCCAACGGCCATCAACGCATTCGCCGCAAACCCTGCCTCGAATCAATATTTCACGGCAGGCCACGACGGGAACGTCAGGCTTTGGGATGTTGGAAACGCAACTCCCCTCCGCGAGTTCAAAGGACATACCGGCCCCGTTCGGTCACTTGCTCTGGCTCCCAATCAACAGCAGGTCGCCAGCGGCGGCAGCGATCAAAAAGTGAAGTTATGGAACGTCGCCGACGCGTCGAAACCGCAACGCGAGATCGCCACCGGTGCCGAAGTGCTCCACATCTCGTATTCCCCCGACCAGAAGAAACTGATCACGGCAGGCGATGATCGCGTCATCCGGGGCTACGATCTGACGATGGGCCCCACCCCCGCCTCGGCCGGACTCCCCGAGGCCGTTCAAGTGACACTGCCGCTGCCTGCGGCGATTTCGAACCTGTCGTTCGCCCCAGACAACCGCACGGCGATCAGCAGCACTTCGGACGGTAGCGTTCAGCAATGGACAATCGCATCGGCTCAATTCACGCTCGCGATCCCCGGACATCAGTCCCACGTTTATGGAGTGGCATTTCACCCTTCCAAACCCTGGATCGCATCGTGCTCGAACGACAAAACGGTTCGAATCTGGGACTACGAAAAGAATCAGATCGTCCGCACGCTGCCGTCACAAACCGCGGCCGTCTATTCATTGGCGTTCAACCCAGACGGTTCACAGCTGATCACGGCCGGTGGCGATAAGACCGTCAGAGCCTTTCGAACCACGGACGGGACCCAACTTCGTCAATTCAGCGGCCCGCTGGACGCCGTTTATTCCGTCGCGCTGAGCCCAGATGGGCAGAATCTGACCGCCGCCGGACTGGATCGAGCCATTTTCCTCTGGAACATCGACAACCCCAGCCCGTTGAAAGTCTTCCCACGGCAGCCCGACGATCTCTACAAGGTGGAATACAGCCGGTCTGGCCACAACCTGCTCTCGGTGGGATACAGCGGGAACGTCGTCGTCTGGAACACGAATCGCGAAGCACCGCAGTTTCAGCAGAAACTGAGCTCAACGCTTTATAGCGGCACCATTTCGCCCAGCGGCACACAAATCGCAATCATGGCCAGCGACGGCAAGGTGCATTTGATCACGCTGCCAGCCATCCCACAGCCGTAGACGTCCGGCCAGCCCATCAGACAACGCTGTGTTGGTTTTCGATCAGCGTGCCCTCGTTCGTATTGCTCGCTCCCAAGTTCCCGCTTGGCAACTCTCCTCTCGCTCCCCTCCTCATTTCCCCGTCGTTACCAAGCCCCCCGCTTGGTAACGCCTCTTGCGATTTGATTTTCCGTCGAGCAGGAAAGCGGCCTCGGACCTTCGTACACCTTATGTGATGTGGAGGAAGCGATGCCAAGCCGGAGCTTGGCATCAAGGGGAAAAAGCTCCCGCTTGGAAACGCCGCTTCTCGCATCACTCCCCACTTTTCTACGTTCCAACTCGACCGCCCCCCAATCGGCCGATCCTGCCGCAAGCGTCCCGCTCACGTTCAACTGCGGAAATCGGGCAGAGTTAAACTTCTACGAAGACTTTGCCGATAAGTCTCACCACAGTGAATTCAGCCGCCCTGCGTTTCGTAACGATTCACCCGGCGTGAAACGGACGAGTCGCAGGCAACGTGGCGGCAACTGCTAGAAATTTGTGAGATGGTGACCGTTCGGTCGATATCCCTTTCGTGACGTCCACTCAGCGACGTTACCGCATCAATATCAATGACGACACTTCGAGATCGGACCCACGGAAGGGGCGCTATGCCACAACACGGCATCAATGTACTTGCATTGCTCAAAGGCCAGGAACGATTTGTTTTTCTGTACGACGACGAAAGCGCCGATCAGCTGCTGCAGACGCTGGGCAAGTATGCAGCCGACCCCGAACTGAATTTTTCCTGGTATGATGCGGCCACGCTCAGCCAGCGTGTCCGTAAGTTGCGTGAAGGCGAGCCAAGCGATCACGTCGAACCGAAGAACCGCATTCGCCGCTCGGCCGCCTGATTCCTCGCGGCACAGGCGATTGATTCGCCGGTGCGCGTGAAATCATGAGGTCATTTGCATGTACGGCGCGATCGACGGTTTCCTGCGATATCTGCGGGTCGAACGAAACGCTTCCGAACTGACGCTGAAATCGTACAGCGAAGACTTCGGCAGCCTGCTCGACTACTTTCGTGACCGCGTCGGCGAAGTCACCGAACCGGGCCAGGTGCACATCACCCAGCTCCGGGGGTACATCGCCTACCTGCACGAATGTGACTATGCCCGGACAACCATCGCGCGACGCCTGGCCAGCCTGCGCAGTTTCTTTCGGTATTGTCAGCGTGAAGGCCTGGTCGCGGCGAACCCCGCCAAAGCGCTCAGAACGCCCCGCACGGGACGGAAGCTTCCGCACTTCCTGACGGCCGAACAGATCACGAAACTTCTTGAATCGCCCCCGGCCAATCAGAACGAAGGGCTGCGCGATCGAGCGATCCTCGAAACGCTGTATTCGGCGGGCCTGCGAGTCGCTGAACTCGTCAGCTTGAATGTTGATGACTGGGATCGCGACGCCAACATCGTCCGCGTCTTCGGTAAGGGTAAGAAAGAGCGGATCGCTCCCATCGGTCGACACGCGGCCAAAGCCCTTTACCGCTGGCTGGAAGTGCGCACGGAAAACCTGGAAGCTGGCCCCGCCGACCGCACCGCAATGTTCCTGAATCGCTTCGGAACCCGCCTGACCACCCGCAGCGTCGGACGGATGCTCGAGAAATACCTGACGCTGACCGGCCTCGACAAACTGACAACGCCGCACACGTTACGACATTCCTTTGCCACCCACATGCTCGATGGGGGAGCCGACCTGCGCGCCGTCCAGGAACTGCTCGGCCACAAAAGCCTGACGACAACCCAGATCTACACGCACGTCAGCACCAAGCGTCTACGCGACACCTACGAAAACGCGCACCCCCACGCCGCCAAGAATCGCCGCCCGACCAAAAACGAATAAGCCGCCCCAACGCGATTCTTGGTTTCTCGACGACTCGGTGCCGCCACGGTCTGCGTGATTCGCGATGATCGCCCGGATTTCAACCGGCAACCAACTCGCGTTCCACTGTCGTCCCAGGCTTCTCAAACACGAATGCCATATATTTCGAGCGTTCCTGCACGCTGCGATGTGCACGAACCGCCAGCGCCAGGTCTCTCCAATCCTCATCGGAAAAAGCACGAAAAAGCGGATTTCGCCATTCGAGAATCTTGCGTCCCCAAGTCGAACTCCCCAGTTGCGACAGATATTCGAAGGATCTTTGGGCGGGCCTCGTCACGCGAGAACTCCAGTCGTACTGTGCCCGCGACCTAAATCCGGCGCGATGCGATTCATGCTCATAATCCTCGATCGAAAAAAAATCATTCCATTGCCACACGTCGCGCACCAGCTTCATTTCAGACTCATGACGATGCAGGCGATCCTCGCAACTATTCCATGCGAAGTCGATGACCACCAGCTTGCCACCCGGACGCAACACTCGATACGCCTGGCGAAGGAATTCGGCTCGGTCAGGGAAATGAAACGCGGCTTCAATGCAGATGACTCGCTCGAACGATTCATCCGGAAATCGCAGCTGCTGCGCATTGCCGACTTGATAGGTCAATTGATCCATGCGATTGAAAAGCGTCTGCGCCACCTGCACGTGATCATCGACAAGATCAATCCCCACGACCGTTGACTGAGGATATAGGCATTGAGCGATAAACGAACTTTTTCCACGTCCACAGGCGATATCAAGCACGCGATCGCGCACGCCGATTTCCAGAAGGTTTAACGCCTTCACAACCAGGCGTTCCTGTGCATTCGCCGTGTTCGAGAGCAGATTCAAACCGCTGAAGGGCCCCCAAAACGGATAGTAGCCCAGATTCATGAGGGCCGATCCCCAGGTCTCGATCCGAAGTAACCGGAACACGACGTTCGACCCGTCGTACGACGCAGGAACATCGAGCTTTTCGCCGAGACTCGAATCAACTTGCTGGGACGAACTCGATTCCAACAACCCTACCCCCGTCGTTTCGATCAGCATCGGTGCTCCTCATAAAAATTGAGCCGCAAACATCGCCCAAACTCAAATGCCGTATTACCTCGAACTGTGATGTCATGAATGCCTGACGAACATCCGGCGTCCTGAATAAAATCTAGAAGACAGAGGTCAAGACCTTCCTCAAACGTCGGTTCCGCAATCCCACGCCAGCGGGCCTCTGAAGACGCGCGTGGGCACGAACCGAATCACAAATCATGTGGTCTGAGAAGTGGCACAATTTCGAGCATCACATTCGAAAACTCGAGGGAAATTGCTTAAGAGCGAATCTCACGCCAGTCGTCCTTATTCGCGATTTGCGTTTGCCAGTTACAAGAAGTAATGACAGACAATCTCGTGCACGAATTCAGAATTCACACCTGCCTGACAGCCACCTCACAACCAAGTCCTCGAAATCGGCAACGAAAAAACACCACCGTTCACCGATTGGCGACTGACGCATCTTCACCGCGGAATGACGGGAGATGCCGCACAAGGGGCTCTGCAACCAAGACAACCTTTTGAATGGGCGTGAACGCATTTCGCGCGCATCGTCATTCTGACGCTCACCTTCTCTCATGCATCGTTCACGCGAAGCCGTTGAACAGAATGCCACGGCGTGCTATTCCACCTGTGGAAGCCGCAGATCACTACCGAAGAAATGAAGTGAGACGATGAGGGAAGAGTTCAGCCAGGCGAGAATGAATCGCTGCAGCCGCATCCATCAATTGATTTTGGAGAATTGGCAACGCACCAAGACGCTGGAATACGTTGTTCGTGCAACAGAATCCGTGGCCGGATTGTCGCTCGCCGAATTGCGATTGCAGTATTTCTCCGTGGGTGTGGGGCACGAATTGACCGATCTGCCGTTCACGGATTTACTCGTCGTGTTCTCGATGATCGCCCAGACCGTCGCCGCCATGCGCGCAAAGATGGCCAAGAACGAGATTGGTGGAAGCTTCCAGCTCTCCATCACGACCGACTTTTCTGACGCCGACGCCCTGACGCTGCTTTCTCAAATCAAGATTGAAACGCCCTTCGACACCTCAAAGCTCTTGAAGATCGAAGCCGCGGATGGACGAGCCGACGACTGACTCATTCCCCCCTCGCAGAAAGCGTGAGGCCAGCGTCGGGTCATCCCAACCAAAACACCCGTTGCAGATGAAACGGAGTCCGCCCGCCTCGCGGCTCGCTGAACGATTTTCTTTCAGCCGACTTCAGGGCCGTTGTACAACCTGTACTCCTTCATCACTTCGGCGCTGTAGGTCCTGCCAATGACCATTCCGGCAAACGTTTCGGCGACGAATTCCTTCTTGGCTCCGCCAGCATAGCCACTGACCTGAACCGCGTTCGCACCACTCGGAGCGCCCGTACACCCGCCTTCGGCATTGACCGCTAGAAAATTCTCACCCAATCGTGCCGCATGCAAAACATGCCCAAGCTCGTGAATGCAGGTGACATGCCCTTTCGTGAATCCCGGGTGAACGGAGTTTGAGATACTTGCCACACTGCTGGGGGTACAAGTCGTGGGCCCCAGAGTGATGTAATAAATCGCGTTCCAACCAGGATCACGCGTAAAGACTCGGTTCTGCACATTCCCAGAACTCATACAGTAGACACGCATCACAGGTGGGGGAGTGAAACCGAACTCGACCACGGACGTCAGCGCCGCCTTGAACGCCACGAGCTTCTCTGCCGAGCCCGCATCGGTCGTTCCCTTGAAAATGTAACAGGTAACACCTGAATAGTTATAAGTCTCTTGTGTATAGACTTTTTCAGAGTACAGCGCCTTCAGAAACCCGCTGGCGTACTCCATCTGAATCATATCTTGTTTTCGCTGCGCACTCACTGTCATCACGCGACTCCTTAATAGGCCCTGAAATCGTAACCGTCTACAGGCAGGGGACTGGCTCATTTTTCCGCGGTAAAGCGAAGGGTTGCTCTGGTCGATGCACTGCGGATTCCCATGAGCCGGGAATTTGTGCCTGCCCCCCTCTCTTCGAGCTGGGAACGGCGACCCTGAAATTGCTGATTCTTTGGAGGAATCTTGATGGAAACGAAGGGGGGCTGGAGCTCGCTGCCTGAAACGTCAAATGGACCGCACCACCTGACAGGTTCCATATTGGACCGTGAACGGTTACAGCGCAATGGCATCCGCGCACAGGTCGAGGACAGACTCATGTTCCCGCAGCAAAGAACAGAATTGCCCTGTTCGCATCCCTGCCTATTCCAAGGGGAAATTGTGCCTGATCCTCTGATTTCAATAGACGGGTAAATAAGAGACGACTCAGATCACTACTGGAAAAAATATTATACCCCACCTCACCGACATTCGTTTCACGGAAAGAAGTAACAGTTTCGGGGCGTTCCGAGATTATCTTGAGGTGTTTCTGCGGAATTCTGCATTTCTTGCACAGATCGCCGCATTCCCGATGTTTGAAGCGAACCGGTTGCCTCGCACCACGTCGTGTGCACGGCCCCTCCTGAACGGCGAGCAATATGAACAAACGCCTACAACCGACTACACAAACGACACCTAGTAAACATCCGCGAGCAAGTCCCACAGATCGGGCTCCAAGCAGACTCAAGAACGCCACGACTTCGCGACAACCAAGTGACCTGCCCCCACCCTGACGACAATCGGGCTTCGGCCTGACGTGCTTGGGACAAGGCGCGTGCGCTGACGTGAATGCAGAGAACTCCACAGGCAAATGCGACCGCTATCGATCGGGCAAATCCCAGCACGATCCCTGCAATCAGGACCAACCGTCTCGCGACGCACGAATGAAGACGAATCCGTAACCATTCACAGGCAGGGGGCTGGCTCATTTTTCCGCAGCAAAGGGAAGGGTTGCCCTGGTCGATGCACTGTAGATTTCAATTCAACTGGGAAAATGTGCCGCCCCCCTTCGGACGGTGACCGGCGAGGACAAATGTACCGTGCTTTTTGTGGGCTCCTGGCCTGCTATAATCTTTTGGTCCCACCTGTTTGTTTCACGACGATTTTTTGAGGTGCTCTCATGAAGGTCCAAGTCAGTACAGACAAGCGAGTCGATGGGTCGACTGCGATCGTCTCCGAGGTCACGACGATGGTCGAGTCGTCGCTGGCGAGATACCGCGAACGACTCACGCGCGTGGAGGTCCACCTGAGCGACGTCAATGGCCCCAAAGGCGGTGTGGACCATCGTTGTGCACTAGAGGCCCGCCCTGCCGGGCTCGACGCCGTGGCCGTCACTCACAATGCGCAAACGCCATTCGAAGCGGCCAAGGGCGCGGTCGAAAAAATGCTCCGACTCCTGACGTCGACCTTTGGCCGGCATGATGATATCAAAGGCCTTTCAGCCAGCGGCCAGCCGACTTGAACGCTTGAGCAACACGAACCTTGGCGGCCTCATTCCGCTGCATGGCACTGCTCGACCAAAAGACAACCGAGCAGTGCCATCCGGAACAAACAGAATCGCGAACACGGTGGCTCGCTGACGTCACTTCGCCCCCTTTGGCGTCTCGATAAGTACCAGCTCCTTGGCGTCCCGCGGATGCAGGATCACCGCCAAAACCCGAGTATTTCCGGTTTGACTCGGGTTCCGCGAAACCGCGTGCAGTGCCATGGTAGGCTCATAGAAGGTGTCGCCCGTCTTGAGTTTCTGCAGCGGCTGCCCTTCGAGCTGCGTCTCGAACTCCCCTTCCAACACATGGCCGAAAACCGCGCCGGGGTGTCGATGCGGTGGCGTTGATCCCCCTGGACTCATGCTGACTTCGACGATCGAAACCCGCGCATCTTTGCCATCGATCTTCTCGGAAACATCCCGCTCAAGCAGCGATTTGACCTTCGTGCCCGAGCCATGTTTGTCATGTTTGTCGTGTTGAGCCAACGCGAAGCCGCCAGCTCCCAGTGCCGCCCCAAGGGCGATCGAGATTATGGTGCGCATGAGTGAACCTACCATTCTGAAAAGTGATGGAACGTCGTCGGAATTCATGGAACTGTCCAGGTACACATTCGTCAGTGATGCTGCTTCTCGAACAGGTGCGCGAACTGCCCCGGCTGGTATGCGCCGGGCATCATCCGGAAGCTGATCGCCATCCGGTTCCAGGCGTTGATCGCGGCAATCGACATCGTAAGGTCCGCCAACTCCTTGTCGTTGAACTGTTCACGAACTTCCGCGAAAACCTCGTCGGGCACATGGCCGTCAGTCACCTTGGTCACCGCTTCGGTCCAGGCAAACGCCGCACGTTCGCGGTCGGTATAGATCGGAGCCTCGCGCCAAGCGTCGAGCAGATACAGCCGTTGTTCGGTTTCGCCCGCGGCACGGGCATCCTTGGAATGCATGTCGATACAGTAGGCGCAACCATTGATTTGGGACGCACGCAGCTTGATCAGGTGCAACAGCCCATGATCCAAACCGCAACCGTGGAGATAGACCTCTAGCCCAAACAGAGCCCTCAAGGTCCCGGGGGCCGCTTTCGTATAGTCGAGACGCGATTGCATAGTTTCTCCTGATCAATTGAAGACGATGAAGTTCGCAGACACGCTGCAGATTGCTGTCGGGATTGTAGGTCGCTGTGGTACCATGAAAAGATCCACTTACCCCATTAGACATGGAGCCACTTTGATGACGACGAATGGGCGTACTCGACGGTTCGATCTCGACTCAATCGTGCTGTCACACGAGGGCCCAGAAACCCTTCAGAGTCAGCTTCGTGATCAGCTTCGGCGGGCCATCCTCGAAGGGCGGCTCCATCCAAATGAACGAGTCCCTTCCACGCGGGGACTGGCCGCGACGCTGGGTGTCGGGCGGATCACCGTCGCCACGGTTTACGAACAGCTCACATCCGAAGGGTATCTCGTCGCGACCGTCGGTTCAGGAACTCGGGTTTCGAAAACCCTACCCGAGCGTTTTTTAAATGCCCCAAAACCAAAGGGACCAAAACCCACCGGCAATGCCGTCTCAAGCCTGTCCGCCCAGGGACGAAAGATCGCCGAGTTTGGACGCCTGATCAACTTCGACAGCGGGCGCCCGGTTCCCTTCCGTCCGCACGTTCCCGCACTGGATGCTTTCCCACGCGAAATTTGGGAACGGCTGACGACGCGACGGCAGAAGCGGTTGCCGCGTGATCTGCTCGCACGCGTCGATCCACTCGGATATCGACCACTGCGCGAATCAGTGGCCGGCTACTTGGGCGCCTCTCGCGGAGTACGCTGCACGGCGGACGACATCGTCATCACCGCAGGAGTCCAGCAGGGAATTGACCTGATCGCCCGTCTGCTGATCGACCCCGGTGATCGGGTTTGGCTCGAGGATCCCGGCTACAAGGTCGCACGCCCTGTCCTTGAAATGATCGGAGCCGAGGTCATTTCCGCTCCGCTGGATCAAGACGGTTTCGATATTGCCACCGCAACCCGAACATTACCGTCACCGCGCCTGATTTATGTCAGCCCCAGTTGTCAGTGGCCAACCGGCGTCACCATGCCCCTGGCACGCAGACTGGAACTGCTGTCCTGGGTTGAACGTTCCGGGGCATGGGTTCTCGAAGACGATTACACTGGCGAGTTTCGGTATGGGGGACGCCCGCTTCCTGCCCTGCAAGGTCTTGATCGATCGGGCCGGGTCATCTACATGGGAACATTCAGCAAAGTCCTGTTTCCCTCACTGCGACTCGGTTATTTTGTGGCTCCCCCTGGACTGGCAGAGGCATTCGGAGTTGCCCGCTGGCTGGCCGACCGGCATTCTCCCCCGCTGGAACAGGCGGTTCTGGCCGACTTCATTGATGGCGGACATTTTGCCCGCCACATCCGCCAGATGCGAACTCTTTATGCCGAACGTCAGGCCGCGGTGGTCGACGCCGCACAGAAAGAATTGAGCACCGCCCTGATCATCCCCCCTGCTCAAGCCGGCATGCACCTGGTCGCTCACACGACCGGTGTTTCTCAAGAGGCCGCCATGGCGGCGGCCTCAAAGGCCGGAATCGCCTTCCATCCCGTCGCCTGGTACAGCACCAGGACACCCCTTCCTTCGGGCCTCATCCTCGGATATGCAGCTTACACCCCCGAAGCCTCCCGTCGCGCTATGAAAGCCTGGGCGCGGGCACTCGACACTGCACCGCGGTCGATCCCCACCGACGCAATCGCATGACGCGATCACGTCAATTTCGCTTCAAATCAACGAGGCGGCGGCGACATCCCTGTCCCAAGCTTCGGCATGGCAGGCTTGTTGCCGCCGCGCGTCGGCAACGCCGCCCCGATCGTTGGCTTCTCACCTTTGACGGATGCCAGATCCAGCTTCAAAGGAGCCACTCGTCCGGACGAGTCCCTCTTAATCTCAATCGTCAGCGAGCCCGTCGTCGGCACGGGAGCCATCTTCATGGGATCACTCCTCACCAGAACAAAGTACTCTCCTTCGGCAACCCCATCCTCACTTTGATAGGTCGTGAGACGAAAACCGCCATCATCGGCCACCGCGCCGCTGGCCGGGGGAGCCTTCGCCTCAATCGATTTCGGCTGTAAAATCAGCTTCACCGAACGGGCGGGCTTTCCATCAATCGAGACCGTTCCACTGGCCGGATACACTTTGACACGCCCCGAATTCCCACAACCCAGGCTCGCGACCGCGAGCGACACGATCAACAGTTGAACTGGACGCAACATACCACACACCCCCAAAGTTTTAGTGAAGTAAACCCCAATCGCTGGCGAGACAACCGGCCGCATTCGCCGACCTCGCCCAATCAAGATTGCCGTCAACTAAAACTCGCTGGGAATGACCTCAGTCGTTCCCCCTGCCATGGTGTGCAGTGACTCCCACACAGTCCCCATGGGCGCCGCCAAACTTCCCGCATACCCCTCTGGGATACACTGAATATTCTGACTGATAAATCGCACGGCACCATCCGCCATCAAGAACTGCGCGCCACCCGTGTGAACGCTCGCAGCCGCGTACCATTCGGAATTCATTCCGTAGAATGACATATAAGAAGGCCCATAAGCGTAAGGAGCCTCCTCCCACCAGAACTCAGGATTTCCTCCATCGGGCGCCTTCGTGACCCCAATGGCCGAAAGTGTCACACTGTGCGTGGGTGCCGACACAAGACAGCTTCGATAAACACCGTCATTGCCCGACCTGATTTTGCCGCTCCCGCCAAGCCCCGATCCGCCTGTATAGTTGTGTGAACAAGTCTCCCCCACCATGATCGTATTCGACGTGCCATCAGAAATATTCGCAATCGGATTCGATAAACCCAACGAGAAAATGCCCGCATGCTGATCGGTCCGCTGCCACCAGTCATAGCCCTGCGAGACGCCATAACAGCTGTATCCCATGGGAACAATCGTGTTTGTTGTCTTGTTCCTTGATTGAGGCAGCTTGTTATATCCCGGATCAGACGGGCACAGCAGCGCGGGAAAAATATATTCTCGTAGCAGCTTTCCCGAACTATCTGTTTGGGCCCAAATCGGCACACTAAAGTTGATCTGATTGAAAAGGTTGCCCTGATCTAATTGCGGCAAGACGGCGCAAATCCAGGAAAAACATCGCGGCTGCTCGTTCGGTGTTCCCGGAGCATAAGACCATACGGCGTCGGCAGGGAATCGATTGTGAATGTCATGATAGTTATGGAGTGCCAGCCCGATTTGCTTCAAATTGTTGCGACACTGAGTCCGTCGCGCGGCCTCACGGGCCTGCTGAACGGCCGGAAGAAGCAAGGCAATCAGCACAGCAATAATCGCAATCACGACCAGTAATTCAATCAGCGTAAAACCGTTGCGATAAGCCTTCGACAGGGACAATTTCATGAGAATTCCTTCTTTCCAATCATGGAAAACACAAGAACATGCAAATCGCGAAGTACCAGACGGAGATTTGGTAATAATCAACAGACAATCATTGACGAGTTGAACACAGACGCACCCTCTTCGCAGAGAACGCGCCCGCACCGTGCGAGGCAATCCCAGTTATGCAAACCGCTGCCGACGAAAATGCGGCGACCCTCGTAAACGCTCTGCCACGTGAATCGTGACCTCAGTAAGAAAACGCAGATCGTTCCATAGCGATTCGCAAATCAATGCGAAGCAATTGAGATCACGTGAATGAGATGTGATAGATTTCACACTACCAATCTATTTCAATAAATGTCAATTATGTTTATTGACAATTTAAGATAGCGCTAATGTCGACATTCTCGCAGAGAAGACTTTTTCTAAAAAATGACAGTCAATTTGACATACGCACTTTTCGTGAACTTCTAAGTGGGATGAAGCCGCAAGAGCAATCATCCGATTTCTTCTATCCAATCTTGCGACTCACAGACGCAGCGAGACCTGACACTCGTTCACTGATTGAAGACGGACACAAATTCATCACAGTAAGTGCGAAACACCGTGGGAAGGATTCGTGCACCACGCCTTTTCTTACAGGAGAAAGCGGGGCGATCAACCGATCGAAATCACGGGGATTGGGTCCGATTTGATTCAAAACCGCCATGACATCGTGAACGCCAAGACGCCTGGCACGCAGGCTTCGACAACCGGCAGCCCTCGTGATGATCGATAAACGACGAAGATCAAGTGATACAACAACATTGTGTGAGAGGCATAGATCACATCAGAAATAACCCGACTCTTGCCTACGCTTCTGGAGTACGACTACTGATGGACATATGTCACAAGCATGATTCACACCTATTAACCTGCTGAAATCATAAGAACCGGACTCGCCCCAACCTCAAACGCCAGGACAGGGTGTCGAGCACGGCGCCCGCCTCACGTCGTCAACGGATAGACACACGGGCAATTTCGGCGCGAGGCCACTGTGAAGAAACTTCAGGGTGCGCAGAATAGGGTGGTCTGTTGAAGACACGGGGCGGGCTCCGCCCAGAAGGAGATTTGCCTGCCCCCTCGCTTCGGGCTGTGAACAGTGACTCGCAGCGATCAGCAGCGCCGCGCAGAATTCTGTCATGAATGCCACTAAAATCGATTGACCCTGGAATGCAATCTCAACGCAATCGGATTCGATTTCAGACGGCCTTTGGGAAGAAGGGTAACCGTTCACAGGCCGGGGACTGGCTCATTTTCCCGCGACAATAGGATGGATTTCTCTGGTAATTGTACTGCGGATTCCAATGAATCGGGAAAATGTGCCTGTCCCCCTCTCTTCGGGCTGTGAACGGGTGCGGAAGAAGGAGAATTCGCAGTGGGAAAAACGGAACGGCTGTTTGGAGTCATGGACGCGCTGCGGCGCCATCGGCGTCCCATCACTGCCGCCGACCTCGCCGCAGAACAAGGTGTTTCGGTGCGTACGCTTTATCGCGATGTCCAGGCATTGATCAGCCTGGGCGCACCGATTGATGGCGAAGCGGGGATCGGCTACATGCTGCGCCCCGGCTTTTTCCTGCCGCCACTCATGTTCGGCCGTGAAGAACTCGAAGCCCTCGTCCTGGGCATCCAATGGGTCGGAGCACAACCGGATGACAAGTTGGCCGAAGCGGCGAAAAACGCACTTGGCAAAATCGCGGCCGCCTCGCCACCCGATCTCCGGGAACTGATCGACGACACCGGACTCATGCCCGTCCTGACCCGGAAACGCAAACCCTTGCCGGCCCTGGCACTCATTCGACAATCCATGCGACTCGAAAAGGCGCTCATGATGCAATACGACGACGAAGCGGGACGAGCTTCGGAACGTCACATTTGGCCCGTGCAACTGGCCTATTTCGAAGGCAAGCAGATCGTCGCCGCATGGTGCTGCATGCGCGAAGCCTTTCGCCATTTCCGCACGGACCGAATCACAGGCCTGATCTTGACCGAATCCCGCTTTGGAAAAGCGAGAAAAACTCTGGTACGCGAATGGAGGACCGAACAAGCCCGCGAATACGCGAATTGCCAATCTTCACCCGAAGGAAAGTCTGCTGACACAGATTGTCAGTAAGGGCAGATACAGTGCTCCCAGCGGTGGCACGATTCACCCAAGGACCCGGTGGTCTTCGACAGTGAACCGTCGCCTGATTCGCCAATCCGCCTGTTGAAGTCATGGGAACGGGCTTCGCCCAGATTCAAAAACAGCGTGACACCATCACCGCGTGACCGCCAAGATGCCTGTCCCCGTGATTTCAACAGGTGCTGATTCTACGACAGCCTTATGATTGAGGAGAAAAACCATGAGCATTCGCCAATCGTTGTTGCCCGAATTCGATGTCGAGATGGCCAACACCCGCAAGGCCCTGGAACGCATTCCCGACGATAAACTCGACTGGAAGGCACACCCCAAGTCGAACACCATCGGCTGGGTCGGCATGCATCTCGCCGAGATCCCAGGCTGGACGGAACCGACCCTGAACAAGGACTTCTGGGACATTGCGCCCGTCGGCGAGGAACCGTATCGAACCCCTAAAGCCACATCCTTGAAGGCGATGCTGGACTTGTTCGACCAGAACGTCGCATCAGGCCATGCCGCCCTTGCGATCGCGGACGACGAGCAATTCCTGAAACCGTGGTCGCTGTTGAGCGGCGGCGCGACCCTGTTCACGATGCCGCGTGTCGCCGTGATTCGCACCTTCGTCCTGAATCACATCATCCATCACCGCGCACACCTGTGCGTCTACTTGCGGCTGAACAACGTGCCAGTCCCAGGAATGTATGGCCCTTCGGGCGACGAACCGGGAATGTAATCAGGTTGCCCACGTTTCTCGCTCGCCCGCCTTTCCCGCGTTCTTCCTCGTTCCCAAGCTCCCGCTTGGGAACGCCTCCCGCGACGTACCCACTCAGTCTCCGCCCTGGTTTCCAAGCGAACGATTTTGAAGTTGCAAGCTTTGCTTTCGACTCGAAACCCTCGCAGAAACGTTCTGACTCTCGATTGCCCAAGTAACTCCTCTTTCTTCCGCCCCGGAGCGGGCGGAAGGGTACAAGCCCAGGGCTGTGATCGCTTCGATCGCTGCCCTGGGTTACCGAGCTCAAAAAGACTCGCCGCCCTGTCAGGGCGGCAGGACACGATCGATTGCCCAATTTAAACCATCCCTTTGCCCTGACAGGGCAAACCTTGGCAATGGTCAAGCCCAGGGGAGCGATTGAAACGATTACTCCCCTGGGCTTGACCACTCCACCACGTTGTGGTGGTCAGCAACCCTGGCTCGCAGGCGAGCACTGCACTCGCCGCACTGGAGAGAGCTGCAGGACGAGAGCAACGCCCGGCTTTGATTCTTCCGCAGCCATTTCAAGGAACGCCGTGAAGCATATCGGCTCGTGGGATATGACCAACCGTGACATTTCCTGCGGGCCGTAGGCCCAGCCATTCCACCAGCCCAGTCCAAAGGAGACCGCAAGGTCTCCGACGGGCTGGGTGATGATCCCCAACAGCACAAGAAGGCCTGTAAGGCCGACCATTCACCTGAACAAAATCCGAATCGCATTCGGATGGCCGATCTTTTTTCCGCCTGGAGACGTTCCTCAAAGAGCGCAACTTCAAAAGCTGCGACACCACAACTCGGTGCGTCAACGTACTGGTGGACGGCAACTCACCACATGTCGCTGTGCAATGGATTACGACCTGACGAGCGTAAACAACTCAACAGTCCCTCCGGCTTTGTGAACAGGGCTGAGCGCCATGATCTCCTTCGCACGCTCCAACGACTCTGCCTGAATGAGTAAATACCCGGTGATCGTGGGTGTCGACACTTCCGAGAACACAGACTCTTTGACAGAGACGACAGGCTCCAGCGCCGATCCACCCATCATATGATTGTGATCGCGAAGCATTTTGAAATACGTGTCCCAGTCTGCGGGAGCCCCAATGCCGTGGTTGATCATGAGGTATTCAGTCATGGTACGCCGATATCCGATCGTATGTTTTGTCGCCGAGCTTCTTGCCCACCGAATCAATGTTGCCAAGCGGGGCCCTTCCTCGTCGGTTCCTCGTCGGTTCCTCGTCGGTTCCTCGTTACCAAGCTCCCGCTTGGTAACGCCTCTTACGTTCGTGCCTTCTACCAAAGTAGAACGTGATGCAGCCCCCAACCTATCGACGAGGAATTCTCCCCCTTAACAGCCATTTGAAGTAACGGGGACTGGCTCCGGCCAGCTTAAGAAACGCCATGACATCATCAACGCCAAGGTGCCTGCCCCCCCTGACTTCAACAGGCTGCTAACGCCAACCCCTGCTAAGGAAGATCCAGTTCAAACACATTGTCGCCCGCCTTCAATTCAAGAGGGCGCGTGAGCACGGCGTTCCAGGGCTCTTTGGCAAATCCGTCATAAACCTCAAGCGCGCACGCCCCCGGAGACAACTGATCGAGATGGATCGTGGGCGAAGGAGCGTTGTCCATGGCACACCCATAGCGCACGTCGCCGTTTTCGGTTCGGAGCTTAAGGTTGAGGCCGCTGATCACACGGGACGTCGCCAATTTTAACTTGACCCGAACGCTCGCTTCCGAAACGAGTTGGATCTCCACCGTTTTCCCATTGTCGACCCAGGCATGCTGTTGCCGGGCATATCCCGGCTTCTGCACGATCAAGCGCGCGGCTTTCATGGGCAACTTGTCGAACGTCGCCAGCCCTGCCTCGGTGGTTCTCAGAATCTGTGCATCATGTAACCGAAAATCCCACTCAAAATCACCCTGATTGAAGTGCCTTCCCGACAAACCCACCATCACATCGGACAGCGGCTGCTGATTCGCCTGATCCACGACTTTGACAACAAGTTGATAAGGCTCAGTTAAACGAAATTCGAACTCGTTTTGACGCGCCGCCACCTCCGCATAGATCGGCTCAACATCGGCACGCCCAAAGCCGGGTACCACGACTGCGACACGATATCGTTTGGTCGCCTCGAGATGCCCCACCAGGAATCGCCCATCGTCGTGCGTGTAAGACCGTTTACCACCACCGCTTGGAAAACTTCCCCAGTCTGCTGGCTCGAGAATTGATGGCAACAGGAATTCGACGGTGAAGTTTCGTACCGGCTTTCCCTGTGGATCAACGACTCGTCCGCGAACCACCCCGACCTCGGGGTCCTGATCGCCAGCTCCCAACCTGACTTTGAGCTGAGGTTCCCCCTCTTCCTGCTCCACCTTGACCACACGCAAGGTCAGTTCTGTAGGTTGATCGACGGCCCCCGTCGCAAACAGATCGCCGTTGCGTTCTTCGTATCCCGAAGCCGTCACTCGCAACGGCAGCATCAGCCTGTTCGTAGGAAAGTCATCAAACTCAAATCGACCCTCGGCGTCCGTGATCGCGGTCAAGAAATTGAGGAGCTGGCTTCCTGTTCCAATCCGCTCGATTCTGGCATTGGGAACCGGCCGCCCCTCTTGATCCACCACGCGTCCGTGAACCGTGGCACCGGGCGAAAGGAAAATATCGACTTCGGCAGACGGACGTTCCGAGAGATCCACATTGATCAGCCGCGTCGCCCTGCCCATGCTCGTGACGATAATCCGCTCGAAATCGGATGCGACAGTTTGAAACTGAAACCGGCCGTGCTTGTCGCTACGAACAATTTGGCCCCTTTGGTTACAAAGCTTTGCCAGCGGAATCGGTCGCTGGGTCACTTCGTCATAGACCGTTCCAAACAGTCGCTTTCCCGGTTCCTGCTGCGCAACTTGTGACTGAGACTGATCCGGGCCTTCTGCAGCCTCCTTGCCGTCTTCGTACGAGAACAATAGCACCAAGAAGAGTCCAGCCGCCTGATAGCCGACCATCCGAATTCCCCTTGTCGCTATGTTCGCTTTTTCAGGATTGTCAAGCGGCCAAATCCGGCCGATGGACACAGTCAGTCAGTCATTATGTCTTATACTTTCACGATCGGCAACCTCGGGTGAAATCGCCCCTGACGCGACGCATCCCAAACACGCACAACTCCGTCCAGGAGACGTCGATGACGGAATCAGAGCGAAGTCAATATCGTAAACCAATGAGAAGCGCATTCACCTTGTGGATATTCTGCACCGTGTTCACCCTTGGTCTTTCCGGCCCCCTTCTCAGTATGTCACTGGCCGCGACAATCCCCTGGTGGCTCCAACAGGTCCACGTCACGCTTAACCACGATTGGATGTTGCTCAGAAGACTTCGTTGACGAACGAATCCTTCAGTTTGATGAAGGCTTGAGCTGCTGGACGTGATGTCCTGCCATCCTGCTGCTTCTGAAGCATTGAGCCTGCAAATGCCCCGACTCCTCCCGCGAGGCCAGAGACCAGTACTTTCAGAGGGTCATTAAGCAATTCGGGACGAATTGCGACTGACGCGGCACTAAATGTCATGAACCCAATCCCGACTTTCGTCACCTCTTTTCGAAATTCGGATAGGACATGAGACGATTTTACCGTTTTGTCAATTGCCTTTGCGGCGCGAGTCAATTCATACTCGATCATTTCTCGCATCTCGATAGGGCGGTCGATCATCTGAGCCGCTCGCTCTTCGATGCCGACAATGCATCGAGCCACATGTTTGGCCTCTCCAGATGCTTTGAGTGCCGCGAACTCCATCGGTGGCAGATTTCCCAAGTGCGGAAGCAAAACCGAAGAATCTGTAATTGCGATGCCGGCCGACACCTCGTTGGCATTTTGGAATCGTGATTTGATGAGCGCGTCCATGATTGCCTGCTCTAATATTCCATGCACAATGGGCCTATACCCCTCAGAACTCGCTAACGCCAAAGCACCGCGGAGCCCCATCGCCTCAGAGGATGAGGAGACAGACCTCGCCCCCAGCAGTCGACAGTACCCCTCTTGATCGAGTTCGGGATATTCCCTCTCGTGTTCCTCTTGCCGTTCGGGCGTGTACTTAATCCTCTGAGCCGCATCCTGAAAAAGCGACGACTGGGCCAAGCGTTCGTAGAAATGTTCGTCCCATCGCGAATCGTCATTTGCGAAAGTGTAATAGTGACCATAGATGTCTTCAGGAACAATTATCAAATGACGACTGTGAAAAAGTGGACCGAGATCCGCATAGGACGTTAGTACTTTACGTACCGTATTCATCAATATGTCGTGATGGTGTGGTGGAACGTTACTTAACCTATAATAGTCGAGTACATATTGCAGTCCGTCGGGCAACGCGAGGCGATCGTTGGTCAGCAGCGAAAAGTAGATATTTCCGACAATCGACCTCGACGTGCCATCAATGAGTGTGCCTTCACGTTGTGAATAACCGCCAAGAGACCTGCCGAGAGTTCCCATCGGATTGCAGACACCAACGGAATCTTCAAAAATGGGCATAGCGAAATAGTCCGCATGCACGTGATCGTGAATCATTTCGGCCATCCGCTTAATGTCGTCGAAGGTGATCTCTGCAATTCGATCACGGTTCTCTGGCAATAATGGAAAGCCAAGGCTGTCTTCCAAGACATCGAAGTTCGTTGTGATTCCGCTCATGACATTCTCCAAAATGTGAAGCCTTATCGCCGCGTGGACATGGATGAGTCGGCTTTGCGAGCATCTATGAAGAAGGGCTGGTGAAGTCGTTGAAAGAGGAAACAAGTTCTTCCAGTCGATGGGGCGCCATCGGGGCACAGCTTGTCCGTTCTGATCATATCGTCTTGCGAAGAGTATCGGTTACCGTGGCACTTCATTGTGGACGGCCCCAAACAGCGTCTTGACCGCCAGCAGTTGCTTAACCAGGGATTGAGGATCATGGAGAGCTTCTGCCGTTTGCTTTCGGTCATCCCACGCCAAGAACAGCGTTAAAAGCAAACCAGTCATCTGACCGCCCTCATCCGAGCGCCGGCTTGCCATGGTTCATTCAGGGTCGCCGAACTGACGGCAATTGCCCAAACCTGAACATAGAGCAATTATGTCTTACATCAAATGAGTCGGCAACCACGACCAATAAAAACGAGGCAGGCATTACACTGCTAGTCCTGCACGCCACTCGATCTGCTTTCACCCTACTGCTTGCTCCCCGGTTCCAATGAAGTTCATTGAAGTTCGTATCGGGATCGCAATCCCCATCGCTTAGCAAAGCGGTTCGGCCATCCACCGGCCGTAACAAACCCTACTCTCACAGCAACTCCACCTTCTCTCGAACTACGTACGATTCCGTGCAGAGTCCACGGGGTAGTCACCAACTTTAGAAGGCCGCTAGCAAACCTCAGAAAATGCGAGACCATTGCGTTCTATCTCGTCAAATCACGACATTAGACATACTGTCTATCACCTCAGCCGACGGAAAATTTATCATACCGTATATTGCCCCATTATTTTTTTGGGATCGTCGCATACCGAGCGAAGAGTTGCGGCATCCCGAATTCTGGACATCCAGTTTGAGAAATTGATTGACCTCAAATTACGAATTCGTTAACGTCACTTAACATATGCAGCACCTTTGATTGCTGCATTTGGATCGCACATCTGAATTCTGAACTACGCCGAGTCTTCCCTTCATGGTCATCTGCCAAGGAGATATCGTATGCGTTCGTTGCGTCCAAAAGGTTTCACGCTGATCGAATTGCTGGTCGTCATTGCCATCATCGCCGTGTTGATCGCCCTGTTATTGCCGGCCGTCCAGCAGGCACGAGAGGCCGCTCGTCGAACTCAGTGCCGTAATAACTTTAAACAGTTGGGATTGGCGTTCCATAATTACGAGAATACATACAGCCAGTTTCCGCCAACTTATATTGCCCTTCACAACACGATTCTACCTGGCTATCTGGGCGTAGCGGCACCCTATGATGACGCCAACATTCATACCTATGCAGAATTTCTGTTGCCCTACATCGATCAAGTCAACATCTACAACACGATTGACTTTCGCGCCCCCTATTTCTCGCCGATCAATCTCAGTGGCGCAGGATTGCCGAATTACACGGTGAACAATCAGGCGGCGACCGGAACCCCGATCCCAGGTTACATCTGTCCCTCAACGCCTCGTTCTCAAACCTCACTGACCATTACCGACAACAATCTCGGCATCCCCATCACCTGGAAAACAGGGGTGAACG
>NZ_JH636436.1:957764-1021436 GCF_000255655.1 Schlesneria paludicola DSM 18645 | reverse complement strand
TGGTACGCAGTTTCCTTGCCAATACGCGTTATGAAATGCTCTCTATAGCCCATCCTGCGGTGTGTGGGGCGCGCAATGCTTGGGAATTGTCGGTGAGACAAACCCGGGTTTCATCGACGGAGTGATGTCGAACAACAACACGAAGACACGAATCAGCAACCTGACGGACGGCACCACGAATGTCATGCTGATGTACGAATTGGCCGGCCGAAACGATCTGTGGCGCGCCGGGAAGCTGATCACTGCAAATACAGGCACGATCGGCGGTGGATGGGCGGATATCAACAATGCCGAAAATTGGATGGCGGGTTCAAGCTATGATGGCACCATCACCGAAGGCCCTTGTTTTGTGAATTGCACCAACGAAGGCGGTGTGGGGATCTACAGCTTCCATTCGGGAATGGCCAATATCCTGCTTGGCGACGGAAGCGTTCGAGGACTCAGCGCTAACGTGTCACGCGAAGTGGTCATCAAACTGGTCTCGTTCGATGGTGGCGGGGTCCTGGGCGAATTCTGATTCGCAATCCGCTTGAAATGCCTTCGCCCCTTCTTTTGGAAGTGCACGAAGCGCGCCTCGCCGCGGCACAATCACGTTGACGTCTCAGAAGTCATCGTGCCAACCCTGCGGGCAACGCCGTGAGCGATTTTTCATTGGACTTCGGGTCGCAGTCAACGCGTTGAACAACTTCGACGGCATGGTGCTGGTGTTACGAGGTCCAAATATCCCTCGCGGCGGGGCCTGCAGGGACGTGCAGCAAACCCATTCGCTTCTCACGCAAACAGATGTGACTTGAATCTCGAGTCACATCTGTTTGCGTCGGTGATTCTCGCGAGCTCCAGGGGAAGTCCATTGGACTCGTCCCAGGAATTCGACACGCCGCGGTCATTCTTCATCACGAACCTCAAGTTTCAAGAGGAACAGGTCATTGACGACATCCAACGTGCTCCGTCGCCATCTCTCTCTGACTCATTTCTTAAAAAGCGGTCGGCTTTGGATCACCTGCGGCCTGCTCGTCGGTTGTGGAGGCGAGAGTGCCGAAAGTCGACTCAACAAGGCCATTCCCAACCGAGATAAGGTGGTTCCCTTTGCAGGAGTCATCACAATCGATGGAGAACCGGCTTCAGACCTGATGGTCAGACTTGTTCCCGAAGGCGCGAACGCGCCGCAACAATCCGATCCCAAAACAGTCACCACTCAAGGGGGAAAATTTCACTTCACGACGTACCTTGATGGCGATGGCGCTCGCCCCGGGAAATACTCGATGCTCGTCGAGCGATTGGAGCGAATTGGTTCAAGTGGATGGAGCGGGCCAGACCAACTGAATAACTTGTTCAACCACATCGAGGCCCCTGCCAAGAAAATCGAGATCGCAGAATCCGTCCCCGAAAAGGATTTCAAAGTCGATCTCGAAGTCAAAGGCAAGCCAAAAAAGCCAGCCCCGGCGTACGCGAAGGTTCACAGCGGAAAACCTGTCAAAGGAAAGGTGAAACGCACCGGATCGCCGTGACTCACTCCACCCGCGACCATTTCCAATCCAGCGCGATCGCGGTGCGCTCAAGCTCGCACCAACTGGAAATCGGCGTCAACTCAACGGAAAAGCAGGCCCCGATCTCGCGCGAGATCGGGGCCTGCTTCCGCTTTCACTTCACCAGTCTTCCAAACATCTGGAAGATTGGCGCTGACGTCGTGGAATGAGTTCCTATGATCATTGGGCGAGTGACCTTCGCGACTAAACAGGCGTTCCAGCAGCTCTTTGAAATCAAGGGACAGACATCGTGGCGTTCACGGCATCATGGCGCTTTCGATCGGAGCGGAGCCAGCCCACGAGACTTCAACAGGCTACTAAGACAGGGAAAGCCCCCAAGACGATCAACATGCTCAACATTTCAATGTCCGATGAGCACACCTAAGTCCTTACGAAATAAGATAATCAGAAACATAACGATCAATAGAATCAACGTGTTCAATTTCGGGGGGGCGCGAACTTGAACTTTGACAATGCGAGTAAAAAAACATCTCGCTGCGCTTTATGAGTAGAAGCTACACCGCGCTTGCGTCACTCGCCTCCTCGTTGCCAAGCTCCCGCTTGGCAACGCTTCCTACACACCGGAAGTGTACACGCGAGACCCACGCCACCTTTCTCCCGAGGGAAAACCCGATCGCAAGAGGCGCTCTCAAGCGGGAGATTGATAGTTAGAAAACAGGCATTTGCGGGCGTTCTCTTGAGTCCCGCAGGGGCGGCCATTCCACCAGCCCGGGTCAAAGACCGCAAAGGCAACCGACGGCCCGGGATTCGGTCTGGGAAATGATACGAAGGCGTGTAAGGCAACGCCGTGAAACATTTTGGGTTGAGGTTTCAAGTTCCAATCAAGACGAAGCATAAGTTCATATGGACCGCGTAGTCGATCTGTTTTCCTCAGGCCCAATCGGGCCTGAAGATCTGCGACGCAACTTGACGACTTTCCAAGGTCCCAAAAACCCTTCACAGCGTTGCCTTACAGGTCGGCAATTCCCTCGTTGCCAAGCGGGAGCTTGGCAACGCTTCGGCATGCGCTGCACATGCGGGCGGAGAGGTCTCAGGTCGCAGTCCCATTTGACGGAAGTCAACACTTCAATGGGCGTTATCAAGCGGAGGTTGGTAACGAGAAAACGAGGAAAACGAGAGCTTGGTAACGACAACGTACAGAAGATAAGGATGGCAATGAACGGACGATCCGAACCACAAACCACACTGAAATGGCACTGCGCGTCGTGGGGCTTACGACGTCTTGCCGAATCGAAGCTCAAGATCCACCACCTCATACGCCGTCAGTTCGACGACCACCGCATCCTGAACAATATTCAGCTCTGTAATGGTCTCACCGCGGAAGTCGCGTTTGCGCGCATAGGTCGGCGTGCGGATGTAACGCAGCTTCACGGATTTCGAACGCCCCTCAGTTTCGATCAGCCGGAGTGCAAACCCAGGATCATGCGGGACCGACGAATGCGTGAATTGCTCGAGTGGTGAGACGACATGGGAGGGATCAAACGCCTCAAGGATGCGCGTGATCTGCACGTTTCGTGAATCGACTTGAAAGAACCACCCGTTCGCTCCGCCACGCGGTTGACCTTGTTCGGTGACAATGACCGGGGCGGGCGTTGTCGCATTCCACGCGGCTTCGAGCGGGTATGGCGAATCGATCGCCACCGTGAATTTGAACCGACGTTCGGCCTCTCCGGCCACAACCAGCATCGAATCGACCATGCGCGGTCCGGCCTGTCGATGAAACGGCAAGCCGTGTGGTACGATCGTCAATCGCTCATCTTCCGACGCCACTTCGATGTAATCCGACGTTTCAAACCGCTCGCCCACGTACTCATGCGCGGAATGATAGATTCCTCGAGTGATGGCGGCCGTGCTGTCGTTCCACGCGAAGCGCGAGGTAAAATAATGGTTCCACGGGTCGCCGTCGGGAACTTTGACGTCGGTCAGTTCAATCTCGATCTCAACCGTCGACAGCCCTCGCCAGACACGAACATTTTGACGGAATGACGCCAGGCGATCGTTCGTGGCTTGATCAATGATCTCGCCCCAGGTCACGATTTCACCACAACCCGTTCCATTGCGGACCACGTCCTGCCCCAGACAGCGCATATCGGCATATTGCGACTTGATCCGATCTTCGGGTTCCGGCCCGACGGTGATCGTTCGCTCGCGCGGGAATCGAAATGACAATTGCTGACTCAGCCGTTTCGACCGCTGATGATGAAACCGGATATGACCGATGCCGCCCGTTCGTTCGTTGATTGCGACTTCAAACAAATCGTTTCTCAGCAGTCCCTTTTCCGCCAGTGGCTGCTTGGGAATGGGCCAGGATGCCCCGGCGGGACCGGCCGGAATCCAGGCATAGCCCGATCCGGGAATCTCGACGACGCAGGCCGATCGCGATCGGTCGGCGGCGTCCACATCGACCGCCTTGACGGGTCCACCCAGCGACGGGGGAGCCACCTGAGGCGGCAACGGTACGACGACTCGACGAGAAAACGACAGCGAATTCACGACCAAGAATCCACGGCCCGGTGCGGTGCCGTGCATCACCAGCCGGGCAATCTCGGCCGAACCGGATTCCAGAACTTGGGCGAGCGACGACGCAGCGGTCTCTGGAAACTCGGTCTGTGCCGTCGGTGTCGCGGCTTCCAAATCCTGCTCGAGTGCTCGCCAAGCCGCAGAATCGACCGACTGCCCGCGTAAGGCGCGCGACATGGCGTGGAACCAGGTTGCCGTGTCGAACGTTCGGCGGCGCAGTGCGTGAGCGGTATAGCGGCCGATGGGGTTCGCTTCGCGTCGAGCGACGTGCTGAATCAGCATCGGCGAGAAATATTCACCGGGCTTATGAGTGCTCAACTGCCCCGGAATCTCGGTCTGTTCGAAGAATCGATCCAGTGTGATGAATCGCCCGAGACAAGGAGCGTACTTTTGCGAACGTCGCAAATCTTCAAACCAGGGCCCGGAAACAGTCGGCCACCGGGCGAGGATCAATCCAGCGACCTGGTCATGGTCCATCGATTCCGACATGCGAGCCGGGAATCGCAAATAGCTGGCCGCCCCGTCACTTGCGAGCGGTATGCGGCTCAACGCGTCGATCAGCGTGCCATCGACGCCTCGCCAGCGCAGTTTCGTGTACTCCGCGTCGGGATAAATCCCGTCATCCAGGACGACGTGCAGTGCCGCACGAAACCCGAATTTACTCAGCAGTTGCGGCAGCAGCGCCGACAGCCCGAATCGACGGCGGCCCCAGACGACGGGAGCCTTGCCGGCCACCTGCCGAAGTTCGGAACGCCCCGCCTCCAGGTGGTACAGCGCCGACTCCAGCGGGATCAATGGCAGCGACGTTTCTCGATCTTCACCCCCCACGATGCTGACTCGCCCCGCCTGCAAGGCCTCGGCCAATGCCGCATCCAATTCCGGAACCTTGGCTCGAATCGAGGAGAGATCATGCGAGGTCGTCAGCAGGCTGAAGGGGACCGGCTGCTGCAGTTCAGGCAGCAACTGTTCGGGGTCGACGTCGGGTACCGCCAGGCACATGTCCAGCAGATAGCATTCGACGGGATAGAAGCGTTCGCGGGCTTCAAGCAGCATTTCAAAGCAGGCTCGCAGGTGCGTGACGGCGGTCTCGCGATCGTCGGCCTCGGTTGCTTTCGCCGAGGACTGCATCCGCTGGAAGAAACGCGATTCGTCGACATTGCCGTACTGTCGCATCTTGCGGGTCAGCAGTTCAATCAACAGCCAGCAGGTCCCGAGGGCCAGAAAATCTTGAACCAGATCCTGCTCGAACAGTGCCTCGATCGATTCTTGCGTGAGGTGCTCGTCCAGCGGCTCTGCCTGCGGTTCGCCAATATCGACGGTCTCACCAGTATCGACTCTCTCAGTGGCAACGTCACCGACGGGTCCGGTCGCGTCCTGCAGATTCGCGGCAGAGTCCGCGGTTTCGCTGTCAGCGGATTCACTGTCCGGCGACGAGGCATTGGGATCTTCGATGGCGGGGCACGGCTCGCACCGAACGGCTTCGAGTGCGGCCGCGATCATTTCCTGACGGTCGGAAAGATCGGCGACGACGATCGCTCCATCCTGGCGCGCATTTTCGACCCAACCATGCGGCAGCCAGTCATTGGAAACGGTGGGCACGAAGATCAGTTGGCCACGCCGGGGCAGCGGTGGATCATCGGCACGATGCCATCGCGGAAATTCGTTCGCCGCGATCAGCAAAGCGGGATGGAACGCGACCGCGAACGAGTTCAACAGGCTGGCGGCCGGCTGATCGGTCTGTTCCGAAGGAAAGTCATCCAAACTATGGCAGGGAATCAGAACGAGGATTTCAAGAGACTTCATCGCCGTGAATTCAGCCCTATTTTGAAGGGTTTTCGGTGGTTGGGATGTCAAGAATCATATCGGCGAACCAATCATTCAGATAGCAAGCCGATCAATTCTCGAACGGGTCAACTTGAACGTGAGCGAATTCTCAGAAGATTCGCGGAATTTCTTCGGAACTTTCGGATCAAATCGTTCGTCAAAGACGTTGCGGAGACCTGTCGAATTCGGTGTGATCCGCTTCATTCTGCGATCCTGTCCGCGATCGTCTGTTTTCATGCCGCCGTTCGGTTTCTTCTGGTTGACTTTGTCGCAAACCGCAAGTATTTCTTGAGTTTAGATTTTTCCGAAGGTTTGCGGGTGTCTTGCCGCTCATATCATCAGTAATCTGTTGTGCTTGTTAGACTTTGATCGACGGAAGCCGCCGATCACAACGGGTTTCCATCTGGACGTCGGAATCATCTGAATCGCTGGGCTTCTGAATCGCTGGGCCAGGAAGCCTTCGTCATCTCTTCTGTGTGAAAGATTTGGTCATGGCGGAAAACAAATCGGCCTGGGGGATCGAGATCGGTCAAGCAGGCCTGAAAGCGATCAAGCTTCGCTATGCGGAAAACGCCGAGCAGGTCGTGGCGGTCGCTTACGACTATGTGGCGCATCCGAAGCTCTTGAATCAGCCTGACGCCGTTCCCGACGACCTGATTCGACAGGCGTTAGAAACGTTCTTATCGCGCAATCCGATCGGATCGGACTTGGTGGCGATCAGCCTTCCCGGCCAGAACGCGTTGGCGAAGTTCATCCAGCTCCCGCCGGTTGAGCAAAGCAAAGTTGCAGAGATTGTGAAGTATGAAGCCCGCCAGCAGATCCCCTTCCCCTTGGAGGAAGTGATCTGGGACTTCCAGGCTCTCGGCGGCGGGATCGAAGAAAGCGGCTATCTGCTCGACGGTGAAGTCGGTTTGTTTGCCATGAAGCGCGAACAGGTTCAGCACCATCTGCAGCCGTTTCTGGAAAAGAAAGTCGAAGTCGAGCTGATCCAGATTGCGCCGCTGTCGCTGTACAACTTCCTGTGCTACGACCGGCTGGGTTATCGCAACGACCAACCCCGTGAATCGAACGACGAATACTCGGTCGTCGTCGACATGGGCTCCGATGCCACGACCCTGATCGTGACGAACGGCAAGAAAATTTGGATCAGAAATATGCCCGTCGGGGGAAATCACTTCACCCGCGCGCTCACCAAGGAAATGAAGCTGACGTTCGCCAAGGCCGAACACCTGAAATGCAACGCCACGAAATCACCTGACCCCCGGGCCGTCTTCCAGGCCTTACGTCCGGTGTTCAATGATTATGTGGCCGAAATCCAGCGGTCGATCGGCTTCTTTTCGAGCGTAAATCGCAGTGCGAAGATCTCGCGGCTGATCGGCGTTGGAAACGGCTTCCGCCTGGCCGGTTTGCAAAAGTTCCTGCAGCAGAACCTGCAGTACGAGGTCGAACGTGTCGACACGTTCAAGTCGCTGGTCGGCGACCATGTGCTGAACGCCCCGCTCTTCCAAGAAAACCTGCTGACGTTCTGCGTGCCCTACGGATTGGCGCTGCAGTGCCTGAAGCTGACCGACATCCACACGAATTTGCTGCCGCCCGAGATCGTCACGGAACGGAAGATCCGCCGGAAGAAGCCTTGGGCCGTTGCCACCGCGGCGACGCTGATGCTGGGTCTGGCAACGTCAGCCGCCGGTTTCGGAAATGTCTTGAGCTCGGTCAGTGTCGCTCAGTTCGGTGAAGCCGAGTCCGAAGCCACGAAGATTGAAAGCGAAAAGAATACGCTGCAAGGGAAATACGATGCAGCGAAGGCGAAGAACAAAGATCTGGAGACTTCGGGCAAAGCTCTGATCACGACACTGGATACGCGAGAAGACTGGCTCGAGATCTACAAGGCAATCGACGAGTCATTGCCTCGGGATCTCGACAACAATCGCGACGAGCTTGCCATTCCGAAGATGGAACGTATCTCGATCCGTGGGATCAAATCGAAAAAATATGACGAACTGGGAACCTGGTTTAGCGACGCAACGATCTTTACGGAGTCGGCCAAGGGCTACCTGCGGGAAGATTCCGACGGCTCGACTCCCGCCGAAGCAGCACCCGCGGCGCCAGTGGCCCCACCCGAACCGGGGGCACCTCCTGTCTCCGAGTTCAAGACATCAGCCCCGCCTGCCAAAGTGATTAAAGTTCCTGGCTACGAAGTCAAAGACAAGACGGTCGCTCCAAGCGGACCTGGCTACGTCTTTACGCTAGAGGGTGTGCACTACCATCATATCGAGGGAGCTCAGCACCTTGACGAACAGGGGGCACAATACGTTGCCAATAAGTTCCTCAAGAACCTGCAGGATTGGGTGGTCATTCCGGAAACCAAATCGGGTGGACAGGCATCGTTTGTTCCGGTCCGGCTGATTGGTATCTCACACGCCACGATTATCGACGCCACACCATCTGAAAAGGTGCTGTTCACGCCGGCGGTTCCCGGGGGGAACCCATTAGCGGGTGGGAACTTCAATCCGAATCCTCGCCAGCCCAATATCATTGGCCAGCAACCATTGCGTCAGCCGGCGAATCGCCCGAATCAGGGCAAAGCCGACTCGATGGAGCGGGAACTGACGCTGCATCGAACCACCTTCAAAATTGCCTTTGCCTGGAAACCAACACTTCCGGCCGACCGCAAGGCTTGGCCGCCCGTGGCTCCTGCGAATCCAGATGCCACGGCCTCGAACCAGTAAACGTTGCTTGTCGATGTTCGCGAGTCACTCACTGCTCACGAATCATCCTGCAGAGACGATCAGTCTCAAAGCCTTGAAGACCTGTTTCGCACAATCTGTCAATTGTTCTGCCAGCCGTTTGTATTGAAGGTGAAATCATGGAACGCCTCGAACCAATCCTGAAACAGAAATTCTGGATTCTCTTGGGCGTCGCCATCGTCATGACGCTGGTTGGCTGGTGGATGTCGACGGCCGCCCTGGCTGCCAAGATCGCCACCCGCAAGTCGGATATTGATAAGGCGTTCAAGAAAGTTCCCCAGGGCACCATTCCGAATGAGGACTGGACGAAAAAACTGAGTGACATCAACTCCGAACAGGAACGAGCGATTGCTCGCACCCAGTCGGGCCTGTGGAAGCGCCAGTTGGCGACGATGATGACCTGGCCCGACGGCGTCGGTCTGAATGGCGGCTACTGGGGTCTGTTTACGCCCCAGAGCATGGAATCGATCCGCCTCTCGTACGAAGACGAAGTTCAGAAGGTCTGGAGAAAACTCAATCCACTGGACTATACCGGAAAAGGAATCGTCTCTTTTCCTCTGGAAAACATGTACTTGATCCTCAGGCGTCAACCCTGGAACCGCATCAACGAAGTCACATCCGAGATGATGTGGGAAGTGAAGGAAGACCTGTGGCTGATGGAACGATTGTTCCAATCGATCGATAACGTGAACGGCGGACCGGATGTCTCACGAAACGACGCCGCCATCCACGTCATCACCGACTTACAGCTCCGCGGCGGTGGCCCCAAGGCGGCGGGCGGCGAAGCTGGAGCACCAATAGGCGGCGGTTTCGGTGCTGGAAAGCTTGGCGGAGACGAAGAAGATTTTATTTCGAAAGGTCGCATGGCGGGCGGTGGTCGTGCTGGAATGCCGGGAGCCCCCGGTGCGGCCGCGGGACCTCTTCCGCCCATCTCTGCGGAATTCGACCCCAGTGAAGAATTCGGCGAGGACGGCAGCGGTGGCTCGCAAATCGGTGGGACTCAGGCCGGAAACCCCATGGGCGGGGGCGGAGGACTCGGCGGCGGCCGCAGAGAGTTTATGGCGGGGACACGCGATTCGGACGAGGTGGCATTAGGCGGTATTGGTGGCGGAATGGCCAGCAAGCCACTCACGCGCTACATCTCAAAAGAAGAAGGCAAACCGTTTAAGACCCGCGGGTTTTATCTGTCGGTCACGATGGATCACACGAAGATCCCCGACCTGATCGCAGAACTGACGTCGAGCGAAGGCTCGGACCTGCCGGTCGAAGTCATTCGAGTCCAGATGGCTCGTCGACATGAAGACGAAATCTCGCAACAAGCGAACGTGAATCGCGCGGCCCCTGGAGTGCGGCCTGGCATGGGTCGATTCAATAACAACAACGGGGATGATGATGAACGTCCACGAGGCATGAATCGTGGCGGTGCCGTGGCCCCATTTGGCGGAGGCCGACCGGCCATGGGCGGATTCCCAGGTGGAGCCGGTGGGTTCCCAGGGGGCGCGGGCGGGTTCCCACCCGGTGGTGCCGCGCGGGATTTTGATCCCGCGTACGCTACGGCCGAAGCCAGCCTTCAAAAATCGCTCGCCGACCCCGTGATGGCCCAGGTCACGATCTGCGGCATCTTCACGCTTTATCAAAAGATGCCTGAACCGCCGGAAGAGGTTGCCCCAGGTGTGACCCCGGCCGAGACGACCCCAGAAGCCGCCACGGACGAATCGAATCCTGCAACAACCGAACAGCCTGCGACGGAAACAGAAGGCCAACCCACCGAGACCGCATCGGAATCTGCAACCGCCGAAGGCGAGACGGCTGAATCTGACGCCCCCATGGAGCCGGGAAATGAAAATCCCGACACCGCCGCAACGAAGCCTGAGGATGTCAAAGTGGAAGAAGACAAATAGCCGCCCCGCACAGGCGGCAAACGGATACGATCGCGGGTGCCATCCACACCGAAACGAACGATGTCGATGGCCTCAAAACTCAAGATACCCAAACGGATTTCAGCGGATCGCATTTCAACGGAACGTTGATCACCCCAAGTTCCTGAAGACCCTACGACGCCTGAAACGCAGGGAACGTCTCACATGAAAAAGCTCAACATCAAATCGCTCTTCGTCAATCACGCTGAAAAGCTGGGACTGGGGCTGTGTGTCTTGGTCGTCGCCATCGCTTTGATGAAGACCTCTTGGTCACGCCATTCGCAGCGCCCGGAAAAACTGCTTGAGGACATCAAGCGCGTACGCGATGGAATCACAGCGAAGACGAATGTCTGGGCCGATCAATCCACCTATGTGGTCGTGGACTATAGCGACAAAGCACGTCAGATCTTTGCCCCGATCCCGTCCACGCGGTATGGCTTTTCGACGCCGCTGTTTCACCCGCTCGCCCCAAAAGTCGAAGCACGCCGTGAGCCGATTTATGAACCCGTGTTCGAATTGCTGGCTAAAGCATCACTGACATCGCTCAGCATGATGAAGGAACTGGATTCCACGATGAGTCCAACCGATCCCAATTCGACCGAAAGCGCGGCGATGGAGGCGGAATCTGAATTCGGCTCACGCACGACACGCACCTCAACGGGCCCCCTCCGCCCCGGCCAGGCATTCGGCGTCGGGGGAGATGAGCCTGAAAGACCTCGCGGCCCCAATCGCCCCACCGTCCCCGCGTTAGGTGGAAACATGCGTGGCAAAGGTCGCCACGGTGACGAAGACGACGAACCGTCC
Organism: Schlesneria paludicola DSM 18645; assembly: GCF_000255655.1. NCBI lineage: Bacteria > Pseudomonadati > Planctomycetota > Planctomycetia > Planctomycetales > Planctomycetaceae > Schlesneria > Schlesneria paludicola. The sequence goes on along the minus strand of NZ_JH636436.1, from coordinate 1,010,075 downwards.
ATGGGCGGGGTCGGCCCCGGCCGCTCAATCGGCAGCACTCAGAATGTCGCCTCGCGCGGCGTTCGTGTCATTGCCGTTCGCGGCGTATTCCCGCTCAAACGACAGATCGAGAACTACCGCAAGGCGCTTCATATTTCGGAACCCGAAGCCGCCGGTCTCGTGGAAATCATGGACTTCATACTCGAGCGACAAGTCGCACAGGCCGGTCCAGACCCCTGGAAGGATAGCGAGTGGAAGACGGTCAAGATCGAGAAGGCACTGGAGACATTGAAGGAATCCTCGGGCATCGAAATCATGGATCCCGTACCGCTTTCCATGAAAGACTCCGCCATCACGATGGATTTGCCCATGAGAATGAACGGGAGCTGGCTGGATAGTGCCACGCATCCCAAGATCAAGAGTGAAGAATTGAAAGCCGACGAAATTGCCAAGCAGGCCGAACTGCTCGACTCCCTGGAAGAATCCGTCGGCGATACGACCATGAATGACCCGAAACGAGCCAAAAAGCGTGGTCTTTCCAGCGTGCAAAACGACGTCAGAAGCATGGTCGGCATCGCTCGCGCTCAGCCCGGAGGGATCCGACGGGGCCCGATGGCCGATGATGATGATGGCCCCCGCGGGATGGGCGGACGTGGTGGCGCACGACGTGGCGGCAACATGACTCAAGGGACGGCTCAGGGTGGTGATGATTACGAGCGGCTAATCGCCGGATCAAACTATCTGCTGTTCCGCTATTTCGATTTCGATGTCCAGTCGGGTTATGCCTATCGTTACCGCGTGCGATTGTCTCTGCGAAATCCCAACTACGACAGCACCCCGGAAGAACGTGCGGGTGCTGATCCCGCCATCGCGAACGGTGAAGAACGAGAAACCCCCTGGAGCGCGATCTCGAATGCGGAAGTCGTTCCCACATCGATCAACTACTTCCTGAAAGATGTGGATCGCGACCCTTATCGCGACGACAAAGTTCGCCCCAACAACGCCAAACCAGTGGCACAGCTGGCGATGTTCGACTGGGACACACAACTGGGAACCATGATCAGTGATGTGCTGAATACCTATGCGATCGGGCAGTTCATCAGTGAGCTGAAGAAAGAAACGCTCGTACTGGATCTGGTTGAATCGACTCTTCAGAAGAAGAAGCACCAGTTTACGACCTTGGACGTTCTGGTTGATGTCGAACAGGACATCGATCTCGTCCCCGACCAGCACCCGGATCTCAAACTCCGGGCCGAGAAATCCAAAAGCGTCGCACGCGTTGGAATCGTGGAAGAAGCACTCGTCATGACGGAACTTGGCGAGCTGAAACTGCTCGATCCGTACAGCGAGCTGACGGAAGAAGAGAAGTGGAAGAAGCGCGTCGCCGATGAACGGCGAGACTTCAAAGTCACAAGCGAAGCCGCGGCCAACACAAAGCGAAACGGAGGACTGTTTGACGACGAACAGCCTCGCGGATCGGCAGCAGGCGCGGCCGCAGGTCGGCGTGGTCCAAACGGCGTCGGCGGCGACGAAGCACAGCAGCGAATCCAGCAGCGGCGGAAAAGCCGAATGGGCCGCGGTGGTGACCGCAGTGACCGATAGCCATCTGATCTCGCCGAGTAGATCGTTGAAATCGCAAAGGCCCCGGTTGACGATTTGAGTCAACCGGGGCCTTGTTGATTGAGGTGACAAGGCGATCGATAAAACTCGCGTTGGCAATCAATGCGATCGTTGGAGAACGATTATGTCGTCGCGAGGATCGACTGAATCGTGACGACTAACTCAGCCTCAGGAACAGTTACTGTCGTCCCCTGCTTCAAGTCCTTGACCTGCCAGACACCGCGAGCGAATTCGTCCGAGCCCGCGATCAACGCGATGCGAAACCCTTTCCGATCGGCATATTGAAGCTGCTTCCCCAACTTCTTGGCGTCGGGAAAGACTTCCGTGTTGAGACCCGCCGCACGCAGCACTCGCCCCACCCGCAAATAATCGCCCAGGCGTTCGGCGTCAAACTGCGTCATTAGGACAGCGGCGGGCGTTGCTTCCGTGCCCAGCAGTTTCAGCTCTTCCATCGCAGCCAGCAATCGATCGAGCCCCAGGCTGGCACCAACCCCGGGCAATTTTTCTTTCGTGAACAGCCCTGCCAGATTGTCGTAGCGGCCCCCCGAACAAATGCTGCCAATGGTTGGCAGATCGTTCAGGAAGGTCTCGTAGATCGTTCCCGTGTAGTAGTCGAGCCCCCGTGCAATCGAGACGTCCAGTTGAATTCGCTCGCGGGGAATCCCTGCAGTCTGCGCTGCGGCGAACAGTTGTCGCAATCGATCCACGCCACGCATGACGAGTTCGTTGGACGAGAACGTCGTCGCCAGATCATCCAGTGTTGTCGACGCCCCCATTGTGGCGAGCACTTGAGTCGCCTGTTCGCGCGTCGTCCCGACTCGTTCGATCATCTCTTCGACGACGGCGTCGGGACCAATTTTGGCCAGCTTGTCGATGGTCCGCAATACGCCGACCGTACGATCCGACAGTCCCAACTGCTCGAGCACCCCATTGAGGATCAAACGATTGTTGACGCGAATCGTGAATCGCTCAAACCCGAGTCCCACCAGCAGATCATGAATGACAAGCAGCGTCTCGATGTCCGCCGCATTCGATTCTGTCCCGATCGTATCGAAGTCACACTGCACGAACTCACGATAGCGGCCACGCTGCGTGTTCTCTCCGCGCCAGACTGGAGCGATGTGATATCGTTTGAAGGGAACCCCCAGCGTGGAGGAATGTTGAGCGGCGAATCGGGCGAGTGGAACCGTCAGATCGAACCGCATCGCCACATCACGATCGCCCGCATCCTTGAACCGAAACAATTGCTTGTCAGATTCGTCCCCGCCCTTGCCCGTCAGAATTTCGGCATACTCAAGGGCCGGCGTATCAATGGGACTGAACCCATAACTGCGAAAGACGCGACGAGCGGTTTCCATCAGTCGCTCGCGCACGAGCATGACGTCCGGCAAAAAATCGCGAAAGCCGCGTAATGTCCGTGGTTCGATCAATGACGACACAATGAATTCCGTAAATCTAAAGTGGTGCAACAAACCGGACGCGAACGTCGCACAGGCCAAGCCGGCAACTGGCTCGCGTTGGCGACGTCAGTACATCGCTTCGATCCGTTGCGAGGTTCTGTTCGCAATCCGCCGTCGTGGGAAGGATGCGCTTCAAAAGTTTGCCGTCAATTGAGCATCGGCAAGGCGGGCAGGTTCGGCGTTCCGGCTTTTTTTCTTGGTTGCGGTTTTGGAGGCAACACCGCTTCGGCGTATTCCCAGACCTGCTCTTGAGTCTCGAAATATTTGTCGTAACAACTGTTGTTGTCGTATTCACAGTTGTCCGTCGAATAGGTTCGGCAGATCTGCGGACGCGTATGATAAATACCGCAGCGATGGTCTTCGAGCAGATTCTCGCAGTCACCGAAGACCAGCAGATACCACGTATTGTCGTCGACAAAGACGGCCGATCGTCCATGCATGATGTACCAGCGCATGTGATCGAAGTCTTGCCATGTTGTCGGTGTTTCAATCGGAAGTGCGAAGTAACGGCAACAGCGCGCCGTGCAATAGGTACACAGCACTTCGCCGGGCTTCAGGTCTTCGCGACGAACTTTTACTTTTGGCATCTCGGAATCTCCGCCTCTCGAATCGTGGATCACGTCCAGTGTAACGGTTGGGCGAAGCCTTCGGTATCGTGCGGATGACTCGTTCGGATCGGTCATGCCGTCGGAATGATGCCGATCGCCGCTCGCATCATTCGGTTGTGTCGAGATTGTGAACAAGTGTCGAGCCTGACGGCGATCCGAACCAAAAAACTGCCGGCGATAACTCGCATCGAACCACGTCGATTTGTAGCATGATTCTGTCGGGCTCCCGTTCCGCGAAAAAAAAGACGCGATGTTGATCGGCGACTGGAAACACTGTCGCGAACGAGGAATGAGCTTCATTTTCGAAAGTGAAATCGATGAGTGATCAAACGTCGGCCAGTTCCTCTTCACGGCGGGACTTCTTCAAGTCAACGATGGCAATCGCAGGAACTGCAGGACTTCCGCTAGGTTTCCATTCCAGCCTGTTCGCGGCTGGCAGCGATCAGTTGAAGGTGGGTCTGGTCGGTTGCGGTGGCCGGGGCACGGGAGCCGCGAGCCAGGCGCTGCATGCCGATTCGCAGTCGAAGCTGGTCGCAGTGGCCGACGTCAGTGCGAACGCGATCGAAAGCAGCCTGTCCAACCTGAAAGCCACCGAACGGATTGCGCCACAGGTTGCGGTCGAACCCGCGTTCAAATTTGTTGGACTCGACGCATACAAGAAGGTGATCGACACCTGCGACGTGGTCCTGCTCGCGTCGCCACCCGGATTCCGTCCGCCTCATTTGCGTGCGGCTGTTGAAGCGGGCAAGCACATCTTCACGGAAAAGCCGATGGCGACCGATGCCCCCGGCGTGCGTTCGGTCATGGAATCGGTCCGCATTGCCAAGGAAAAGAAGCTGGCTGTTGTGGCCGGATTCTGCTGGCGTTACGACTATGCCCGCCGTGAACTGTTCAAGCGAATTCACGAAGGACAAATCGGTGATGTTGTGGCGATCTATGGCACATATCTGACGAATCCCGTCAAACCAATGCCGCCAGAAAGCACTCGCCCCGCAGGGATCACCGACCTCGAGTGGATGGTTCAGAACTGGTACAATTTCACCTTCCTGTCTGGAGACGGCCTAGTCGAGCAGGCCATCCATACGGTTGACTGGCTGCAATGGGCGATGAAAGACGTCCCACCCGCCCGCTGCACGGCCGTCGGTGGGCGACAGGTCCCCGCCAATGGCGGCAATATCTACGATCATATCGAAGTGAACTACGAGTGGGAAAATGGCGCCCGTGGCTTCATGTCACAACGCCAGATCACCGGATGTCACAACGAAAACAATCTGGTCGTCATGGGTACGAAAGGCACCGGATTCATTCGTCCCGGCAAGGATGGCGTCGCCATTACCGGCGCGAATCCGTGGGTCTATGACGGTGCAAACCCCAATATGTACCAGGTCGAACATGACGAATTCTTCGACTCGATTCGCACCAACAAACCGATCAATGATGGTGACCGTATGGTGACCAGCACCCTGACCGGAATCATGGGCCGCATGGCTGGCTATACCGGCAAAATGGTGACGTGGGATATGGCCATGAACTCGAAACAAGTTCTGGTCCCCGAAATCACGAGCTGGGATACGAAGGTTGAAGTCCCACCATTGGCTCGCCCCGGGGTCACACCGTTCGTGTGATCGAATCCGCGATGCAGGTTACTCCCAATCCTCGAGAGGAAATTCGTCCTCCGAGGAAAGAGGTTCAACTTCGGCCCTTCGGCACACCCGCAACATGGCCTGGAAGATATCATGTTCGCTGGCCTGATCCGGGTTTGTGCCGGCGAGGTACTGCAGTCGCAAGTTGCAATCACGATTGATTTGGGCGCCGGTTAACCAGGCGCCCAAATCTTCGAGATTCGCCACGAATCGCTGCTGTAACGAGTTCGCTGTGCCGATTCCGACGAGGGTCAGCCCCAGGCGTAGCGGTAGACTGTCTTCCAGTTTGCGGGTCAGTTCTTCGCAGTCAGCCCTTCGCCCATCGACCGTGCCAAGCACAATCAGGTCATAGCCGACAAACAGGTTTTGACCGCTCCAGATCGTGGCCGTGGGAAACTGCTGAAGGAACGTCGCCAGTTCGCACTTCGCCGTCGCTTCGTTCGATTCGTAGAGCGGAACCCAGAGCGTGACGACGCCGTGAAGGCTCAGACGCGATTTGCAGAGCTGAAAGAACTCGGACGTATACAGTGTCGCGGAACCACGCACCCACGGGTGAATCGGATCGGCCGTGATAATGTCAAACGATTCAGATGTCGTTGCGAGGAAATGCCGCGCATCGTCGTGAACGATCCGCGTTTTGGAATGGCGCACCACATCGTGGTTGTATTCAGCAAAATGATCTCGTGCGGCTTCGATCACGCGTGTTTCCATCTCGCAGATCACGATCTCTTCCACCGAGGGATGAAACAGAAACGTTCCGGCGGTCATGCCTGAACCACAGCCAATCACCAGAACTTTCTTTGGCTCCGGATGCGCCAATGCGGGAAGATGCCCCAACAGCCGTTGAGTTCGCACATCGCGTTCGCGCGTACTGGCTTCGATCTTACCTGCGACATGAAAACAACGCGTTCCATCAACCAGGTCCGAAACGACAATCGGCGAATCAAGGCCTTCCGCCACAAAGCGGAAGGCCGCACGGTCGTTGAACCGAGACATCCATCGCCCGTCCGCCAATAACGAATTTGGCGTTGGTGCAACGTGTTGGACAGCATACGAGCCCACCGCGAACACCGCCGTCAACGACGCCAGGCCCGCCGCCGTATCCCGCCAAAACGCAACATGATTCGATGCCGTCTGCAGCCACGCTTCACGTCCATTTCGCCAAACGATCAGCGTGAGCATGAGGACTCCTGAACAACCGCTGGCAAGAGTGAGTCCCTGCTGAACGGATTGAGCTCCCCAGGAAACGCCGTACAACCCGACAAGCAGGGCGCCGGTGATCGCCCCGAACGTGTGGGTTGCCGAAAGTCCGCCAATCAAACGGCCGGTCTCGCGATTGCGTCCGACGACCACGGCTACCGCCAGCGGAAAACTGGCCCCCCAAAGACAGGTCGCAGGAACGATCGCGACCAGCGTTCGCAGAATGTCTCGTGTCACGCGGACGGTGAAGAATTCATCGGTCCCGCGAAGAACGAGCCAATAGGGAACAACGTTCACAATCATGAAGGCCGCGTAGGGAATCGCCAGAAGCAGGCCAAGCTGAGTCATTGCCAGCGCCCACGTTGGCGATCGAACGCGTCGCCCCAGCCAAGCTCCACACGCCCCGCCCAACCCTAATCCGAACAGAAACACGGCCAGGATGATCGAGAACGTATAGACCGTCGGCCCCAGCAACAACCCGAGATGTCGCGTCCAAATAACTTCGCCCCCGAGCGCCGTCAGACCCGAGACCGCCACAACAAAATGCGTCGCGATCAGGTCGGTGGGCGAGCACGCAGTCCGTCGAATGATCCCCGTGGATCGTGCCAGAGCAGATGCCTCTTTGGCCTGCAACGCGTTTTCTTGCGGCTCGCGAAGCGATTGCGGGTGCTGAGCCGAAACCCCTACGACGCTCGTTCGAGGCCATCTCCACGACAGGGCCATGCCGATCACGGCGACCGCGACATTCATGACAACGGCCACTGAAGTCGCCACGTACACGTCATACTGCCGCAACAGGTAAAGACCGCTGAGCAGGCAGCCAATCATTCCGCCGACCAGATTCGCCGCATAGTACCACCCCAGCCAGGCCGCACCGCTCGGATCAGAGCGAACGAACCGGCCCAGCGCGGGAAGCGTCGCGCCCATTAAAGCGGTTGGCACTAACATCGTGACAATCGCAACCAGCGAACGAGCCAGCAGATCGTTTGATCCGGAATACGATCCACGACAATATGTCGCACTGACAATCGGCATGATCCAGAGAATCGCCAGCCCGCACCCCGCCACCAAGGCTTCGATCGTGGCATAAGCCCGAAGCGGATGAACAGTTGGCGAAATGCATCGAGGATACGCAAAACTGCCAAGACCCATCCCGCCCATAAAGCAGGCCAACAGAATGGCGAGCGACACCGAGGTCGCGCCCAGCACCAGACACAATTGCTGAAACCAGACGATCTCGTAGATCAGCGCCGCACAACCGCTCACCAGAAACAGGAACAGCAGCGCTGCGGCGCGCGGTGTTTCTCGAACAGCAGGCATGGTCACCATAGTGTTCACGCAAAACCGAGGACGGGCGAAACGTCGGATTGAGGAACGTCAGATCAAACAAACGGTCGCAGTCGAACGACGAAATCAGTGCCGGAATGGCGACGAGTGGAATGGAATTCGAACACAAAAGATCGCCCGAATCGATCAGGCCCGTCCGTCACGAGACGCAAAGCGATCGTCCCGGTCATCGATTCGAAGTCGCAATCTTTTGAGACGATCATTCTGAATGCTTACCTGTCAAAATCGCAAGAGCGTCCTTCGCAATCCAGACAGAATTCATGTTGATTCTCTGGCAGAAACGGCCCAGTACTCATCGAAATCCGTCGATCCATGTTTGCAAACTCCGGTGACACCCTTTACTGGACCTGATGCCTTGACGGACGATTTCCTGCCGAAATGTGCAGCGGAAACCCGCGAACATCCGGAGCGACTTTGCTGTCAGTCGGTGCAGCGGTTACGATGCCTGTCACGATCGATTCGGGCTGGCAAATCGTGGTGTTTGGCGGAACGCGGACAAATGAAGGACGCGTCCAATCCCGTGCAGATCGATCATTTCGTCATCGGATTCAGAGTTAGTTTTTCGCATTCCTCGTTGGTTTTCGCCGGAGAGTGACTGGACGACATGGCTGCCTATACGCCCGATTTCGCGACCTTTCGGCAACTGGCCGCAGGCGCCCGTTATGTACCGGTGTTCCGTCGGCTGGTCAGCGATACTCTGACTCCCGTGAGCGCCTACTGTCGGCTGCAAGACGACCAGAACTCGTTTCTGTTCGAAAGTGTCATTGGGGGCGAACGCGTCGGGCGGTACAGCTTCGTCGGCGCCGGACCTTTCCTGCAGATCGATGCATTTGACCGCGAAATCGTAATTACCGATCACGATTCGGTGAAACGCTACACAGTCGAAGATCCGCTTGAGCACCTGCATTCGATGCTGGCCAACTATCAGGCCCCGCACCTGCCCGAGTTGCCCCGTTTCTGCGGCGGTGCGGTGGGATACGCCGGATATGACACCGTCCGGTACACCGAACGGCTGCTCAATCCCCCAGAAGATGACCGCCATCTGCCTGATATGTCGTTCGCCCTGTATGACCGCATGGTCGTCTTCGATCAAATTCAGAAAACGATTCAGGTGGTCGTACATGCCGACGTTCACGAAACCGACCTGCAAGCGGCCTACGACGCCGCCTGCAGACGCGTGGACGCCTTGTGCCAGCAACTGGACACCCCCACCGAAACGATCCACCTGACCGACATCACATTGACGGGTGACCCACAGATTGCCTTTCAGTCCAACTTCACCCGAAGTGGTTACGAGCAGGCGGTGGAAAACTGCAAGGAATACATCCGCGCGGGTGATATCTTCCAGGTGGTGCTCAGCCAACGTCTGGAACTGGAAACGACGGCCAGTCCGCTCGATATCTACCGGGCACTGCGCGTGGTGAACCCCAGTCCGTTCATGTTTCTGGTCCGCACGCCGGTCGTGACACTGATCGGCAGTTCGCCCGAAATCATGGTCCGCGTCGAAGATGGCCGGACGACCATTCGACCGCTGGCTGGAACCCGTCGCCGAGGTAAAACTCAGGCCGAAGACCTGGCGCTCGAACGAGAACTACTCGCCGATGAAAAAGAACGTGCCGAACATGTGATGCTGGTTGACCTGGCCCGCAACGACGTCGGACGCGTGGCCGAATATGGTTCGGTCGAGCTGAGCGACATCATGCATGTCGAGCGATATAGCCATGTGATGCATATCAGTTCGACGGTGACCGGCAAGCTGGCCCCCGGCAAAACCGCCCTGGACGCGTTGCGTGCAGGCTTGCCCGCAGGCACGCTGTCAGGCGCACCCAAAGTTCGCGCGATGGAAATCATCGACGAACAAGAACCACATCGTCGTGGCCCCTATGGGGGCGCGGTCGGATACCTGGATTTCACCGGGCACATGGACACCTGCATCGCGCTGAGAACTATCGTGATGGTCGGACAAAAGGCCTATGTCCAGGCCGGTGCCGGCATTGTTGCCGACAGCGTTCCGGCTTCGGAATACGAAGAAACACTCAGCAAAGCGCGAGGCCTTCTCAAGGCGATCGAAATTGCCGAGCGACAACTGACAGACTGAGAGGCCGCGTCTCGTCCTTGACCCCGTCGTCGAGAATCTCTTCAGTTGGATAAGACCTTCCGATGAGTCGAAAACTGCGAGTTGGAATCATTGGACGGACTGGCAAAGGTGACTACGGCCACTGGCTAGACTCGGTCTGGAATCAAATTCCTGAAACCGAAGTGGTCGCGATTGCGGATGAAGTCGAGGCAGGCCGCGCCTATGTGCAAAAAATCACGGGCGCGGCGACAAGCTACGCCGACTATCGCACGATGCTGGCGAAAGAAAAACTGGATCTGGTTGCGGTGGCCCCGCGCTGGATCGACCAGCATCGCGACATGATGGTCGCGGCCGCCGAGCATGGATGTCACGTGTTTGCGGACAAGCCGTTTTGCCGCACGCCCGCCGAGGCGGATGACATCGTGCGGGCCTGCGAGATGCGGCATCTCAAACTGGCGATCGCCTTTCAAACTCGCTACTCGCCATCGCTCCAGGTTCTGAAAGGGCTGATTCAAGCGGGTGAAATCGGCGATGTTCTGGAAGTGCGCGGTCGCGGGAAAGAAGATCATCGCGGCGGCGGCGAAGACCTGTGGGTGCTTGGTTCACACGTGATGGATCTGATGCGCGTCATCGCTGGCGATCCCGTTGAATGCTATGGAGCGGTCTACGCCAAGGGCCAGCGTGTCACCAAGGCCGATGTCGCCGAAGGCAATGAAGGGATTGGACCGCTCGCCGGCGATCATCTGCAGGCCACCTATCGGTTTGCCAATGGAGTCACCGGGTTCTTTGCATCACGCCGCGATCAGGGCATCGAACCGTCTCGATTCGGTGTCCAGGTGTTCGGCAGTCGAGGTATCGCCGACATCGAGTTTGGCTACCCCGCAACATGCTTTCTGCTGCGAGATCCAAGTTGGTGCCCCGGTCGCGGCCAGGGAACATGGCTGCCCGTGACTTCAAACGGAATCAACGAACCGGAAACAATCGAGCGAAGCGGCGTTGAAGCCGGTAACGTCGCGATCGTGAACGACCTGGTGCAATCGATTCACGAACAACGCCAGCCACGCAGCAACATGTACGACGCCCGCTGGACGGTGGAGATGATCTCGGCTGTATTCGAATCGCATCGCCTGAACCGACCGGTCACCTTTCCGCTGACTCAACGAGAGAACCCGCTGACGTTGTTAACGCGTTAGTCCGCGATCAACTCTTGATCGCCGTGTGCTCTCGGTAGCGATCCCTTTGCGAGCGGCTTCGATCTCGGCGCGGTTTTTCCACAGATACAGGATTCTCGCGGCAATTGGCGGATGGACGCCGTCCGTGTCGCCAAGTTCTCCGGGTGTGCGGAATAAGACTTCATCCGGATGGGTCACGATCATTTCGACCAACGGCGGAATCTCCTGTTCGCTTAGGTCAATTCGATCTGGCCGTTTGAGCAGTCGTTCCCAGTCCAACCGTGGAACATTCTGGGCCCGTTGGATCTTTTTCAACAGGTCTTCGACTTCGTCTTCGTCGTCATCGCTCTTCCAGGCATACTCAAAAAAACCGGCGAGAGATGGTTTGTTGCGATGCTGGGATCGCTGCTTGATCGCTTCCGTGACGGATCGCTCGATTTCTTCGCGTGACCTGTGACCGTAGGGGATCGCCGCATCGATGGCCTCGATCACATCGAGCGCATTCAAATTCTTTTTTCCACGAGTGGCAAGTTGCTGGTATTGAATGGCCAACTGCATCTCGTCTTCCACGCCCAGCTTCAATAGCCCGTTGATCGAAACAGCAATCCCATGAACCTGCGCACCGAAACCATCACACAAGTATTCAATCGCCATGGCATTTCGGGCGATCAAATAGCCGGAAACCATCCAGTAGACCGAACCACACACAGAGAGTGCGAACATGCTGATCAAGCTCGACATTCCGAGCACCTGCGTGACGACCAGTCCGCTCAATGCTCCCAAGGCCAGCGTGATTCCGTGAAATCTCTCGCTCAAGAGGTAGTAACGATAGAAATGCCCCAGTTCGTGGCCAATGATGTCCTGCACCTCGGCCGACGTCAGATGATGAAGCAGTTGACGATTCAGGTAGACGCCGTTCAACGAACGAAACGCTCCTCCGACACCCAAGTGAACGGAACTGGCATTCAGAGATTTGTCAGAGGTGATGTAAACCGGCGGGCCGGGCAAAGGCAAATTGAGGCGATTGAGTGTGTCGTTCACCAGGAACCGCAGACGATACTTGTCGAACTCACCAAACGTTGTGTGTTCTTTCAGATCGCCAATTTCTCGCTTGTTCAGCGCGTAACGCCGCAGAATGCTCATCAGGAACGGACCGACAATCACGAGCACGGCCACCACCGCAATCAGCGGTTCCTCCAGAATCTGCGGCCAGTTCACGAAGGTTGCCAGCGCAATCGCCAGCACAAACTGAATCAGCACCCAGGGTATCGCGAGACGATTGGCCCGCCGAACACGCTCGATCAGCTCGGACTGTACCGGGATCGTGTCGTCAACAAGCATGATATCCGTCAATCCTCACGTCATGGCATTTAAGAGGAGCCCGAAGAAACCGAGCGACGGTTTGGCACGTGTCTGATAGTAAACGCGCCCTGGTCCCGTGTATCGATTCACCATTCCTTCGCCCGACATGAACGAATGCCGCAGGGAACGACTGGCTTTCACCAGTTCGTACTCGACCGTGCCGGAAAACGCGACGACGTATCGATTGTCGATCAGAAATTGCTCACCTTCGCCCAGCTCTCGTTCCATGATCGCGCCGTACGTCTGACAGAACAGCGTGCCGACGCCCGAAACGTGTAACAGGAATAATCCGGTCTTTGAAAGCACGCCCTTCACCCCGCCATACCTCGCGTCCAACCGGCAGTCACCGATATGTGCGAGATAGGACCCTCGGCTCAAGTACCAGGTTTCCGACGCGTTTAATTCGATCGGCAAGATGTCGCCATTATTATCAGGGGCCAACAACAATGTTTGAGCATCACGTTTCGCGCGAAACACGGCGCGGAAAAATGATTCCCCCCCCAGTAGACTTTTGAAACCCGCAAACCAGCTACCTTCACCCTGGGTCTGCCCAATTGCGGCAGAGATATGGATCCCAGGCGTAAACGAAATCATGCTGTTGGGCTGAGCGACAACCTCTTCCGATTCGTTCAGTTGGAATTCCACCACCGTGAAGACGGGTGCATGACGAATCTGGAATTCCATAAATTGCGTGTTTCGACGTTGAAATAGGACAAGAACGGGACCGCGTCCCGTTCAGACGCCCGCAACCAGATGACGCAATTCCGCGCCCCCAGACAGGCCGCATGCTGGATGGGCTGGTGCAAGCGGAATCAGTCACCGTTCACAGCGCGAAGAGAGGGTGACAGGCCAAGTTTCCCGGTTCAATCGGAATCGAGAGTGCATCGACTCGGGCTATCCTTCCCTTTACCACGGGAAAATAAGCCAGTCCCCGGCCTGTGAACGGTTACGCAGAATCAGTCGTCAACGCTGCCAGCATACTTCGATTTCAGAAGATACCCACCGAACGCGATGGCGGCGAGAATCCCCAGAAAAATAAAGAGCGCGACAATACGAGGAACCTGAAAGACTTCCGCGATCGTGGTGATACAAATGTCGTAGATCACAACACGGATCAACCAGCTCACGAGTGAGGAAAAACCGCCCCCTTTGGCCGCCAAAACCCCATAGCCCATGATGAACATTCCGGTTAAATATTGCACATCAAACACAAATTGAGACAGCTGTATACTCCTCTCGAATTTCCTGTGTCAAGCGAATTTACAAGTGCTGTGATTTAATAGCTCAAAAATTACGCACAGAGACAGTTAGCATCCTATTGAAGTAAGGGGAACAGGTACCTTGTCCGCCAATATATCTTGGTGTTTTTTCATCAGGACGGAGCCAGTGCCCGTTACTTCAACAGGCTGTTAGATAGCGAAAATAATACCCCTCGTGACATTCGGCTTGATTCCTCGTCGCCCAGGTTTCATTGCCTGCACATGCCATCCGAGTGTTCCCAAGCGTCCGCTTTTGAACGGCCTGAGCGTGCGATTGATCGACGTCCACGCCGTTCCGTCATCACGAGGATCGTGTTCGTCAGGCGGGTGAGGTGTGACTTGCCGCCCCAAAGGCGGGCGTGATAGTCTCTTTCCTGAAGAATGCTGAAAATCAGGGCGTTTTCGCGGTTGTTCGGTCGTACCGAACTGCGGCAGGCGTCGAACAGACTGGCCAGCATGCTCGATGCGTGCAAGTTGTTGCACGACACCCATTCCTCAAATCAAAGGACTTCGGTGATGTCATACCTTTCTCGACGCGAATTTCTGGCTGTGGCCAGCCTGACGGGGACGGCGGCGTTCGGAGCCTTTGGCGCATCCCAGGCGCTGCTTGCCGACGAAACGTCAGCCGCCGGCGAGAAAAAAGGGGGGGACATCCGATATGGCCTGGTGACCTACAATTGGGCCAAGGACTGGGACCTGCCGACAATTATCAAGAACTGCGAAGCGGCCCAGGTGCATGCCGTGGAATTGCGCACAACGCATAAGCACGGGGTCGAACCGAGTCTGACTGACGCGCAGCGAAGTGAGGTCCGAAAGCAGTTCGAGGCCAGTCCGGTTCAGTTTGTCGGCATCGGCAGCAACGAAAAATTCGACAACCCCGACCCCGCCGTGTTGAATAAGGCCATCGAAGCAACCAAGGATTTTATCCGGTTGAGCCACGACTGCGGGGGTTCGGGCGTCAAAGTGAAACCAGATTCGTTTCACGAGAACGTTTCGCGTGAAAAAACGATCGAACAGATCGGAAAGTCGCTCAATCAAGTCGCCGAATACGCCCTGGGATTTGGGCAGCAGATTCGACTCGAAGTTCACGGCAAGTGTGCCCAGTTGCCGACGATCAAGTCGATTCTGGATGTGGCCGACAATCCGAACGTGGCGATCTGCTGGAATTCGAATCCACAGGACTTGGAAGCCCCCGGTCTCGAGTACAATTTCAATCTGGTGAAGCATCGTCTGGGCCGCACGACTCACGTCCGCTGTTTTGACTTCGAAAAATATCCGTGGGCCAAACTGCTCGATCTGTTCGTGAAAGCCGATTATTCAGGCTGGATGATGTTGGAAGAAGGTGCGTCCCCGGCGGACGCTGCCGAGCAATTGATCACACAAAAGAAACTGTTCGACAAGATGCTGGCCGAAGCGCGCCAGCGATCGGGTTGATCAGACCGAACCTCGCACGTCAGGAGAAAGAAAACATGCCAACTTACGACTACCACTGCGCCAACAATCAGCAAACGCTGAGCGTGCAGCACAGCATGAAAGAATCGCTGTCCACCTGGGGTGAACTTTGCCAGCGAACGCAACAAGACCCCGGAAAGACACCGCTCGACACACCGATCGAACGCGTGATTTCGGGTGGAATTGCCCTGCCGATTCCCACCGCGATTCCCCAATTGCCGATGGCGGGATGTTGTGGGAACCCGACCAGTTGCGGTGGCCACTGATGCATGAATTTGTAGAGAGGGAATCTTGTGATTCCGGATTGCGCGAGAATTGCTGAACTTCTGCAGAACTGGCTGGCGTCTCGGCTTGAGGCGCCGGCGGCCACTTGGCTTCGGGAACGACTGACGGCCGTGCAAACGGGCGACAAGAAATCCCTGCAGCTCGCGTTTGGCCTGACGCCACGCAAGGTTGGCAAAGCGGACCTGGCGCTGACCGAGGTGGAATTGTCCGCGGCGAGTGCCATTCGGCCCGGTTGGGATCCGCGAGGGTGGAGCGTCGACCAGGTAGTTCGTACGTTGCTGGTGCTGTCGGTTCCCGCACACTCCCCCGAAGGACTGGTCTCGATTCTGGATGGGCTCTTTGGAACCGGTGATGTCGGCGAGCTCGTCGCGCTCTACCAAGCCCTGCCCTTGTTGCCGCATCCGACCGCACATGTCTTGCGCGCGGCAGAAGGGATTCGAACCAATATCAAGGCCGTCTTTTGCGCGGTGGCTCATCGCAATCCATACCCGTCCGAGCAGTTTTCGGACGATCAATGGAATCAAATGGTCCTGAAGTGCCAGTTCATCGGCGTCCCCATGGCACCGATCATGGGGCTGGACCAGCGCGCCAATGCACCTCTGGCATCCATGGTCCGCGATTTCATCCAGGAGCGTCGAGCCGCCAAACGAGCGATACCGCCGGATATGTGGCGTTGTGTGGGGCGTTTTGCGGACGTCGAGGCCCTGGCAGACCTGAAGCAATTGCTGACCAGCGGATCGACGGTTGAGCAACAGGCGGCGGCGCTTGCGCTGAGTGAAAATCCCACCACGGCGGCGAAAGAGATCCTGGACGAATCGCCCGACTTGGCCAAAGCGGTCGCTTCGGCGAAGATCTGTTGGGATTCGGTCAGCGAACTGAGCGAGAGTTCGTCGTAGCCCTTGTGAAGTGATCCGAGCGCGATGCGGATCAGAAATGGTATGGACGCGGTGTTTGCATCCATCTCAAACTCGCTTCGGCCGGCCTCTCGCGATGCGAGCAGGCGATCTGGACCGAGCCCACGATCGAGAACATGATCACTGTCGAGAACATGATGTCGTACGAAATCATTATTGGCCTGGAAATTCACGTTCAACTGCAGACGAAGACGAAGATCTTCTGTGGTTGCTCGACGGCGTTCAATCCTGACCATCCCAACGTGCAAACCTGCCCCGTCTGCCTGGGACTGCCCGGCGCGTTGCCGGTCCTGAACGAGCGGGCCTATCACTTGGGCATCAAGACGGCGTTGGGATTGAACTGTCAGATTGCCCCGTTCACCAAATGGGATCGCAAACAGTATTTCTATCCCGATCTCCCCAAGGGCTATCAGATCAGTCAATACGACCTGCCCTTCAGCCATGATGGTCACGTCGACGTGACGCTGAGCGACGAAGCGGGAACCGCGACGGATGGCGTACGGCGCGTCCGGATTCTGCGGGCGCACCTGGAAGAAGACGCGGGCAAGAACATGCACGATGAATCGGGACGCGGCCGTGAGAGCCGTGTCGATTTGAATCGTGCCGGCACACCCTTGGTCGAAATTGTCACAGAGCCTGATCTGCGTTCGGCCGACGAAGCGCGTCGATTCCTCGAAGAATTAAAACTGCTGTTGACGTATCTGGAAGTCTCGGACTGCAACATGCAAGAAGGCAGTTTGCGTTGTGATGCCAACGTCAACCTGCATGTCATTCAGCCCGACGGAACCAAGATCCCGACTCCGATCGTCGAAATCAAGAACCTGAACAGCTTTCGCTTTACAGAACAGGCTATTGAATACGAAGTCGCCCGGCAGTGGGAGTCATTTCAAGCGACTGGAATTCGAATGGGCGCGAAAGGCGGGCACAAGCGCACCGTCGGCTTCGATCCGAATCGTGGCGTGACCTATCCGCTGCGGGAAAAAGAGGAAGCCGCCGACTATCGGTACTTCCCGGACCCGGACCTGGTTCCGGTGATCCCAGACGATCCGCTTCTGGCGGCGATCCGAAGTGACATGGTCGAGCGGCCCGCGGTCCGGCGTGAGCGATTTCTGGCGGACTATCAACTGACTGCGTACGACGCAGCCGTCATCATTGATCAGGGACGTCCCGTCGCCGATTACTTTGAAGATGTCGCCAAGTCGTGCGGAGACGGTAAGCAAGCGGCCAACTGGTTGACCCAGGACATCCAGCGCGAGTTGAAAGAACGCAGCGTCACGATCGCTGAGTTTCCGATTCGTCCGCCGGTTCTGGCCGCGATTCTGGAACGGATTAACAAAAAGCAGATCACGATCAAGTCTGCACGCGAGGTCTTTTCAACGCTGTTGACAGACGCAGGCGATGCGGAAGCGGTCCCCTCGATCTCACGCATCGACGAGATTATCGCCGCACGGGGACTGGCCATCGTTCAGGACACTGGTGCCATCGACACGGCCATTGTCGAAGTGCTGTCACGCAGTGCCAAAGCGATTGCCGACTACAAATCAGGGAACGAGAAAGCCGTCGGCGCACTGATCGGACAAGTCATGAAAGCCGTCAAGGGGGCCGATCCGCAGACCGTTCGCGAGAAACTGCTGGCGAAAATCTGCGAATAACGCGTTGTCGCGACGATGACGTGCAACAGCGACAAGAACAAACAAATGGAACGATGGCCGAGGCGCACCGTCCTTAAGGATGCTCCGGAATCATCGAAGATCGGAATTTCGGGTGATGGCTCGATGCAAGCCATCCTCCCCAACATAGACGAGAATCCCGCGGCAAATCAGCAGCGGGACTTCTTCAAGGATTTTGCATGTCGTTGGTATTGAAGAACCCTCATAGCGTTTTGGCTGCCCTGAAAACTCGTCCCGCCGATGTCATCGACGTTCGGGTGCCAGCGGGAAAACCCTCGCCAGCGTGGGCTGATGTGATCGCGACAGCCCGCGAACTGGAGATCCCAATCCGTACTAATCTTGCGGAAGAACCTCGACACGGCAAAGGCGATCACAAATCGGAACGCACCGGATTGGCTCAGGCCACCGTGCGCGAGCGGCAAGGCGTGTTGATTGAAGAGTTGTTTGCCGACGTCGGCACCGGGCCCGGCCTTTGGTTGGCGCTCGATTGCCTGCAAGACCCGCACAACGTCGGAGCGATCTTTCGTACGGCGTCGTTCTTCGGCGTCAAAGGGATCATCATGACGAAAGATCGCTCGGCCCCGTTGACGGCCACGGTCTACGACGTCGCGGCAGGAGGTCTGGAATATGTTCCCTTCGGTGAACCCACCAACCTGGCCCGGGCGATGAACATCGCCAAAACGGCGGGTGTGTGGCTCTTGGGTTCATCGGAACATGCCGAACAGGACGTACGCGACATCCCGCGCGATCGGCCTTGGCTGCTGATCCTTGGGAATGAAGAGTCGGGATTAAGACGCCTGTCATTTGAGAAATGCGACCAGATCTGCAAGCTGACACCACGCGGGACCGTTCCGTCATTGAACGTGTCGGTCGCGGCCGGCGTCCTGATGTCCCAACTGACCGCCCCGCTCTAACGCCCGGTTTCCCCGCCGGTGCCAGAGACGGCAAATCCATCAGGATCAAAGAATCCGCCTGCACGCATCTGACGACTTCAACATGCGACACGGGCCATAACACTTCTCGACAGAATGTATTCCCAACGTCGCCTCACCGATCCCGAATGCACTGTCCCGATCCTTGATGCCCGCGCCCCCATCCAGCCCCCCAATCGAGTTGCCTCCACGTTTCTTGCGAAGAAGAAAACCATTTTGTCTCTGGCAATTCGTACACGAATGCCTTAGCGTAAAATACTAACACCAATCAATCCTGTTCCAGGTTTCAATGTGCATTGTCGGCGACGCCTCTTGGCGGACCTGACATTGTTCGTGCTGCGCAGCAACTCTGATTTCCCTCACGAACCACAAAGCATCCTTGCTGGTGCTTGTTCTGAATGGACATCTCGTTTCTTTTCGTACCTATCCGTTTGCATCCGCTGTGGGAGTCGATATTTCGCGTTGCTTTTGCCTTAGGAGCGATTCATGGTTTCACCAGATTTTCGCGGTTCATTTCGGCAGAGAAAAGCATTCACCCTCATCGAGTTGCTGGTGGTCATCGCGATCATCGCCGTCCTGATCGCACTCCTGCTTCCGGCCGTTCAACAGGCACGCGAAGCGGCTCGTCGCACCCAGTGCAAGAACAACCTGAAGCAAATCGGGTTGGCGATGCACAACTATTACGACGTCAATCAAATGTTTCCGCTGGGGGCCTCGGTTCAGCCGAACAGTCCCGGTTACCCAGGACTCGGTATCGACGTTTTCTGCGGGGCATTTGCCTCGATCCTTCCCTACCTGGATCAGGCGAACTTGAAGAATCTGTATGTCGACACAACTCCCTGGGAGAGTCAGACGGCAAAGGTTGCATCGACTGTGATCCCGGTTTACTTGTGCCCATCAAGTGCCGGTCCGAACGTGGTCACCAACTCCCTGCTGGCAGGATATTCCGTCGGACAGAATCTGGGGGGCAACAACTACTTGCTGTGCAAAGGTGCGATGAAAGGCTGGTGCTTCAATCCCGCCGCGGATCAGCAGGTTGGAATGTTCGGCTGGAACCTCAAGACGACATTCGCCAATTTGGCGGACGGATCAAGCAACACGTTGTGTGTCGGGGAAGGATCGTCCAGTCCCAATTGGAAGATCGCGCAAGGGGCCGCGCCAACCACCCCCGTCACCGGTGGCTCGATCACACCACTCGTGGGGGCTGGCTGGATCAATCCTCAACCAAACGCGGCCGGCCTGGTCGGACTTGGTTCGCCGTATGCGCAAGCGACGACGGGGGGAAATTTCGGAACGACAGCCAACGTCGCGAATGCCAACGCGAGCAGCCTGAATCTTAATCCCGTGATGGAATCGATCTATAACGATGCGAACGTCCAAAGCCCGGCGGCAGGTCTTTACAATTGTGCCGACCCACTGCACTTCACCACGACGTTTCGCAGTGATCATGTTGGCGGTGGCCAATTCTTGCTCGGGGATGGCACAGTCAAACTGATTTCATCCAGCATTTCGCCGACCATCTACAATGCCTTGGCAACCCGTGCCGGGGGAGAAGTGGTCGGCGAATACTAGTGGAGCGTGACGAATGAAAATTCGGATGTTTCTGTGACATCGGAGGTTTCTACGCAGTCGAAGATCAATCTCCGTTGTGTGTCACTGGCTGTGCCAGTGACAGTGGATTCAGAAATGAGGAGCACCGTTGGTTGGGAATCGAACGGCAATCCTTCTTGAGAGAGAAACCCTTGTCAAATGGTCTCTCGACGCCCTTCATTCTGCTGTTGAGGATCAAAGCGGATCGGGCACTGCCAGAGCCGGTGGCACACAAATCGTAGGACTTAGCCCACTGGTTCGAGGACAGGCTCACCTGTGGACTCGCTAACCTGTTGCAGCGACGATCTTTGTTGAGACAATTCATCCCTTCCATTTCCTCAATTTTAGGACCGAGCCCATCGTGATCGTCTCGGATTCTGTTGCCGCCGCCGTCAGTGAATTGCAATCGCGATCCCGCTCGATTCAACGCGTCTCGATCGATGATCGTGTTCGTCTTTGTCGTGAGTCCCTGAGTGGGATGGTCGATATCGTCGACGAATGGATACAGACCGGTGCACGGCTCAAGCAGTGCCCAGGTGACACATCCGTGCTCGCGGAAGAACTGCTGAGCGGCCCGGCCGTCATCGCCCGCCAACTCCGCCTGACGATGCAGACGCTGGAAGCAATCAAGTCGGCTCCCGCCCCCAGGCTTCCGGGGTCCATTCAGCGATTGAAGAATGGGCAGCTTGCCGTGCCCGTCTTTCCGGCAGCGGGTCTGTTTGACAGTCTGACCTTCTCGGGCCTTACCGCGCGTGTGCGAATGCAACCTGGGATCGATGTCGAGACGATCCATGGAAATCGCGTCAACACGGCGCGAGACGGCGTCTTGTCCGGGATCACGGCCGTTTTAGGCGCGGGAAACGTGTCATCGATCCCGGTCACCGACTGCTTGAATCGAATCATGTTCGAGGGGCGTCAGGTCGTCTTGAAGATGAATCCCGTCAACCAGAGCCTGGCGAGTGTGATCGAACGGGCCTTCTCGCCGCTCGTACGGGCGGGCCTGTTACGCATTGTCACAGGAGGTGCGGCCGTCGGAGCGCAGTTGATTCACGACGCGGCCATCGACGACGTCCACCTGACCGGATCGGTCGCGACACATGACTCCATCGTCTGGGGTCGTACTCACGACGAACAGCAACAACGCAAACACGCCAACGACCCACTGTTCACCAAGCCGGTCACAAGCGAATTAGGGAACGTCAGTCCTTGGATCATCGTCCCAGGCCGATACTCGTCGCGAGAACTGCACTCACAAGCCCGGCATCTCGTCGCGTCGATCACCAACAACGCGTCATTCAACTGCCTGACAACACGCGTCATCGTCACATGGAAGCAGTGGGAACAGCGGTCGCAGTTTCTCGAACTTCTGAACGTCTATCTCTCAGAGACCCCTCGTCGCCCGGCGTGGTATCCCGGCGCCGCAGAACGTTACGAACGGTTTGCCGCAAATGCGATTCAACCGGACAAGGACAATTGTCTGCCGTGGACGCTGTTACCGGATCAATCGGCCCACGAGCGTCCGGAACTCTTTCAAGTCGAATCGTTCACGTGCGTCTGTGCCGAAACGTCGCTTGGGGGTGCTTCGCCTTCGGACTTCCTCGCAACGGCGACCGACTTTCTGAACGACGTTGTCTTCGGTTCGCTGTGCGCATCGGTCACATTTCCCCGCGCCTTCCGACATGAGCACTCTGCCGATGTCGAGCGATGTCTGTTACGACTTCGCTATGGGACCGTTTGCGTGAATCAATGGTCGGGTCTGGCCTATGGCCTGGTCAGTCCGCCGTGGGGTGCCTATCCCGGTGCAACGCTGAACAATGTCGATAGTGGAATTGGCAATGTCCATAATATGTATCTGCTCGATCAGTATGAAAAAACGGTCCTCGAAGGTCCGCTGATCAACTTCCCGAAACCGGTCTGGTTCGCCGGGCATAAGACGGCGCTCAGTGTCGCGAAACACCTTTTTGGACTTTATGACCACACGTCGATCGCTCGACTGCCATCTCTGTTTGCCGCAGCACTCATGGGCTGACAGACCATAAACATAACGAAGACAGGTTTTGTGAAGATTCAACAGGGCGATTGACAACGTGAAAACCCACGTGCCTGCCGTCCTGATTTCAAGGGACGAATCGATTGTCGTACACAAGAAGGCTCGCAAATGCCGTCAGACTGTTGTGACTTCAGTTGGCTGTGAACGTGACCGTTCACAGGCCGGGGACTGGCTCATTTTCCCGCGACTAAGGACCGAGCTGCGATGGTCGAAGCACTGTGGATTCCAATGGTCCGGGGAAATGTGCTTGCCCCCCTCTCTTCAGGCTGTGAACGGTTACGCTGTGGCCGAAGCACACCGCTTCACAAAGTCGAGGTAAAAGATCATGCTGGAACGCAGCACGTCGAAACAATTCGTCTGACCGATCAAAGTCGGCATTCGTATTTCATGGATCGAGTTTCACACTTACAAAGCGATTCACAAGATGCACAAAGCACTTCTGACACGTTTCGTTGCTTTCGGCTGCCTCGCAATACTGGCACCTTCCACACGTGCCGCGGATCAACGTACTGAAAGCAAGACATCGATCACGCGAATTTCACCCAGTGCGGATGCGCAATATGAATTGCAGTCTGCGTTGATCAACTCCGTTCCGGGCGACGTGATCGAATTGGCCGCGGGGACATACGAGTTCGACACCGAACTGAATGTCGTGTGCGACAACTTCACGATTCGCGGCGCGGGGCAGGATCAGACCATCCTGTCGTTCAAGAACCAGAACTCGGGCAGTGGCGGCCTGACGGCAACGGGCAACGCGTTTGTGATTGAGGACCTGGCGGTGCAAGACACCGTTGGAAACGGAATCAAGGTGTTAGGAGCGCGAGACGTCACATTCCGGCGTGTGCGTGTGGAATGGACCGCCGGCCCCAAGCCGACCAATGGGGCCTATGGCATTTACCCCGTCGAATGCCGGAATGTCCTGATCGAGAACTCGGTCTCGATCGGTGCCTCGGATGCAGGAATCTATTGTGGTCAATGCCGCGATGTGGTGGTCAAGGGGTGTACCGCTCGTACCAATGTGACCGGGATCGAGATTGAAAACACGGTGAACGCCGATGTCTTCGACAACCTTGCCACGGACAACACAGGCGGTGTACTGATCTTTGATTTGCCGGGCCTGAATCTGGTCAACGGCGGCGGGGTGCGCGTGTTTCACAATCAGATCGTCGACAACAACCATGAGAACTTCGCACCGCTGGGAACGATGGTCGCCGATGTTCCTGCCGGGACGGGTGTCATGTTGATGGCGACCGATCAAGTCGAAATTTTCGATAACGATATCAAGGGCAACCAGACAAGCAATGTCATGATTGTGAGCTTTCTGATCACCGAACGGAAGTTGAATGACGCGAAATACGACCCCTACCCTGAAGCGTTCTCCATTCACGACAACCGAATGTCGGGCGGCGGAAAGAAGCCATCCGGCCAACTGAGTGCGCTGCTGACGCCCCTTATCGGGGTTCCCTTTCCCGATATCTTCTATGACGGGATCACCGACAAACGAAAGTTGGTGGATGGCAAGCAACCCGATTCGCTGCGATCGGCCATTCGCAATAACGGAGATGCGACATTTGCCAATGTTCATGTTGACGATTTTACTCCCGCCAATGTGCTTGCAGGTAAATACCGTGTCGATCGCAGTCTTGCGCCTTATAATGTGGAAGTTGCGCACCTCAAACCCGTCGCTTTGCAGCCGCACGCTGCGCCAACAGGTGCCGGCAATCCGGCCGTGGCCGTTTATCGGGCTGCTCCCAAGAAGCTGTCGGAGTGGAAACTGTTCCGCGAAGTCAACGGCGCGTTCGTCGCCGAACCGTCGTTGATTCCTTATGAACTGAACACGCCGCTGTTTTCGGACTATACCGCGAAGCATCGCACGATCCGTCTGCCCGAAGGCAGTCGGATGACGTGGACTGCCGACGCCGCATTCGAATTTCCCGTGGGAACGGTCATCGCCAAAACGTTTGCCTATCCCGACACCAAGCCGGACAAGACGGCGGGCGAACGTTATGTGGAAACGCGTATCGAATTGCGAGAGGCCTCTGGCTGGTATGGGTACTCGTACGTCTGGAATGACGCCCAAACCGACGCGGACTTGCGACTGGGCGGCGGCAGCGTCGACGTGTCGTGGAAGGATGCGGATGGCACGCTGAAAACCAACCACTACCAGATTCCAAATGCCAATCAATGCATTGTGTGCCACGGCCAGGATGGCAAGTTCGTGCCGCTGGGGCCCACCGCCAAGAATCTGAATCGCACGTACCATCCCGGTGACCATTCCGATCAAATAACGGAATGGATCAAGAAGGGGTTGCTGCACGACGCACCATCAGACAGGTCTGCCAAAATGGCGCAGTATGATAACCCCACGACAGGGTCGGTGGATGACCGTGCCCGAGCGTGGTTGGATGTGAATTGCGCTCATTGTCACAATCCCGTCGGTTCCGCCCGAACATCGGGGCTCGACCTGCGGACGGCGCAACTCGATCCCGCGAAGTATGGTGTGTTCAAATCGCCGGTGGCCGCCGGCAAAGGGTCTGGGGGACGGCGATACGACATCATTCCCGGCCGGCCCGACGAATCGATCCTGATGTTCCGACTGGAAACGGAAGAAGCGGGGGCACGCATGCCGAGTCTTGCCCGCAACATGGCACATCAACAGGCCAACGAATTGATTCGGGAATGGATTCGCGCGATGCCGGTCCAGGTCGCGAACGATCGATAGCGACGTGTTGTTACGGCCCGAGTCTGTTCATTCAGAAGTGGAAGCGATGGGAAAGAAAACTCCGGATCAATGGTTTGCGGAATATGGCGAGTGCCATCAAAACAGGACGAACAAAAAGATCCATTGGATCTGCGTCCCAATGATTGCCGCTAGCCTTCTCGCGCTGTTGTGGGACATTCCAACACCCGCGTTCATGCATCAGGTGCCGTACTTGAACTGGTCGACGGTCGTCGTCAGCGTGTCGCTAATCTATTACTTCAGACTGTCCATGACACTGGCGATTGGGATGCTCGCATTCTCAATCGCGGTGATCGCAATGATTATCGCCTTTCAGCGGCTCAACGTGATGCCGGTCTGGCAGTTCGCGCTGGTCCTGTTCGCGGCCGCTTGGGTTGGTCAGGCGATTGGGCATTCCATCGAGGGAAAAAAGCCCTCTTTCTTCACCGATCTGACCTTCTTGTTGATTGGCCCGATCTGGCTCTTGTCGTCGGTTTATCGACGACTGGGAATTCCCTATTGAGGGAGTTGTCGCCTGGTTTGTGAAGGTCGCTACTTCGTCCGATTCTTCAGCCACAGTTGTTGAAGGACGAGCGTCATGCGAGCCAATTGTGCATCGCGGGGCGCTTCGCATTCGCTCCCCACGTCATCAAATGCAATTCCAAAACCTGAAGCATTGATGCGACGCACTTCTCCGGGCTTCTCGAGTGTCTCGCCGCGAAACCGCAGTTCGATGGCCACCGCCGTGCCGACGGTCAGTTCTGGCCAATCGGCGGCGGTGAGTTCGACTTCGATGCCAGAATCGGCGAGATCGCGCGCCTGAACGGGTAGCCATTGCTGGTTGGGGAGCAGAATCCGCGTTTCCAATCCCGCGTCAGGAACGACAGGCACTCGAAAGGATTGCCGCAGATTTGTCGTCAGCACCTGTTTGGGGATCGAGATCGTGACACTTTGATATTCGGCGACGAGGGGGCCAACTTCGATCACGCAGCCAAGAATGGCGCAAAACTTGGATTGATACGAGAACGAAATGCAGGCAATTGCTTGCTCGGGTAGCGGCTCGTCATCGTGTTCGACTGACAACTGCAATCGAACATTGCTGCCGTTCAGAGTGAGAAACCTGGCAGGCGCCACATAGCCATTGTGAATCAGTTTGAACCGACACGAGGTGCCGCGTTCGCAACACTCGTGCAGCACCTTGGCGGACTCCAGGGAATTCGCCGAGTCGATCGAATCCACGACACGTTTCGCCGTGAGTAGCCCCATAACGCTCACTCTGACGCGGCCGTGAAGTCCGCGTCCTTAAATTGTTCCCCGACGAGACATTTTTGACACGACAATCAAACCGACTGCCGTTGCCTTCACCGGCGAATCAAAAACAGGCCGCGAGTTGCCCTGCAGATTATTTCGCAGGAGCAGGCGGCAGCGAATTCTCTTTCTTCAGTTTTTTAAGACGTTCCACCAGATCGGCGGCCAGTTGCGGTTTCAATTCGGAGATGGTCGAGATCACTTCGGCTGACTGACGTGGCTTCATTGCGTTCAGCAAGGCGACCACCGCTTCCGTGCGACCTTTCTCAACGAGTTCCACCAGCACTTTCGACGTACTGTCGGCCGGCATCGAATTCATCACATTCGACAACTTTTTGAGATTTGCAGTCTCTTCGGGAGATCCACTGCGATCGATCACGGGCGGAGGATTCCGAATCGCATCCAGTTGTTTTTTTAGCTCTTCCTGCTCTTCGCGAGCGACCCGTAGCGCCTCCTCGGCAGCGGCGACAGCGTCTTCTTTCTCACGGCGCAGTTCTTCGATCTGATCGTCGGCAACTTTGCGTTCGTCTTCAAGATCCTGCTGAATGCGGGCCCGTTCTTCTTCGGTCGCTCGCTGATTGTCCGCGCGTTCCGCTTCCACAAGATGCCGCAGGTTTTCGGCTGCGGTCAGCGACATATCGGCCTCTTCAAGCATCCGTTTTCGCAACCGGGAGGCATCAGATTGGACCATGCGCAAATCTTCGATAATCAACTTCATCGACTCTTCGCGTTCCATCACCCGACGTTCTTGTTTCGAGGTGGAAACCGCGCGGGCACGTAGTCGCGAAATCAAATCGCCGGCCTCATCCGCGTTCGGATCATAAGGAGGTCGAATGGCCGCGGGTGGCCCGAACGTTTGCAGAACGTCGACGGGTTTCGGGGGTTCTGGCGGCGATTCCACGACAACAGGAGCCGCAGCCGCCGCGGGCGGTTCGGCCGCTCGATCGGCTTCGTGGGACGTGTCTGTGCCTTCGTCCGCGTCGGAATCCGCCTCGTCGTCCGTGGACTTTGGTGCCACGACCGCCGACTTGGCCATCTTCTGCTGCCAATAGAACGATCCGCCGGCCGACAGCCCGCCAATGACCAGGGCGACCAGCACGATCTGGATCAGCAGTTTCATTACGAGGTTCCCGCCCAAGGCCCTTCGTCGTTGCGCGACCATTGCCGCATGACGACTTCATCGAGCTCAATCTGTAGCTGGCGGTTGACCTCGTCCTGATGTTCTTGGCGTCGCACATCCCGTAGATGTGTAAACCCCTCGACATCTCGCGTGATTTCCGCACAGACACGCTCTGATTCTCGAAATCGCAGTTCGGAAACTTTCAGCCGTTCGCGTGCGGTCGCCAGAATTACCCCGAGTTGTTCTACATGCGCGGTAAAATTTGCCCGACTTGCGGGATTGATCAGTTGTCCGACCGATTCGTTAAGCTGGCAGGATTCATCAATTCTGCGCAAGCAATCGGTGACGGCGGCCTGAGCGGCATCACGTTCCATCACTGCCTGTGCCAATCGCAGTTCTGCCTGCTTCAGCCGCTGCTTGTGATAGTGAAAGACGCGTTCGAGACGAAACTGGAATTTTTTCATCGGCTCAAACTTGTTTGCGAAGAGCAGGTTGCGATTGCGATGCAACGAAGATTGTCATCTTGCCGAGACAGGCGAAACGGTCGTTTTAGTAGGGCCATGCCATCGCGAGGCGTTGCATGGCGGCGCAGGTCTCTTGAAGTGTGCGACGTTCGCGTAACCCCTGTTGAAGAAAGGTATTCACAGCAGGCATTAACTCGACCACCTTGTCGATCTGTGGACTTGTCCCCTTGGTATAGGCCCCGATCCGGATCAAGTCTTGGACGTCGGCATAGGTTGCCATGATGTTGCGAATCTTTCGTGCTGCCGCTTGCTGCGCCGGATCGGAAACATTCAGAAACGCGCGACTGACGCTATTGGAAATGTTGATGGCCGGAAAACGACCGGATTCCGCGATTTTGCGATCGAGCACAATGTGGCCATCCAACAGCGAACGCGCAGAATCTGCCACGGGTTCGGAAAGGTCATCCCCTTCGACCAGCACGGTCAGGAAGCCGGTGATACTTCCTGTCGCGGAATTGCCCAGTTGTTCGACCGTGTTTGCCAGGATCTGAAACACCGAGGGCGTATACCCGCGGGCACTGGGCGGCTCGCCCAGACTCAGGCCCAATTCTCGTTGCGCCATGGCCAGTCGTGTCAGACTGTCGAGGAAGAACAGCACGTTGGCTCCGCGTGATCGAAACGAATCGGCCATCGCAATGGCGGTCTCGACGGCGCGAATGCGCATCATGGGCAATTGATCGCTGCTGGAAATGACGACCGCGGACTTGGCGATCCCTTCCTGCCCTAGGCAGTCCTCGACGAATGGGCGAAGTTCACATCCGCGTTCGCCCACAAGGCAGATGACATTCATGTCGGCTTCCGCGGACTTGGCAATTTCGCCCATCAGCGTGCTCTTGCCCACGCCGCTGCCAGCAAAGATCCCCAACCGCTGTCCGCGTCCGCAAAGCAGCAGGCCGTCGATGGCCTTCTGTCCTGTGATGAACGGCTTGCTGATCCGTTCGCGCTGCAATGGCGATGGGGGCGTGTTGCGGACGACGCGACGTTCGGAAGGTCGTACGGGCCCTTTGCCGTCGATGGGTCGGCCGAGTCCATCGAAGATCCGACCGAGAATTCCGTTTCCGACAGGAACGGAACGACGCTCTGGCAAGCGCAGGACGAGTTGTCCCGAACGCAGTTCATCAGCGCATTCATACGGCGCCAGTTGAGACAACCCGCGTTTGAAACCAATGACCTCGGCAGGAATCTGGCGTCCTCCTTTTTCGATGATCAGGCATTGATCACCCAATGCCGCCGGTAATGCGCACGCCAGCCCGTCTTCAACGACCTGCAAGCGGCTCTGCACCTGAAATCCGTCACATGTGCGGATTTCGCGGACCAGGCGTTCAATTTCGAGGTTCAGCATGTCCACTTACCGTTGAAAGAAGTTCGCGGCGGATTTCCTCGACCTGACGACGAAGTTCGTAGACGACGGTGATCTCGCCCGCTTTTGCCTTGCAATCACCGCGAACCAGCGTGGCGTCGGCGACGAACTGCATGGATTTGTCGCCATTGGAGTCTCCAATCGTGGAGAGGTCTTGGACCAGTGCCAGATCGGCGGGATGAAGCCGAACGACGGGAGCCTGACTGGATTCGAGTCGGCTGACGACTTCATGCACCAGGTTCGCAATGGGAAAGCGATCTTCGTCGATTTCTTCGAAAACCAATTTGGAAGCGATGGCGTGGGCCAATTCGATCGTTGCTTCTTGGACTTCGCGAATCAGGCTGCTCATTTGTTGTTCGACGGTTTTTGAAACGCGATTCAACTCTTGCGCCGCGTTCTGGAAAAGCGTTCTTTGTTCCTGCAGGACGCGTAATTCCTGTTCAGCCGCCGCTTGCAGACTCCGTCGTTCCTGCTCGAGTCGTTCGGCCTGAGCGGCAATTTCCGCCGATTGGTGCGATGTTTTCTCACCGGCCTTCGGCAGATTCTGCCGAGGTCGAGTGCCCCAGCTGGCTCTTTCTTGAAGAATTCGCGCCGACGGTGATTCGGTCACGCCCGTTAGCTCAGCCGCGCGAACCGGCAATTTCAGCGGAATGAGGAATTCGATCATTCGTGTTCGCTCCAATACCGAGCGCATGAAATCGGCAGAAATTGCCGATTCTCGGTTGAGACCACGCCAGTGAATGCACGATCACTCGAGTGGCTCTGCATATACCAACCTCATTCTGCTTCGATCGCGTCTCGGCTCAAAAGGCAACGACTGGTCTGCGCTGAAGGTGCGCCTGTGTAATCGTCACAATCGCTACCTTCGCTTCAGGCTATTCATTTCCACTCACGAGTCGGCGCCCAAGATGGGATTCGCCCGACCATGGTCGCCGCCGTCACCGCAGTCCGGATCGCCGATCGCAGTCCTGTCGATCAAAGCGCATCCGCGTCGTCGTCGTTTGGCGCGAACTCCGTCAGTTCCACCTCGAACTTGGGAGCGACTTCGTCCTTTGAAGTCTTACTGTTACAGCAGATTGGAATTTCTCTGCCGCCCCAATCCGCCTACGACGCGCCCGCAGAAACGGGAGTGAGCGAGACATCGAAAACGCCGTCATCAAACGACGATCAGTGGCCCGTGCAAAAGCCAAAAGAGGACCTGAATACGACGGCCGTCAATTACTTTTTTGTGCCGACCACCCTGCTGGGCGACACACCTCCGGCAGAAACGGCCGATCTACACCCTGTTGCATTCGACAGTGTTGCATTCGACAGTGTTGCATTCGACGATGGAAAAGGCCTGACTTCGAAACAACCAGGCGTAGGAATGACGTCCGAAGAGCCCGCCGGCTCAGCCAAGAACAAGCCGACAACGAATACGGCAATCACGTCGAACGGATCCGAATCCTCTCTCGAAACGACGACAGCGGAAACATCACCGTCAACTGTCGAAGCGGCAAAGCACGATCCAAGCGCCAGTGTCCCCGATCGGCCGTCGGATTCGAAAGTGCCGCAGCTGGCTGCAGCCGAGACACTTTCCGTGATCGCTCGACAATCGGAACTGCCCGTGACGCAGCCCGTCCAATCCGCTTCCGTTCGTCCGTCTAATGCTTCCGGCGAAATCCAATCGGTGGACGGGACCAGACTTCTGTCTGAATCAATGATTTCGCTGTCGACGCTGAATCCAGGTGGGCGTTCTTCGCAGCTGGAACAGAATCAATCTGACTCGAATGCCGACCGCGATTCGAGTGACGACTCAAAGCAAACTCCTGCGAAAAATGACGCCCCGCACATCAGTACGACGACGTTCTTCCCCACTCTGGGGGGGGTGACCGATGTTCGTTTCTCAAGCCCGGACTCATCGTCATCAATTTCCAGTCAGCTTTCGACGGCCATCGCGGACAAGCTGAACGAAGCGACCGGCGAAGGTCCGACAACGGTGCGGATTCGGCTGGAGCAGAAGGAATTAGGGACAATCGACGTGCATCTGTCGGTTCACGAGGGAGTCGTCTCGATTCGTATCGCGGCCGCCGACCAGCTCACACAACAGTTGATCAACGGCCAGATGGATGAACTGCGACAGTCTCTGACGCAGCGTGGTGTGAACTTCGGTGACATGCAGGCTTCGAATGAGTCCGGCGGGCAGCAGTCGTCTTGTGATCAGGGATCATCTCACACGGGATCGATTCGAATCACACCACCGTCCCGTTTTTGGCGTCAACCGCTTGCAGCCACGACGACATCGCGAGCGAACAGCGGGCTGCTGAATTACGTCGCTTGAGGTTCTCGCGCAGATCTCGATTCACCGAACGAGACATGATCGCGGCTCAAGCCGGTCCATGCTGACGGCCAACTCAACAAGCGTTCGCCAATCGCGCGATCCGCTTTGATCAAACGTTTCGCTTCAAGCTCTCTGCACGGCATGCTCAGCAGAAACGCGTCGTCAGCGCGGCTTCCGATCACGTGCACGTCTGCCCACGCGGCAGTGATCACGATCGCATCGAGTGCCCTGAATCGTGGCGTCGATAGGCCCCGCTTCGGCAATTCTTGCCGATGACTTCAGTTCGGATGTCAGCGCGACAGAATTTTGTGTTGAAACGAAGGCGATTTATTCGATGAAAGGACAGTGACGTGGAAATGGTGAAGGAATCGACTCGGCGTTTTTGGAAAGGACTCAATCTCCATGGCCTCGTCAACCAGTGCCACTTCTCAAGTCGATCAGAATCAATTCCTGCAGTTGATGGTGAAACAACTCCAATCGCAAGACCCCTTAAATCCGACGGACAGCGGACAAATGCTTGCGCAGTTGGCTCAGTTCTCAACGCTCAGCGGTATGGAAAAGTTGAACACCAGTTTCAGCGAGATGTTGACACTGCAAGAGATTTCACAGGGTTCCAACCTGGTTGGGAAGCAGATCTCGTACACGAATACGTCTGGAGCCTCGGCATCGGGCACCGTTTCTGCGGTCAACATGTCGAACGGCAGTGTTTCGTTAACAGTGGGTAAAGACAGCGTTTCGTTGAGTCAGATTACGGGCTTCACGGGCGCCTAGCGACAACTGACATTGAAATTGCAAAGGCGTGGAATGGGTCACGGAACGACCGATTCGGCCTTGATCAAGAAACTTATTCGTAATTCGAGGTGATTGAAGTACTTCAATAAATAGATTCGGAATCGGCAAGGACGCCGCTTACGAGTGTTGGTTTTGTGATGCATATCGCGTCACGAGGATTACACTTATCGTAGCGAAGGTCCTACTCCATGATTCCGGCTCTTTTTACCAGTTCTTCAGCGCTCGGTGCGAATCAATTGATGCTCGGTGTCGTCGGTAATAACCTGGCGAACTCAAACACAGCGGGCTACAAGTCGCAAACACTGCTGTTCTCGAACCAATTCTCGCAATTGCTCAGCGGAGGTAGTCAACCGACGGGAGTCACCGGCGGTAAGAACCCTCTGCAAGTCGGGATGGGTGTGCAGGTCGCCGGAACGACGACCAATCAGACACAAGGCACATTCCAGCCAACGGGAAATCCGCTCGACCTGGCAATTCAGGATGGCGGCTATTTCATTCTCAACAATGGCGGCCAGACTGTTTACACCCGCTTCGGTTCGTTCAACGCCGACGCCAATGGAACGATGGTCGATCCCACCACAGGAGCCAAGCTACAACGCATTGGGACCATCGGCGAAGCGACGGCCACGACACCTGCGTTCCAGATACCGGGCGACACCGATATCAAGATTCCGAAAGGACTAACGATCCCTGGTTCAGCAACGACCCAAGTGACATTCACCGGTAATCTGAACGCAAACGCAGTCGGCCCCCTGGCACAAGTTTTGACATCCGGCCAAGCGTTAGTCTCGGGAGGGGTCGCCGCAACGTTGAATACCGCACTGAATGCGCTCGACAAGACAACCATTTCCAGCACCACTCCCACTGGATATGCCGTCGGCGATCAAATCTCGATCTCAGGGACTCGCGTTGATGGCACACAAGTCAACGCAACATACACGTTGACGGGCGACCCCACCCAGGACACCGTGGGGGGATTGCTGTCGGCGATTAACAAGGCGTTCTTGTCGGGAACCACAACCACAGGTTCGACCGCGACCCTCGATTCGACCGGTCGCATCGTCTTGACCGCCAATCAACCGGGCCCCGCCTCGACCACCCTTTCGCTGGGAAACGTGATTCCGACTCCGTCTGGCACGGCGACCCAATTCTCGAACTTCGTGCAATCGACAACGGGCAAAGCGGGCGATACGTCAACGACGGTGATTCCGGTCTATGATTCCCAGGGAACACCACATAACGTGACCTTCGCATTTCAGAAGATCTCGGACAACCGCTGGAACATTACCGCATCGATGGATCCGTCCGAAGGAACAATCTCGGGCTTCGGACTCGATAACACCGTCGCCGGGGTGACATTCAATTCTGATGGAACGCTGCAAAGCATCGCGGGCAACAGCACCTCCGAAGTGCTTGTTTCGAAAAATCCGATGACGACGGGTGGAGTCGCTGCCACGGCAGCGACTACGCTTGAATCGCTCGATCAACATCTTCCCGCCGGGACACCCTACGGTCCATCCGATACGATTCAAATCTCTGGAGTCGGCTTCACAGGCAATACGATCGCGCCGGTCTCTGTCCCTGCGTTCGATCCGGTGACAGGCAATCCGGCGACAGTCGGTGACCTACTCACCGCAATCAACTCAGCATTCGGCAATGCCGTCGCCACGTTGGATTCGTCTGGAAACATTGTCTTCTCGGCGAGCTCGCAAGGGCAAACATCCCTATCGCTCAAGATTGCCGATTCGTTGGGCAATACGGGAGGTTCGACCACGAATTTCAGTGGCTTTACCGAAGCCGTTCGCGGGACAAACGGTGACGGCAACATCAAGTTCCAGATCAACAATCTGGCCGGCTTCGGGTCACCACAACAGATCAGTCTCAATCTGGGAACCCCGGACAAGATGGATGGAATCTATCAAACCGGCTCGAACCCAACCATCACCGCATCAAACCAGGATGGTTTCGCCCAGGGAACGCTTGAAACCTATAGCGTCAATCTGGATGGAGTCATCACGGGCAAGTTCTCGAACGGCAAGTCCGAGTCGATCGCGCAGATAGCGCTCGCGAATTTCACAAACCCTGGGGGGTTGATTAGCGCGGGAAGTAACTACCTGTTGTATTCGACAGCGTCCGGTCTACCGACGATCTCTGCCCCCCTGTCTGGTTCAGCCGGCTCGATTCAGAGTGGTGGCTTGGAAGGTTCCAATGTCGACGTTGGTTCGGAATTCACGAATCTGATCGCCGCACAGCGAGGTTATCAGGTCAATGCGAAGGCATTCAGCGTCGCGAACCAGTTGATGCAAGATGCCGTCGACCTGATCCGCTAATCGTGACCTCTTGACCACGTAGTTACCCGAAGCGCGCGAGTTCCTCCAATCATGGCGGGACTCGCGTTTCTGGTCCCGGTTGACCGCCTTCCGACGAAAACCACACCGAGAGCCAGCGTCAGGCTCATCGTGTCGCGCGTCATGTCCTCAAGTGCCCCTGCCACGAAATCCCCTGGGCCACTTCAATCCAAACGGAGACCGAATTTCTTCTGCCTTTTGATTCCGGAAGCCAAAAAGGGCATAGCGAAACGGTAGCGATCCGTGGCCGGCCCAAGTACCCTAAATCGGCGGACGGATGAACCGCAGGATGAATCAGATTGGAGCCTGGCGTGAGAGATTGCCTGGGAACGCAACGACGACGCGACTTCCTGAGAACCGGTAGCCTGGCACTGTCCTCGTTCGGGATGGCTGATCTGCTGCGTTCGGAATCACAGGCTGCTGCGGGCAGCCTGCGCGGCAAATCCATGATCGTCCTCTGGCTGTGGGGCGGTCCCAGCCATATGGAGACGTTTGATCTCAAGCCGTCCGCACCAACCGAATACCGCGGCGAGTTTCAGCCGATCGCGACGAACGTTCCCGGAATCGAGATCAGTGAACATCTTCCGCTATTGGCGCGTCAGGCCGATCGGTTCGCCTTGATCCGGTCGCTGCATCACGACAGCCCGGGTCACGTCAATTCGACTCATACAATGCTGACGGGATACGAAGGGGACGCGATCGAGAATCCTCCCTTTCTTCCGAAGTATCCCGACATGCGAGCGGTGATCGGTCGAGCGAAAGGGCCGCGTTCTTCGCAGTTGCCAACCCATGTCGCGATGCCCTACACGAAGTACTATGGCAGCGCCTATTTGGGAAACCATCTCGATCCGTTGCTGATCGCCGACGATCCCAATGCCGCAAACTTTTCCGTGCCGGGTTTCGCCGTCGAAGCATCGTTAAGGCCACGCTTCAGTGACCGTGTCGCGTTGCTGTCACAGTTTGACCGCTACCGTCGCGACATCGATGCCAGCGGCGCGATGACGTCGATGGACCGCTTTCAACATGAAGCGGCCTCGATCTTGACAGGCGATGCCGCGCGACAGGCGTTTGACATTCATTCCGAGCCCGCGGAAGTCCGCGATCGGTATGGTCGTCACGACGTCGGACAACGCTGCCTGCTGGCACGACGGCTGGTTGAAGCGGGCGTTCGATTGGTCACCATCGATTTCTCGACCGTGAAAGGACAAAAGGCGTTCAGTTGGGACGACCACGCGAGCGTCTGGAATATCTTCGAACAGATGAAGGTCCGACTTCCCGTCCTTGATCAGGTCGTCTCGGCGATGATCCAGGACCTTTACGAACGCCAACTGCAAAACGACGTGTTGCTCGTCGTGATGGGCGAGATGTCCCACACACCGCGGCTGAGCAATTTCAATGGTCAACCCGGTCGAGAACATTGGGGACAGACGATGTCGGTTCTGCTGGCAGGCGGAGGATTGCGAATGGGCCAGGCCGTTGGCGCAACGAGTATTAAAGGAGATGAACCGACCGTGCGGCCCTTCACGCCCAACGACCTGCAAGCCACCTTCTATCACGCGATGGGTGTGCCACTCGACCTATCATTCCGCAACTTCGCCGGTCGACCGACACCGATCCTGCCCGGCGGAGTGCCGATCGAAGAACTGATTTGAACTACAGCCGGGTCCGAGTCGCACGGTCGCTTGGCGCCGTCGCCGCACGCCTACGATTGAACCACAGAATATCCGTGCCGAAATAACATTCGTGCCGAAGTCTCGTCCCGTGGCAGGGAACACAGTTGATGGAAAAAACGTCTATGGTGCGGTTCGCACTCGCTCAGACCGCGCTGCCTGCCGCGCTGGTCCTGCTGCGGATCATTGGCACTTCGATCGCTGCCGACGAGGCAAGACAACCTGTCCCCGAAACGGTAGCCCCCGCGCCGATCGAACGGCTTGGTGAGGAGGGGGCTCGAGCGCAGCACCAATTCTACGAAATCGATCGTACGATCCCACTGGAAGCCCGCGTCGTCGAAAAGATTGAGAAAGAGGGATTCACCCGGGAGAAGATCGTCTTTCGCGGCGCACAGGGGTTTCTGGTTCCCGGTTATTTTCAGTACCCGACGGATCGCTCGGGCCCACTTCCTTGTGTTCTGCTGCTGCATGGCTGGTCGGGTTCCAAGGATCACTGGTGGACCGATGGGAACTACATTAAAGGCGGTAACGTTCGACGAGGACTGCTTGCGGCCGGATACGCGATCTTTGCCTTGGATGCGCAGTGCCATGGGGATCGCATTGCGCAAAATGATTTCGCCCCCGTGAACCACTTTAACGACCCCACATTGGACACCCCCCAGCGTCGCGGCTACTTCACTCAACAGGAAATTTACATTCAAACGACGAGGGACTATCGTCGAGCGATCGACTACCTGGAGTCGCGATCCGACGTGAACGCGACTCGGATCGGAATGTTGGGCTACAGCATGGGCGGGGCACAGACGTTTCTGGTTACCGGCGTCGAACCGCGAATCAAAGTCGCGGTGTCGTGCTGTCCGCCCGCCGAGATCTCAAAGTGGTCACCCGTGGCTCCACAGAATTTCGCAGAGGGAATTGCGAACCGGCCGATGTTGATGATCATGGGCACGTCCGATCCATTGTGTCACATCGAGCAGGCCCGTCAGCTCTACGCAATGATCAATTCAAGTGAGAAGAAACTGATCGAGATCGATGCCGATCACAAGTTGCCTGTCGAGTACGTACCGCTGGCAATTGCTTGGATTCAGCGCCACTTGTGATTTCAGATCGTGGACACGTTGACGGAATTCACAACGGCATTCGAGAACAACGTGAGGGCGAGTCCGGATCGACCTCGACTTGTACGACCGCTTTCCATTTCGCCTTTGAACCGCAGCAAGGACGAGAACACTCGTCGCGAAACGGCCGTTTCTGCCGAAGTTCAGTGAGATACAGGACAAATGTCCCGGAACTCGACTCGACAGCAAATC
This sequence comes from Schlesneria paludicola DSM 18645, assembly GCF_000255655.1. Classification (NCBI taxonomy): domain Bacteria; kingdom Pseudomonadati; phylum Planctomycetota; class Planctomycetia; order Planctomycetales; family Planctomycetaceae; genus Schlesneria; species Schlesneria paludicola. Next base: position 971,984 of record NZ_JH636436.1, on the reverse strand, counting down.
CATCTTGGATCATTCTGTGACGCCGGTCGATTACTGACGAACGTTGGTGTCGACCAGATGGAACGGGTCCCTTGCTCAAGGATCAACGTGATGGATCAATCCGAATACGGCCGCCGGCCCATTGATGAATACGCAGACGACCGCCATCTGGTTCAATTTGACTTGGGCCGAAAATTGCGACAGGCCCTCCGACTGGGGAGTTTTGGAGCTGGGCGTTCGATGAGCGATATCGCCGTCGAGGCTCGCGCAGAGCGAAAATCGATCTCGGAATCGTGGTTCGCAAATCGCAAGGCTGGCTAACTCGATCTGCGTTAAGAGCGCACGGTAAGTTGATTCCGTAGTGCATCGAACTCGCAAGTCCATTGAGCTCAACACGAGCGTGCCCCGTCTTGAGGTGCAGCTTTCGGTGGGACTGCTTCGCAGCTTTGATGCGCGACTTGGTCAATTGCGCCGCGCGTCGACCGCCGGCCGCAAGTCGACACGCACCAAGGGATTTGGGGCCATCTCACACTTCCCTTCGGGAACGAGTAGCGTATCGAACCCGAGTTGATGCGGTACGGAACTCGCCACGAGCAGGCCAACACGCCTGCGGGAAATACGCGAACCAGTCAGAACGGAGTGGTTTTGCCCTCCCTCTCTCTGCCCCGGTGAATTCCATTCGAATCGGCTGTTTTGTTGCGTTTTTGCCGAAACTTCCTGAAATCGTCGATTACTTGAAACGGACAGGCTTTCGAACTGGGTTCTACAGTTAGGGATGCATCTGTTCGTCTCTGCCGCCGTTGATCCGCACGAGATCAAGCGAGTTTTCGAGTTGCGAGGAACGTCATGACCGGCAAGTGGTTGTGTATTTTGGCGACAATCTTTGGCATGGCGGGAGTGATCGCCGCCGGTGATCTTGTCTCGAAAACGCCAGCATCGGTCCGGCAGGCACCGCGGATTCTGAACGCGAAAGAACGAAACATCGGGCAGTTGATCGCCGACGTTGAATTTCAGGGCGTCGCCGGAAAGCATCACCGACTCAGCGATTTCGCCAATCGCAAAGGCGTTGTGATCGCCGTGACGAGCACCAGTTGTCCGCTCAGCAAGAAATACTTTCCCACCTTAGTTCGTCTCGCCCGCCAGTACAGTCAGCAAGGGCTGACATTCGTCCTGGTCAATCCGATGGCCACGGACAAGCCAGTCGCGATTCAACATGACGCAAAGGAACTTGGTCAAAACGGCCTGTACGTTCACGATCAACAAGGCACTCTTAGCGCGGCCCTGCAACTGACCAGCACGACCGACGTCTTGTTGCTCGATCCTGCTCGAACGGTTCGCTATCACGGCGCAATCGACGACCAATATGGATTGGGGTACTCCGCTGCGGCGCCCCGCAAAAGCTACCTCATGTCGGCCATTGACGAGTATTTGCGAGGACAGCCCGTGCAGATTGCGGCGACTGAAGCCCCCGGCTGCCTGCTTGATAACGATGTCCAACCGAAACTCAATCCCGACGTGACGTATCATAACCGAATCTCGCGCCTGATTCAGATGAATTGCGGCGAATGCCACCGCGACGGTGGCGTCGCCCCGTTTTCGCTCGCAACGCGTGCCGATCTGATCGATCATGCCAAGATGATCGAAACAGTGGTGACTCAAGGGACCATGCCGCCCTGGTTCGCCAGCCCCGTCGAGGGACAAAAGGTGAGTCCCTGGATCAATGACTGTTCTCTCAGCCCTTCCGACAAAACGGATCTGTTAGCCTGGCTTAAGAGCGACCGAGCCGAGGGGGATGTGAAAGACGCTTCGCAGCCGGTTCAATATGCCAGCGGCTGGACGATCGGCATGCCGGATCTGGTCCTCAAGTTTCCAGAACCGGTTCACGTTCAAGAGAGCGGCTTCATGCGCTATCAGAACGTCGTCGTCGAGACAGGGCTGAAAGAAGACAAATGGATTCAAGGGATTGAAATTCGCCCCGGTGCCCCGGAAGTTGTCCACCACATCCTAGTCTTCGCCCGCCCCCCACGCGGTGCGGCCAATCAACAGAAGAATTCCCCTCAAGACGAAATCAACTACTGGGCCATCTATGTCCCCGGCAACAACAAGCAGGTCTACCCGGCAGGATTCGCACGGAAGCTGCCCAAGGGAACCCAGATTCGATTCCAGATACACTATACGCCGAATGGCAAGGCCACGGACGATGTCACTCAAATCGGCCTGATGTTTGCAGATAAACCACCCGAGAATGAAGTGAAAACAGCCAGCCTGATCAATGCCTGGTTCGAGATCCCACCGGGGGCCGACAACCACGAGGATTCCGCGAAATTCAAAACCAGTTCGGATGTGACAGTGCTTGGCTATTTGCCACACATGCACCTGCGGGGCAAAGCATGCCGCTATGAAGCGATCATGCCAGACGGCACCCGAGAAACGTTGCTGGACATCCCGCGATATGATTTTAACTGGCAGCTTCTCTACCGCTATGCCGAACCAAGAACCTTCACCAAGGGAACAACGCTGAAGTTCTTCGCGTCATTCGACAACAGTGACAAGAATCCTGCGAATCCCGATCCCAAATCCACCGTCCGCTGGGGCGATCAGACTTACGACGAAATGCTGCTGGGGTACATCGAATATTATGTTCCCGTTCCCAAACCGGGTGAATCCGCGTCCGCAACCGAAACAGTCCAGTTTGGCATGATCGAGGGACGTGAAGACGCATTGTTCAGCGCGCTGGATCTTAACGACGACGACAAACTGTCTCGCGAAGAATTTCTGAAGGTCAGCCAGAATCCGCGACTCAAGCAGACCAATCCGTTCATGGTCAGTGCGATTTTTGTGTCACTCGACAAAGATCACGACGGCGAATTGTCGCTGGAAGAATTCCGCCAAATGCGCGAACTGTTCCGCAAAAAGAAGAATTAGTGGCAACACGAACCTGCGCTGGCAAGTTCGAGAGGATGACCCGCAAAGCTCGATGAAATCTGCGCCGCATGATCCTCGTCATTTCATGCGGCTCCAGCAGCGATGGCGGTCATCAAAATCGACCAAGATGGTCAACTCCGAAGGCATCGTACAAGAAATACAGTGCCAAAAACCGTGATTCTCTTCGAGACGCGGGCCAGCAACACGGTGGACCAAACCAACGCCAATCGAGCTTGCCTGCGTTTTGTCCTGACACCGCCTGACTTCCGTCGCAAAGAGAATTCTGAACATTTTTTCAGCGAGAAAATTCGGGACCATTCGCGATCAGGCTGTGCGTTCTGATAGAATTCGTAGACGAATCGCGATTGTCAAAGGGCCGACAGCACGTCGCGTTGGACGATTGGGGGACCTGCGAAGACTTTCGGCACACGCCAGATCCGCAGCGGTCCATCTCAATTCAGACTCAGCTGGAAACTGAGTCTGATCCCGTCTTGTACGACGTCCCTCAGAACGCTGCCGACGCTTCGGTTTTCGGATTCGTAAAAGAACAAATTCACATACTGCTCATCTCAATTGTGAATTCTGAAATCTGTCAGTGGATCACCGAAGTTCTTCTGACTAAGTTTGCATCTCCGCTTGTCAGTTTGCGCGTATGGCGGCCAAAATATTGGTGCGCTCCACGTGAAAATCGGAATCCGACAGCGCGGAATTATTGATTCTCGGGGGGCCCTCTCATGCACTGCAAGAAATGTTTTTCACCACACCTGCGCCAGAGCCGACGATGGGGGTATCTGCCCCTGTGGTTTATTACCAAGTTGGCACGATGCAGCGATTGCTGGGCTCTGTTTCGCGTTCCATTCTGGGTCCGGCTTGACCCGCCGCAACACGGGGGACTTCGACGGTCCACCGAGTTTGAGGTGCCTGCAGAATTTCGTCGCGTCGACCCCGCCAGCGATAGCAGCATGGGCGTGAGTACAACGGATCGCACGTCCGACGCGTCGATCAGCGCCGAACGCGAGACGCTCGCACACTGAATTCTCAAATGCCGCCGTTCAAAAAAGCCATCGAAGAACTCGCAGCCATCAAGCCGACGAATCTGCGGGCACTACGCGTACACCTGCCAGCCCTGAATGCCTGTGCCACCAGGATGCGCCAGAAATCGAAGTGAATTCGTGCGGAGGGACGACCAGAAACATGGGTCCCTCCCAACTCTCATGAGCAACGGCGACTTGTCCGTTCCCTGCCCTCTTTCGCGAGCTCACGCGACTCACAAATCGCTTGCACGGATCGCCATTTCTTGAAGGCAATAGGCGACGTCGCAATTCATGGCTCTCGCTGCGCCTCTACGACTGAACTTCTGGTCACGTGTCGCCAGCCGTGAAGACCAAAAAGTCACCGGGAGATCATTCAACAACGGGCGACCAACCAAGGATGACGCTACAATCGCGGCCTTGCGAGCCCCCATGTCCAGCCCCAAAGTTCAGGACGAATCGGTGCCGCAATCCGCCTTGTTGCAGCCCCCAAAAACATGGAAACACAGAGTCCCTTCGAAGTGAATTTCTCTCCGCGTTATGGAACCCATCCGATGATCGATTGTCGAAATCGTTGCATTCACACCTTCGCTCTGCTGGCCATCATGCTTTCGGCAGTGACGCTGATACGTTGTGGAGCTTCGCAAGCGGCAGATCCTGAGAAAGCGTACGTCGACCAGCATTACCCCGATTTTGGCTTCCTGCCTTCGCCATCACAGTACAAAGGTCGGCTGTTTACGCTGAGCCAGAAGTATCCGAAAGCCGAACCGGACGTGTCTGAGCGGCCCGAGTTTCTGAAGATTGATTTTCAGAAAAATTGGCGTGAATACTTGCTGGCGGCTCAAGACTACTGCTTCCGCGACAATGTGCTTGGTGGTGATGTGGCGGATGATTTCGATGCCGCATTGCTTGATCAACCAAAGTGGTTTCATGTCCCCTGGCAGCACTATGGGCCGAGTGGCCGCGAAGGCGTGCATGGACTGACCAAAGAGGCCCCTGTCCAACCGCAGCAACTGGCACTCAGCCAAACCTACCAGGGCGGTCAGATGTACGCCGTCGCGATCTACAACTCCTTCGGCGGCTATCAGATCGGCAAGGTCTGGGCCGACAAGAACGTTCCCAATGCGAAGAATGTGCGATTTCCCGTTGGGACAGTGGTCATGAAGGTCCTGTTCACCGACGTGCCTTCGGAAGAGGTTCCTTCGCTGTCGAATCCACTGAAATGGAACGCGTATGTCACCGAGAACTATCTCGCGACGAACCGCGTTTTCAAAGAGGTGTCATTGATCCAGATGGATTTGATGGTACGAGACGAACGGGCTCCCCACGGTTGGGTCTTCGGCAACTATCAATACAACGGCAAGATGAACAACAAGAACAAGTGGAAGAATTTGATACCCGTCGGAATTCAGTGGGGAAATGACCCGGACGTCAACGATGGAACCTGGGGCGATTACACAAATCCGATCCCGGTGATCACGCGACGAAACCCTCATCTGAAACAAACGATCATCAATCCCGATGACAATGAATTGCCTCCCACCCATCTGGGTTGGAATGGCCGTCTGAATGGCCCGGCCGATAACTACTTGAGTTCTTGCATGAGCTGCCATCAGACTGCTCAATCGCCGACGAAGTCACCAAGCAGCCCACTGTTTCAGGCAGCCACTCAAGTTCCACCTGTCGGGTCGAAAGCATGGATGCGATGGTTTCAAAACATCAACTGCGCAGAACGGTTCGACGCGGACAAGCCAACCTCATCAATGGATTTCAGCCTGCAACTTGCGATCAGCCTGCAAAACTTCTATCACTGGAAGGATGAGGCGCATCGGACCATCGCCGGCCGGTACCGGAACGAACAATTGAATCCCGTCGGCGATGACGTGACCGAAGAGTTCGAAATTCTCCGGTCCGAACCGATCGAATCCAATCAAATTAAGCCACGGTAACGCATTTCCTGCACGGACATTGTCGTTCGGAATTTCAACGAGGCCCAGCCACAACAGGCAGGGCCTCGTTCGTATTTCCAGCCCCAGCCGAACGCCATCAACGAACTTGTGATCCCAAGCACGATCCCAGTCGATCTTCGCGCGATAAATGCAGGTCGAGTCTGATCGCCGGTCGAGGGCGTGAGAAAAGATCACCCTCAGGCGACTCGCGAACGCAAATCAGTTGAGTTCGCCGGGCGACGTTATTCCGGGGCGTCCAGTCGATGTCGTCGAACCTACGAATCAGATCAAAGAGTTTCCTCAATTCGTGAGGAGACCATTTCAGATTAATTCGAACGCACATTTGGACACAGACTTGCTTGCCGGGCGGATCTGTTTCGACGAATGTGTCCTTGAGGAGTATCGAATCGCAGCTATCCCGGGGGCTGGAACAGATGCAGATCATTTCAGCAGACAAGATCTTAGCAGCGATCCGAGGAGGGAACCTGGAAGCGATTGGCGACGACGGTGTGATCATGCTTCTTCTGAACGGGAAGGCATTTCTCACCGTATCCGAAGCCCCAACTCCGCGAATTTCGAAAGGCGCGGATCATGCGATCACAATTCTCAGCGGCGACGTCCCGCTTGCAAGAATCGAAAGCGAGTCGGATGACGATGCCGAGAAGATTGCTTCGATCCTGGCCGATCTGCTGATCGTCGTTTGAGTCATTGATGCTGCGGGCCAGGCCGCAGCATTGGCGAAGGCATCGGATTCCGTGGAAGATCCGAACGCAAGAAAAAGTTACGCCATCATTCGTAACTCAATGAGCCGCAATTTGCGAATGCGCTAAACCAAGTCACGTTTGGCCTGCTGAATCGCACGGGTGATTAATAAACAATTATCGGCGATGCAAGCGGAAAATCTGCAGCTGCTCGGCAATACCAACCACAGGGAAAATGGCCGTCGATGAGAACATCGACCAAGTCGCGATATAGAGTGACGTTAATGCAATCTTCGTATTCTTCTTCCATGAAAGCGCCAATCAAGATCCCATTCATCCAGTCTTTTGCTGGACTCGGAAATGGTGGAATCCCCGGGGTCTTCATCGAATGAGCGACGAACCGCGAAACCGGTTCAACATACGAACGTGCGACCTCGTTCCACAGATTAAACCGTTCGACGTGCTCTTCTGACAACGGGGCATAAAGCATGTTGCGAGCTTCAACGGAACACCAAAGCTGTACCTCGTGCTCAACCATTTCAAAGGCCTGCTCCCAGCTAACGACAACATGGAACTTTGAATTTTCCAATGGCAGCCCTGTTTTGCGGAATAATTTGGACGATTGAAGATGTTTCCAAAGCGGCGAATGATCATTGAATTGATAGGTCATGGGACACGCCCTTCAAAGTAGGTACAGGGTGCGCTTTGTGCTTGTCCGAATTAGCGAGACTTGGACGCCTTGCTGCTCCCGCCCGCGCCTTGCTGAGCAGAAGGTGGGCTGAGAGCAAAATCAGAGGCAGGACGATGGACCAGTATGGAAGTTGAAAGGCCCTGAAGTAATGGACAGTCCCAAGGACAGGAAGAATGGCTTGATGCAACTTGAATTCGGCAGACTTTGAAGAGGTCACCAAATTCGCGTCAATCGGAAAGTACCATTCGTCGGGAGCCGGCTCGTGCGTCATCCAAAGAAAGCTTGCCTTCGGGGGGTTGCTTGGAGTCTGGTGAACTGCACTCACAAAGATCAAGCTCTTGCAGGCCGACAGAAGCTCCACGGAAGCGCCGGTACCGAATCCAATGACGAACGTGTCTTGCACGCGATAACTTCTAATCCACCCCGTTGCAAACACACAGGACATCGCCAGCGCCACCACTCCGATCTTTCGTCGCCTCGGCTTGAAGAACTCGCCCATGCGCCTGGCCTCAGTTCGCGATTGTGACCGATGATTCGGTTGTCGTTGCCGGCAGCGGTTTCGAGAGCAGCAGCCAAGCGGATAGGGCCGTTAGCGGGAGGACGAGCGACCAGTAGGGGACTGCGCACCATGGAAGAGTCGCTTGCAACTCACGCAGTTCCTTCTCAGCCGCGTTTTGCAACTCTTCGAATTCGCTTTGTGTAAGGCTCTCTTGAGCGTGCTGCAATACCTTTAATCGCGTTTTGATTAATTTAATCCTTGTTGCGATGAAATCATCTGTCTCGCGACGTTTTCCGATCGGTCTCGACTCGACTCCGCGGGCGTTTCCAACCTTCGCAAGGTCAGAAATCCGCAGTTCGATTCTTCCATCAACGGACTCTAGTCTGTATCCGTTTCCACGATTTACATGATAATATGAATCAATCGTCGCGAGGCTTCTGACCCACCCCGCCGTAAACGCGCACGCCAGCAGCAGCGTGACGATCCCAAATTTTCTTCGCCACGGATTGAAGTAGCTCATTCTGGCACCTTGGCTGACCGCCTTGGCTTGCTGAGCATTCGCCATGCGGACAGCGCCGTTGGCGGGAGGACGATCGACTTGTAGGAAGCTGCGACTTGCCAACAGTAATCGGTTCCTCCGATCAGGAATCCATGCCACTGTAGCCGCCAGAAATCGTGTGCTCGCCTTTCGGCATGAGTTTTTGGTACGTCGGCTTCAGTCGCATCCCCGTTCGTTCCCAGTTCATTTGGCCTAGTGCTTGGTGCATCTTGCCTAGTGTTTGAAGTCCATCCGGTCCAAGATTTGGCACCACTAAGGTGGCGGTGCGTCATCAAAACACCAAGTTCGTCCCCGAATCTTGGATTGCTGAAACGAAAAGTGATATACGAATTTCGGCCACCAAAGCAGACTCGATCGAAAGTACTGAGCCCTCGGAGCCAGGCGGGCGCGACGAAGCAGGCCATCACCAGCGTGGCGACGCCCAACTTGTGTTTCCAACCCCTGTAGAACTCTCGGATGACCTGGCTTATCCGCGACTTGTGACGTAACGTCTGTAGTTTGGCGATAAGAGCCGTGAGGGGCAAGCGTCGACTGGAAGCCAGGCTTTCGAGTGGGACCAGCCGTTGGCTTACAGTCGGGACATTGAGAAGACTCCAGACTGGACCAGCGACCCAATCACCGAGACCCCGCCTGATTCGTTCCTGACCCGATGTCCCCCAGCCATGCCGAGATTCCGTGAGGGCCATTCAGAGCGCCCAACATCATCCATCCGCACGCACACGCATCGAACGTTGCCTGCTGGGCTTGTGGTAGCCGGTTGCTGATGGACCGCCTCTCAGGATCGAATTCCGATCCCCTCAACGCAAGCGGCGTGAATCGCTTCGAGGGACGGGACGACTTCGCGCTGAAACGTCCTTCCAAAAGGGCTGCGTAAATCCGATTCCGTTGGAATGGTTATCGCGGTGTTGGCATCGACGCCGGAGCAGGTGCGGGAAGATTGACCGAAGCGGGCATGGACGGTGATGGAGTCACGTAAGCCCTATGGCCCGTCTGACACTTTCGATGGCAACAGCCGTGGAACCATCCACCGACGTAGTAGTCTCCACCGCCGCAGTTGCCAGACCGACAACCCGAAATGTATCGGCTGTTCACGTCGAAGGGCCACACACCTGCCGTGGCACTCGAAACACCGGAAAATGTGAGGGCAACCGCCAAGATGAGTTTCGTAGGGAGTTCTCGAAACATCGAAGCATTCCTTTGCCTGAGAGAATCTTGATTGTCCCATTGTTCAAATTCGGCCCTTGCGGCCATTCTCAGGACGGAATCTCATCCAAACCTTCCATTCGTCTGGAACCAGAGCGGGACTTTTACGCCTGTGAGCAATTTGACGGGAATTCGAGCGTTTGAGCCGAGAGTTCGATGATTTGTCCCATCAATGAGAAGCCAAGGCCACACGGGTTCGACGGGCGGGGTGTTTCCACATTTCCGTGTCCAACGACCGACATTTCCGGCACATGAGTCGCCTCCGCCAGCGGCAACACTTGCCCCCCTGCCCCTCGGCGACAAGTTTTGAAGTTGATCCCTTCGAAAAACTCCTCACATGGGAAGAGGTTGTACGCGCGATCTCCGTGCCTCTGACCACCACAACGTGGTGGAGTGACCAACCCCAGGGGTGCAATCGTTTCGATCCTTCCCCTGGAAATGGACATCGCAAAGTTTTGTCCTGTCAGGCAACATCGTGAACGATTCTTGCTCGCCAATTGTGAACACGCAAAAATCCTTCACGGCGTTGCCCAGTCAGGGCAAAGGGGGAGTGCAAATTCGGCAATCGATCGTGTCCTGCCGCCCTGACAGGGCGGCAAATCTTGTGGAGTTCATTGCCCCAGGGCAGCGATCGAAACGATCACAGCCCTGGGCTTCTTCCCTTCCGCCCGCTCTGGGGCGGAAGAACGAGCTCACGCTCAACCGATCGAAACTCGCAACTGTGGTGGCGAATTTTTCATGCGGATGAATGCAAAAACGCAACTTCAAACGCGACACGCCGGGATCGTTCAGTGATTGGGAGCATTCGAGGCATCAGCTTAAAAATCACTTACTGGAAATCCGGTGTTTTGCGTCACCAATTCACCGAACGTGATATTTGACATATTTTCCGACAAGAATCGAACCGCTCCATCAGCCGTCAATGCGTGAGCACCACCAGAGTGGAACGCATACAGCCCCGATTCGTTGAAGTTCGAGCAGTTGATCGCGCACGGACCTGCACTGAAATTTGGCGTGCCGATCAAATCAGAACCGCAGAATTCATTTCGTCCCACATTCCAATCGGACCAAGCTCCACCGACGGGAGCCGCCGAGACCATTTCGCCGCTGAAAAACGGGCTCAAAACTTGGCCCGACGCCCCCGCTTTCCAGAGTCTCCCTTTCGCCCAAATATCCGGCTGACCGGCAACTTCCACAATCATCAATGTGTTCGACGCACCGTCGGTGATTTTCTGTAGTTTCGGGCTGGGGTCGTAACGATTTAAAACTCCTCGGGTTTGGTCGGCACTCACCGAGGGATGTGCTTTGACGTAGAGGTCGTTCAATCCCCCATTTCCGCCAGCGAGTCCACCTGAAGAAAGATAGTCACAGGCACTGCCAACGGAATAATACCGTATACCGTGAGCTCCCCAATTAAAGACGTCTCGCTCGGTACACATCGTTCCGTTTGGGCGCGGAGACGAAGGGCACATGAACGCGCTGATGATCGTCGTCGACAATACGGAATAACTCTGTGATTCGCTGTAGTTCGGGAATCCGCGGCCGCCGCCAGGATTGAGCCCGCTCGCGTCGATTGACCCTCCCGTTTCCGTGCTAAAACCCATCGGCACCGAGAAATTCAAGGCATTGTAGACATTCGTCTGATCGAGATAGGGGAGAAGCCTCGCGGTAAAAGGTGCCGCTGCGAGGCTCTGCTGTCCAACACCATAGGGCTGCCGAACACCACCGAGAAGACTGTTGTAGTCCCATCCATCCCCGACCTGATACGTGTAAATGACCGCGGGCGGAAACTGATTGAAGTTCGATTCGTAGTTGAAGACCGCCAAGCCAATCTGCTTCAGATTATTCTTACACTGCGTGCGACGCGCGGCCTCACGCGCCTGTTGAATGGCGGGCAACAAAAGGGCAATCAAAACCGCGATGATCGCCATCACGACGAGCAACTCAATGAGCGAAAAACCCTTCTTCAAGGTCATCACGACGCCCCCGAGAGGTCACTCAATTTCGTGCGAATATGCATGGAATGGGATGCCGTCGCAGTGTAACACCTATGCGATTCAATGACAGGAAAACTGGCAAATACAGTCGGCATTTCGTGAAGTTGACATGCCGACCGTCTTGCTGTTCGATACGATTCGAAATCGCTTTCGGAAGGGATCGGCAATGCTCGACTAAGCAAGATCGCTTCGCATGCGGCTTGTAAGATTGTTCGGATTGACCTGACCACTCGATTGATCGATTCGGCCGCACGCTGAAACAGTTGCTCCTACATTGCCGAAACTCGAAGGCATTCGTCAGATCGACGGCCTCTCACGCAGCCATATCAACCGTTCACAGCCCGAAGAGAGGGGAACAGGCACATTTTCCCGATTCAAATGGAATCCACAGTGCATCGACTAACAGCCTGTTGAAGTAAGGGGGACTGGCTCCGACCAGATGAAAAAGCGCCATGAGATCGTGACGGCCAAGGTGCCTGTCCCCCTTACTTCAACAGTCTGCTAAGGTAAGCCTTCCCTTTATCGCGGGAAAATGAGCCAGTTCCCTGCCTGTGGACGGTTGCTGGAGCCGTTTCAAGGAACGACAGGACCATCAGCGATTTGATCGCCCTATTCGACTCGGATGAGACCTCTGAACGTCGCGAGACACCGATGAAGTTAAGCCTCGAAAACATAGATTCGTTTCCCTCTCGACAATTTTGGCAGATGGGAGTCTCGTGTTGCCGCCGCCTGGCGCACCTCATACATGACAAGCGTCTGATAAAAGCACTGAAACGCTTCGAACAATCGCTGGGACCGCCAGTCGATCATCAAATGCGACATGATGCGTTCAACGCGGCGCACTCTGCATATCTCGACATCGCTCAACGGGACAACGAGATGTCGATTGAGGCCGCTGTCGCCTGCACACTGGTTTGCGCCTGTGAGGATTTGGCGAATTCCGCTCTCCTTGGGAATTTTCGAATCGCCCTTTCCAAAGCAGAGGCGTTGAGCTCGGCTCAAATACGGACGATTGAATTGGAGATGCTCGCACAGATCGAATCGTCTGGTCAGGCCCGAAATTGATTCGATTCACCTGTGGTTCGATGGTTTCAACTCTCTCAGTCCCCGGCAGTACTCGATTCCGTCGGCGGTGGCACTCACCGTGAACCGTTCACAGTCCGAAGAGAGGGGGACAGGCACAATTTCCCGGCTCATTGGAATCCGCAGTGCAAAGACCAGAGAAACCCATCCTTTTGTCGCGGGAAAATGAGCCAGTCCCCGGCCTGTGAACGGTTACGCACTCACCGAATGCCGCGGCTCACTGAACAACAACCACGCTGAGAGCACGGATAGCGGCGCAACGATGGACCAAAAAGGAAGGATATAGTCTTCGGTCTGGCTATTGGCATCTCGCCCGGCTCCGAAATGAAACCCAGCCCAATCCCAACGCCATTCAACTTCATCCACGTCCTCAGACAAGTGATCGCAGAGTCGTGGATTGCCGTGCTCATCCTGGTACCGCCAGTTCTTTGCATCAAGCAAAGCTGACTTCCAATAGGAGTGCGACTTATTTCCTGGCGTTGTCACTCGACCAAAATCAATTTCACCCCACCCCGTTTCAATGCAAAATGTGACGTCACCCAAAGCAAGTAGCGCGAGATCGTATATCAACAGGCTTCTGACCCAGCCGGCTGTAAACACACACGCCATCAGCGTTGTCACCACGCCAATCTTTCGTCTCAGCGGCGTGAAGTAGGTCATTTTTGGTCAGCTTCTGCAGTTGTCGTCTGTGACGGCATTGTCGAAATCGGTTTTGAGATGATCAGCCATGCGGACAGTCCTGTTAGCGGGAGGACGAGGGACCAGAACGGCATCATCCAAAACACGCATCGGGAGTCATCGTTTGATTGTTCATGCCACTCTCCGATATCGAAACCTAAACCTTTCCACTCCCAAGCGACAACGATTGGGATAATAAAGTCCGACCAAGGACTGACATCGAGCGAAATCAGCTCGCTTCTTGACCACCCAGGAATGTAACCCAACGTTTGATTGTCACTACAAGAGTACCGCTGCCAGATCAACCCGCCTCGGCGAAGTCCGACAGAATGGTAAAGTCTCGCTTCGCCGGTGCCAAAACAATACTCGCCATTGACGTTGAGGCTGGTGATCCATCCCGCCATGACCATGCAAGCCATTAGCAGCGTGACGACGCCAAGCTTCCTGCGCCAGGGCTTGAAGTAGCTCATTGAAGCGGACCTTCCGTGGCTTGCGTCGGCTGCCGCGTGCCTGGATTCCAGAGAAGCATGAAGTGGACCCCGTTTTTCGGACCACCGGGAGCCAATTCTTAGATGGTCTTCACCGGGGTCTGGAGCGAGGGATTTGATAGGCTTGCCAGGGAGTGCGGTTGGCCAAACCCTGGTGAGGTCGCTCGTGGCGATAGTACTGGAAGTACGCCTTCAATCCTTCATGACAATCGGCTCCTGTCACGTATTCCTTGAGGTAGATGTTCTCGTATTTCACGGTTCGCCAAAGTCGTTCGATCATCACGTTGTCAATCGCTCGCCCTTTCCCATCCATGCTGATGGCGATCGACTCCTGTTCGAGTCGCTTGGTAAATTCGTGACTCGTAAATTGCGATCCTTGGTCCGTGTTGAAGATCTCGGGACGACCATACTTCAACGCTTCGTCGAGAGCTTCCATA
>NZ_JH636436.1:952531-957606 GCF_000255655.1 Schlesneria paludicola DSM 18645 | reverse complement strand
CACGAAGCGATCGCTCGGATCAATCCAAGACCGACGTTCAGCCACCGTGCTCGGCCACTTTTTTTTTGAGCCAATCGAGCTCAACCTTCAGTCGACCGATTTGTTCATAGAGCTCTGCGGAACTCGGTTCGTCGGTGGTGGCCTTGCTCGCTGAAGGACTCTCGAAAATCGAAATCGCTCCTTCCAACAGCTGCTTTTTCCAAAGTGCAATCTGCGTCGCATGAACTTTATGAATCGATACCAATTCGCTCGTCGTCTTCAATCCACGAATCGCATCCAAGGCAACTTTCGCCTTAAATGGTCCGTCGAATTTACGTCTGCTCCGAGGCACGGTTGTCTCCCGCTCAATTGCTCGACACGATGCCTCAATAATCCTCGATCCAAACTCCGTTTTCTATCTAAGACGGTGGTCCGAAAAACGGGGTCCACTTCAGCAGCCAAAACGGCGACGGCAATGAAGGCAAATTGAATTCGCGCCACCTATCCTCTGAACGGAGATCCCTGAGTCGTCTGGTGAAGAGCAATATTTGACCCATCAGAGACATTCTGACATCCTATCGGCGAACGAATTGGGCACGCAAGACAATTGAGGTCGGGGCGTAGCTCCTCCCAAACTGCAGAATTAGCGTGGACCGTAATGTTGTCACCGACTTCCACACGACTGACAACGCTGATGCGATGGTTGACGGTTCATAGATCCTTCAGTTCTGAACGGCTGGCATCCGACATCACGATCTCAGCGATCATTGGCGGTGGTATCGGTGCCGCCTGCTACGTTTTTTACGGATTGCTTTTTGAGCAGTTCGTGATGCCGAAACTGAGACCACCCGAAGCGCCATTTTTGTCGTATGGGCAGCAGTGCGGTATGATCTCAACACCACTTGCAGCGTTTCTCGGCGTTGGCGTTGGTGTCTCGATTGCACTCTTGCGACGCTGGGGACTTTTGGTGGCGAGCGTAATCACAATTCCGATCCCCTTATTGGTTGCGTTCGCCGCTACCAAACTTTGGGAGTCCAATTTCCGTCGTTACGGTGCTGACCCATCGGATTGGATTCTGTACACGCCACTACTTGTTGGCTCTGCGATTTGTTTCGCTTGGAATATCGCAATTGCCGTTGTTGGCTGCTTGCGCCTTTTTGTGCAATCAACCCGAATGAAAATCTCTGAACCCATCGTCGACGAAGGAATGTGAATTGTGGGCGAGTTTTTTCAAAGGATGGCAAACGACGCCGGTAGGTAGAAGGCAAATCGATGTGGCGTAAAAGGATCAATGTTGGAATTCTCGTTTTGGCGTGCCTTTTGGTCGTCTGCGTTGTATTTCCGATGATTCTTCGCCTTCGTGAAACGGCTCGGAGAATGCAATCGAGAAATAACCTGAAACATATCGGGCTGGCTCTCCACAATTACCATGACTCCTACAACTGTTTTCCTGCGGGCGGAATCTTCAACCTTGAACGGCAAGCGTATCACGGTTGGATGACCACAATCCTTCCGTTTATCGATGATTACCCATTATGGAGCAGCATCGACGGAAAAGAACCGTGGGATACCACGAAAAACGCAGGATCATTTTTGCACGAACTGCCGTGCTATGAAAATCCAAGTGAACCGTTGCCGCAACGAAGCAAGTGGGAATTTCCATTGGCACATTACTCGGCTAATTCGCGCATTATGGCCGTGAATAGTTTCACGAAACTCGAATCAATTGAGAATGCCGAGCGGGTTTTTCTCGCGGGCGAACTTGCAGGCGATTTTCTGCCTTGGGGTTGTCCCTACAACTGGCGAGAACTCGGCAGTCTCAATGACAATCCACCAACTTACGGTCGGTCCACACGAGATGGTTGCCATTTTCTGTTTACCGATGGAAGAGTCGAATTCGTTGCGAACGAAGTGTCTGCGGACATTTTGAAGAAGATGAGCGGTGACGATCTGACTGGGTTCAAGGCCAATTCGCTGAAAATCCAGCGTCCTTCGTCGTTTCCCGTTCCAATAGACGCACTTCGAATCAGTTGGGATTGGGAACCGGACGCATTCGTCACGACCCGGGAAGACATTCACGGCAAAGTGACAACTGAAAAAGTTAAGAAGGGAAAGAATTCAAAGTGATGGAGATCCCATTCCTTCCGTAGGAAATTGAATCATGGGCGAGTTTTTCAGGAAACTCGGCGTAGTGACGCTGCTGATGGCGTGCTTGTTGACAGCGTCGTGGATTGCGTAGTTTACATGCCGCTACGGCCATGACTCGACAGAAAGCTCGCTGGATGACAGGCGCCAGGCGATGAAGAAAGTGAATTTGGGGCGTACAAAAGGGGTACGGAATACCGCCCCGGTTGTAAGCTCAACGGACTCACCAATGTAGGAAAGAAAAAACCCCTGTTTTCACAGGGGTTTCCAAGGTGCCGAAGGTGGGACTCGAACCCACACGTCTTTGAGGGACACTGGATTTTGAATCCGACATGAGGACTACCCTGCACTACCGAAGGCTACGATTCGTATCTGATTCCACAGTGAAACAGGCATGTCCGAGTCGTTCATGCGCCGGGTGAAATCGTGCCGTGGAGGTGGAACATAGGTGGAACAGCGTGACGGATTGTCTGAACTGTGACCAGGAACCACCGGGCGCATAATTAGGACAGTCACCGACTGTCGGGGGTAGTGACTCAGATCCGCCGTGGCGAGTTGGCCTGAGTCGTGCGACGTGGGACGCTTGGTGTGTCCGCTCGGTGTGCTCTCTGACGAGAGTCCGCCAAGTGTGGGCGAACGTAGCACGCCTCGTATCGACCGACCTACCAGCAGAGAATGACTGCCTCACCTCGAGACATCGTCGGATGTCGTCCGCCTCACGACTGGTTCTATGGATCTCGCGAACGATGTCGCCCACCCCATTCGCAGATCACCCATCTGCGTGACATCGCATTCAGTTTGAATCCGTGTCGAGTCAGAATCGTTGCGACGAGCAGAATTGCAGATGGCCCATCGATCACCGTCGTCCCAGCTCCGCAGCCATCGTGACCAGTGAGTCCTCGACAGGTCCAAGTGCGACGAGGCAGAATCCATCGTCAAATCTGTGCCGGTCATGCGATGACTTCGGCCCCAGCAAAAGCACGGAAGACACGCTCCTAGGCACCGACCCGGCGGGGCAGCTCCCCACTCGCGACCCCGCCCATTTACTACCTCCACCCCGTGGAATTTTTAAGGATTTCCTATCCCTTCAAACTCACTTTCGAGGTCGGTTTTCGTGTCGACCTGGAATTTCCCACTAAACTGGTGATAGATCTATTGATCTATGTCAAGTATCGATACGCCTGTTCAGTTGTGGGTCTATAGATCCTGCAGAGTTGTCAGGGGCGTGGTTTAATTGAGCTCCCCCCCACCTCTGGCATGGCGACAATTTACAATGTCGTGTTGCTCGAGCAATCGCACTGTGCCGGCTCGGCGAGGATTTTGGCCCCGCATCCAGCCACTCCTGACCGCAGACTACCAGTTATCCGTTGTGTCGAACCGGGGGCACAGGGTACGAGAACTGGCCGTTGACTATGCATATTGAGTATTCACTGCTCAATGGCATTGTTGGAGTTCACGCGATTATCACTTTTTTCACCAATAAATTATGTCGTTGACTGCCAGATTGTTACATCAACCAAACGAATGCCAATTGATCTTGTTTAAATAAGACACTGTTGTGTTATCGAAGCGTCTCGATACGATTGCCGCACGCCCTGAGAAAGCGGTACACAACTGATAGAACACGCTCGAAAGAGCGACTAACTCCCGGTTTTTGTGTGACGCTTTCTCAGGGCTCATGCGACCGGGAGTTTTTCTTTTTGGTCGGCGTTCGGAGACCTCCCGTGCAAGGACTAGCACCATGGCCAAGAAACCCGAGATGCAATTACAACTCGCGCTCATTCCACACACGATCAACAACAGTGTAATTCATCAAAGATCAGATGACGGATTCGTAAACGCTACGGCAATGTGCAAAGCGTGCGGAAAGAAGTTCACAGACTATCACCGATTGTCGTCGACAAAAGAGTACTTACAGGAGATGGAAGCCGTGGCGGGAATTCCCGCCACGGAATTAGTGATAATCAGACAATCCGGAAACCCAATCGAGCAAGGAACTTGGGTTCATCCTGAAGTGGCGATCCATCTTGGACAGTGGTGCTCACCGAAATTTGCCGTTGCCGTTTCTCATTTCATCCATCAATGGATGACTGGAAAACTTCGCACGTCACACGTTCCGTATCACCTTGAACGCTATGCAATCAATGCCGCCAGTATTCCTCGTGGCTACTTTTCAATGCTTACCGAAATGACGCTTCACCTGATCGGTCCGCTGGAACTCAAGGGTTACACCATCCCAGAAGCCATGCTGCCGGACATCTCTGAGGGGAAGATGTTTTGCAAGTGGCTGCGAGAAGAGAAGAACATTGACCCAGACAAGTTTCAGACGTACAAACACGTTTTCAAAGATGGAAGAGTGGTGAATGCGAAACTGTATCCTTCATCACTTCGAGAGGATTTTCTCAATCACTTTTGGGACGTCTGGGTTCCGACAAAAATGATACCCTATTTCAAACAAAGAGACCCGAAGTCATTGGAGTTCATTCCGAAGGCTTTCCCGTTGCTTTATGGTGCTCAGATGCAGCGACTTGTCAGGCTCCCACAGTAATCGCCTCGATCAGCCGTTCGCCCTGATTACGGACATTTCCGACATCCTTGCTGACGGGCCAAGCCTGCATTTCGTCAGCTGGGAAATGCTCGAGCATCGGCTGAATCGCTGCTGGATCATTGATCGCCGGGTCTAGCCATGGGTCGACGAGTGCATGAGTGAGGATCACCGGCATTCTGTCATGAAGCGGCTCCATCATGTCGTTTGCCGTGTGGGTGATGATTGTGCAAGACTCCACGGTTTCCCCTTCCGGCAACTTCCAGACCTCCCACAACCCCGCCATCGGCATTGGCGCGCCGTTCGTCAGGCTGATGTAATACGGCTGTTTATTCTTAGCATCGAGTTTCCGCCACTCGTAGAACCCACTGGCCATCACGAGACAGCGGCGGGATTTGAAAGCCGA
>NZ_JH636436.1:699635-949918 GCF_000255655.1 Schlesneria paludicola DSM 18645 | reverse complement strand
GCGCGAATCGCAGCACACGCTCGCTCAATCTCGAGCTGTGTAGGCATGTAGACATCCTGCTCGGCATCATCCTCTTCTTCGTCGATTTCAATGTCGCCTTGGGCCGCCATCAAATCATCCTTGAATCTGAAACCGAAAAGCCCCAACGGATCTATGGAATCGCTGGGGCCAAGACTTGACCGTCGTCACGATCACCGAACAGCAGGGGTTCACATAGTGGTGAACTTCGTGATGCGGACTTCAGCCACCGCTGAGCCCATTTGCGAGTCCACGACCAAACGAATCCCAGAACGACCGATATGGTCGAGGCTGATTCGCTGGTCGCTTAGCCGGGAGCTGCAGCGGTGCAGTCGGGTCATACTGTGTTGCGTCAACACCCGAAGGACCACCCAATTCATTTTCAATCCGACGGATCGCAGTTTCGCCACCACTGAACAGCCCAGGTGCCATCTGTCGATTCCTCTCCGCGATCTTCGCCTGATTGATGGCTTCACGCTGTTCCATCGCGTGCCTATGCGCCTGCATGGCGATTTCTTCTTTCATCTTCTGCTGACGAGCAGGACCTGCAATCAACTCTGCCATTGCCTTCGCCCGACCTTGAGCCGCAATGTATCGCGGGCTTCCACGAAACACGGGATTGTTCGCACCAGCCTTCAGGACTCGTTGATCTTCCAGAGTCTGCTTGCGCATCGCTGCTTTCGTATCTGCCTTTTCGAGACCTGGATCGCGAATGATCGCCCCAGTCTTTGGGTCACGAACCATGCCGTTTCCCGCCGACACCAAGCCATCTGTGCGTTGCCCAACGAGTTGCAGGTTTCCCTGACTCGGGTCGAATCGCACGTTCACAGGAATTCCATCTTTCGTGCCGTTGTCGGAAATGAACGTATTGCCTTCTGTGAACTTAGGCGTGGCCCCCCGAACACCGGCCGTTACCGTCGCAGATCCATCAAGTAACTGTTGCTTCCACTGAGCCGAGCCACCCATCGTAAGCCGTTCGCCGTTCGGTCCGCTCCCGCCGGAAGTTCCATCCAAAGCGTAGGGCTTCGGTGCAGGCGCAGCGTTATCTGGCTTGTAGAGAGATGGAAGTTCAAGGTTCTGTCCTCGAGCTGCAACCATTGTTGCCTGCGAGGGAGTAAGCGGTGCTGGTCGTGGACCGACCGATCCACCTGCGATGGCAGCATCGGCGCGAGAGCGAACGTCCGTCATGTGAGGAGCGGGCTGCCCCATCGAGTTGTACGTCTTCAGGTTTCGCTGGTATGGAGCCGCCTGCGCGTTCTGTAGACCGCTTGAGTACGAATCCCCCTGTTGCATCCGCTGATCGCGAGCAGCGTCATAGGCAGCATGTGCTGGCGTTCGCAACGGATGCACGGGGCCCGGAGGCGGCAATTCCGAGTCAGGTAACAGAGTCCTCGGTGGGCCTGATTGTGCCCCCATCAACTGACGCTGTTCTTGGCCAGGAATATGGTTTGGGATTGGCGTTGCGCCACCCATTGGGCCTGTTGGCCGCGACCCATAAATCGGCAACACCTGAGCGCCATCTGGCAAGTTTGACGAACCCGTTGGGCGAGTCTGCGGACGTCGCTGCGGCAATCGCATTTTAGGGCCATTAGCATTAGCCGGGCTCGATGCATCTGCGGGGCCCGATTGCCCCAATGTCTGAGGTCGCTGTCGTGGCAGTCCGTTGCCCAATCCAATAGCCATTTCCGAATCCTTTCGTAGAGTCCTGCGATCCATAACACCAGTGGCATTATTGTACCGAAACTCTACGGATTCGTTTTTATGTCATGGCCCTGTACGAGGTCACTTTTGACCGTGTGAATGTGACCAGAAAGAGGGTTTCCTGAATTCAGAAAACTCTACTACAGCAATCCATTCGAAGGAGGTTCAAGACGCGATGCTTGCAGGGGCGAGTCTAATTCGTAGCTCGCAGAAACTGAATCCGTCGTCAAACCAGCCATGCAGAATTCGGGGGGGCAAATCATATCAACACGATTCGACCCTACGCCGAGACAAATACACCGTTGCTCTTCCGTAATAAGGACTTGCCAAGCCTTCCAGTGTATGACTTATATCAATCCCATCGCCACACTTGCTGGTCCACATCCCATCTTGCAGTTGGCGGGCGGCATGCGTCGGAATTCCAGCTCGTGTGTAAATCGCTACTTTTTCCAATTCTGGCTCGAATCGATCGCGAGTTGGACAAATCTCATATCCGAGTGTTGCGAACGCCTCAATAAATGCGTCGATTGTCTCCTCCCGACGGACTCCCTTGGGCCAAAATCCGAAGTTTTTGGGCCCAGGCCACCACCACTTGTCATTTACTCCAGCAGCCCATGCGATGCAGTTATATAGACGTGTTGGATTGCTCGTTCTGGAATATTGCGTCGTGGCAAGATTTGGAAATATCGCTTCGAGGCTCCGCAATTTCGTTGACTCCGAAGACACAACTAGAGATATCCATGCAAACGTCCCCAGGCTAACCAATCTTCTGTCATAGAAGACAGATCTCCTTGATGTTCCACTTGTATCGGATCTTCGCCGGTTATCGCTGAGAGTGCCACGAACCAATGATTCGGTGCAATTTGCAGATCAGCCAAAATGAATGGTATGGCGGTTCGGCCCATTCCAATTATTTGGAGATAGGTTGAGTCAAAACACTTTTCAGTTAGAGACGAGTACATCCATGTATTGTCCTGCCATTCCGTTGCGAGTCGATTAAATTTCTCAACAGGCCGCTCGGCACATACTCTCTCGCTCTCTACATGCTCCAGATTCGATGATGTTGCAATGCCCGATTCAAGGCCCTTGAGGTAGCCTTCTTTAATGGCGGAGATTTGACGAGATTGATTTGGCCGAGAAACGGCCGCGCTCAAATATTCCCGTCCCTTTCTTACTGCGTCTTTTGATTCATCGAATTGACGATACTCGTTGTTCTCCAGATCCCAGAATGGAAAAGGTTCTTCGCAGCCCGCGAAGAGGGACGTAGACGGTTTATTCGTCGTCATCGTTTTGCTCTCCAGAAATGACCGTTGGAATCTTTCCTTGCTTTTCCATGAAATCCCGCACAAACTTCGCCTTCTCGATTGCTCTTTCGCATTGTTCCTTCAGCAGTAAGATATCTCCCTCATCGAGGGCCAAACTCAAGCCATTATCACCTGACCGATTATCGTAATGAAGTCGCATGGTGAACGACACGATCGCTCCATTAATCGCGATATTGCTGTCTTCGAAATCGTTGAACACCGGCCTTACGTCAGCAACGATTCTCGCTCCCTGAAACAGGTTTGCATGGTCATAGGCCAAGTCGCTGGCTTTTGAGACGACCCTAACCACATCTGTTACGAGCAGTTGTCGAATTGCTGGCTCGCACAAAGCCCAAGAAGCACGCTGCTCGACGCTCCAGTCCTTGTTGTTCGAAATACCTTCGTTGAGGCTGTCGATCACATCCTCAACTGAAAGATCCCTCTGCCGAATCAGATGGCTCAGCGCCACGAGTTGACGAACCAGAGCTTGTGCGGTCGTAGTACCGGGAACGATATTTTTCAAAGTTCTACGCAAAGCTACGGACGTCAACGGCAGCTTTGGGAGTGAAGCCCAGAGTTCCACCACTGCTTTTAAAATGTCAGGCCCGAGTTCGCTGATACGTTCGAAATCAGAGTAATGGTCACGCGGAATGCGGAATTTGACCGACATTTTTTGAGTCTCAGCCGAAATAAAACGAGAACCGTAACGAAAATCGTAGAGTTGATCGCAACTCAGGACAAGGCACATTAGAGAGATCACCGCCTCTAACGGATCGAACCAAACCGATTGCGACGCGAAATCATGCAGAATCAGCCAATCTTGCCGACGCACAAGCGGTCGATTATGGGTTCCAGCTCCGGATAATTTGCGGAAAAGGCAAAGTGACCAAGTGACGTTTCGCGAAATTCATCGACACCGAACGTCGCTTCAGCGTCATGTTTAACGCGACGAGATCAGCAAGACTCGACTCCGCAAACGATGTGCAAAACTCGGATACTTTGGGGAGTTGTCATCTGAACCCGCTCAAATCGGAATCGAATCCATAAATCGCAAGCTAGGTTGGACAATAGCAGAACTGGCTGGCCCCGCGACGCCAATCTGGCCGTAGTTTCCAAACGTTTGGAAGACCCGTGGTGAACGATTTCTGACGAGGGACTTGAGTCGTTGCCCGGCGAACGCATGGACACGACAGAACGGTCGTCACTGCCTCGACGCTTGGAGCGAGTCCCACAAAGCTCCGTCGATGCCGCGTCGTGACGAGGTGCGATAGGACGCAGATCCATGGAGTCAGTCGTCGGCCCACTCGGCACAGGATCACGGATGTCGAAAATCTCGTAATTCTCGAAATCACATTGCTCCCGTTACGCATTCGCTCGCGTCATCGCCACATCTCCTTTCCCCATATCGTCTGCTGATTCACCGGCGCGCTTGCGGCGATGATTCTCCTTGAATGGCACTCGTGGTTGCGATCGGCCAGCATTGCGAAATCGGCGCTAGACAAGCTCTTTCGCATGCGTATTATCGCCTCACTGGTCCGCGAGCTGATTCGAAGCGGCGCGCGGTGAAATCGGCACCCGCAGGGTAGCGAGGATCTCATCCCCTCGACCCTGCAGGTGCGGCCAGCATTCAAGGATGAGGGCATGATGGCGAAGCGCAAGGGAAGTTCAACAGACTCTTCATTCGGCGGCGACAGTTCAGTCGAGGCGGTCGCTTCAGCTATTAAGCAGGCTCCTGCTCGATGGCATAGTGGCCAATCCATTACGTCTCTCGCATCTGCCCGTGAAACGCAATGCAGTGAAGCGGTTCTTGAAATCCTCGAGTTGCTGCAATCCGTTCCTAAATTGCACGCCGACGATCTCAAGAAGAGTTACACCGCTTTGGTGTCATGCCAACTGCGCCTGTTCAATGATTCCCATCGGCAGTCTCGACTTATTGCAGTCAGAAACCTTCGGGACGTTTGCTCGCTCTTCCGGGCTTGCCGTCAAATGAATGCGGACACGTCAGATGGATGGGAAATACTCACGGACTTCGGAATAAAGCTCAGCCAGATTGTGAATCAAGTCGCTCTAGAATTTTCCGTAGACGGCGTAAGGCTCCTGTTAAACGATGGCCCAGAATGGCACAAGCTTTTGACTGCAGCAGACCTGCGGGATGCTAGGCACGGGCGTGTGCCTAGCTATTCTGACCTGAAACGATTGACTGACGACGATTATTCCTTCGACATGCAAGAATTCGCAGTTTCGTTGATCGGCCTTCATGCTCTGATAGACGAGAAAGTTCAGTTGCTCACGACAAATTTTCCTGAGCCCGTGTTTTCCCAAATGATCGACGAATTACAAGAATTGTGCGCAACGGCTGCGCCTTGGACGTACGCGTATCCCCAACTGCTTGAAGAACGCTACCGTTTGCAAGATTGCGTAGACGGCGGTGTCAGCAACGACCACATCATCGCATCACATCCAGCCGTAAATGCGACTTATATCGAGTCTGGTGACGGGCGCATTAAGACGTTGGGCGATGACACTGGATCGATATTGACGGCGATTAATCGCACGGAGGGGACGAACAACATCCCCATCGTCAGTGACGAAGGCTACACCTGTTGGATCGAGAAAAAAGTCCTTCGACAACACTTTAAGAATCACGGCAAGACCTACAACAGTGACAGCGGATGGACAAACTATATGCAGACACTCATTCGCGACCGACTTGCACGTGATGACGAACCAGGGAAAGGACAACGAACGATCAAAATCCAACAGGCGGCGTTCGCAAAGATAGGAATCCCATCGCCGACAATGGCTGTGACTCCAGGTTTACACCACATTACCCCCGACTCCCCCCAATCTGTATCTAAACAACGAAAAAGCCTGTAGAAACAGGCAAAACTCACGTCTATTGTTCTTCCAGTCACGTGTCTCACGCACACAAACTGGAGGACGAAATGAGACTCACAATCACGGAAGTCGCCGAGTCAATTCATCGGCAGCATGGCGGTGAAATTGTTCCTGCCTGGAAAATGAGACGAGTCATCGACTCTCTCGACACAAACGATGCAATCAGCATCCAGCGTGTTGGTATCTATCGCACTGTCGCCGAGTCTGACGTCGCAATCATCGCGGCAGAGCTCCAGCGACTTGGGTGGCTCGCTCCCGAATCGGAGGCCGCCACATGCCAGCGGTAGTGATCCTCTCTCCAGACGAACTGCAGGCACTTCTGAAGACCGCAGCGATCGAGGCGCTCGCGAAGTTCAGCGCCGATCAAGCTGAACTAGGCAATCGCATCGCATTCGATGAGCCGACGGCAGCGAAACTGATGGACCTGGAATCACATCAACTGCGTGATGAACGCCGTCGTGGTCGGATCGGAGCCTCGACCATCGTCGGTCGGCGCATTCGTTATACGCGTGAAGACTTGCTTGCGTATCTCAATCGCGAGCGATCGGAGGCACGAATCTGATGTCGTATTCACCTGCGCATCATCAGGCTCGCGCTGCCTGCATTCGATTGTGGCTCAGGCGTCGTATCGGGCTAGAGGCTCAGGACATACCGCAGAATACAGCGATACCGCATCTGTGCCGGAAATGTGGCGAGCAGACGCACAACCAGGTCTTCTGCACGGCGCTGTTTGTTTCAGAGTTTCGCGCCCGATGCCCAGCCTGCGACGAGATGGAGTATCGCGATCTCTCGCGTGAGTGCCGCACTCCAACCATCGGCGGCGATGACTTCGTGACATTTGTGAATGGTTTTTGATTTGGTTTCGCGAGGTCCCGGTTGGGTGCAATCAACCGGGCTCGCATGCAAACGCTGTCCATGGAAGGGACGTGATTTATTATGTCAACGGTAGAAGAGAGTTCAATCAGCGCGTCACATAGAGGCGCAAAAAGCATCGGCGAGTTGGGGGGCCATTCTCAACTGAGCAATCCCGGCTTGCGTACACGCAATTCACGCAATTCACAAAACACCTCGGCGACATCGAATTCTGTGGATTCGGTGAATTCTGTGTACGGGTCTGGAGATTGGTGTAAACCAACCCCTCTCGATTCCGGAACGGTTCCACCGTTTCCTGTGGAGTCGCTTCCGAGCAGCATTTCGCCGTTTATCAGGGATCTTGCTGAGTTCACTCAAACCCCGAACGATCTTGGCGGCGGGATGTTCCTGGCAGCGAGTGCGATTGCGTTGCAGGGCAAATATCGAGTTGAGATCCGGCGAGGGTGGATTGAACAGCTATCGATTTACATCATCAGCATTCTTGAACCAGCGAATCGCAAGTCTGCAGTTCTTGCGCGAATCGCATCGCCCCTGAGGCGGTATGAAGAAAGGAATTTGCAGGCGCTGGCTCAACCGATCCGAGCGGCGAAATCAGATCATGAAATCAAGACGAAGCTTCGTGCGAGGCTCGTGGATGACATTGCCAAGTCTCCATCGGATCGCGACATGCTCCTGCGAGAGCTTCAGGCACTCGACGAAGAAATTGCGGCCTGTGTCATTCCCTCCGAGCCGCGTGTGCTGGCAGATGACATCACCCCTGAATGCCTGGCTACCCGCATGGCTCAAAACGGTGGCCGAATGGGTGTCCTCGCAGCCGAGGGGGATCTGTTTGACATCATGGCAGGCCGGTACAGCAAGGGGTCTGCGAACATCGGAATTTTCCTCAGGTCTCATTCGGGAGATGAGTACCGCGTAGATCGAGGCAATCGACCATCTGAACTTATCAAGCAACCAATGCTGTCCCTCGGCTTCTGTGTTCAGGAAGAAGTCCTGAGGGGATTAATGGGGCAAAAAGGCTTTCGTGGCAGGGGGCTTCTGGGGCGACTGCTTTATCAGCTTCCAGCGTCGACTCTTGGAAATCGAAAGATTGATCCCGACGAGATCGATCCTTGCGTCGAAGTTGAATACGACAGAGTCATGCGATCGCTGTTAGAGATTCAACCCCAAACAACTGACAGCGGTGACTGGATTCCAGCGACCCTGACACTGTCCCATGACGCCTATTCTGAATTCAAGAAATACATGATCGAAATCGAGCACGCGCTCGGTGATTTCGGAGACATGGCAACCGTCACGGACTGGGGAGGAAAGCTCGTTGGAGCAGTCGCACGAATCGCTGGAATTTTGCATGTCGTGAAGCACTCTGAACGCTCCTCGATTCCGTTGGAAATCGATGCTGAAGTAATGCAGTCCGCGATTAGCATTGGCCAATACTTCCGCTCCCACGCCGCCCGAGCCTTCACCGTCATGGGCCGCGACGAATCCTTCGCAATGGCTGAGCACATTCTGAAGGTGATCAAGAAAAACAACTGGGATATGTTCACCAGGAGGGGCCTCCATCAGATTGTTCGCCGTCGTGTGAACGACCCCGACGAGCTCGACCCAGCCCTCAAACGACTCGTCGAAAATGGATACCTCAGACAACTGGACCAGATCGCGCAAGGACCAGGCAGAAAGCCTTCGGAGTCCTTCTCTGTGAACCCCATTGTCCACGGAATGGACTCTTAGAACCCGTACACACAATTCACTAGATACACAAATTCGCGAGCGGAGATACGCATGAGCGAACAGCATCTGTTCACATTGCCGACGGCCTGTAGCGGCTGTGGCGCATCACATCAAATCCCAGCAGGGCCAGATCATTGGAAATGCGGGGCCTGCGGTTGGCGCAATGTCGTCACTACAGAAGGCAACTCACGACCAGTGATCGATATCGCTGGCGCGGGGCCAAGACGAACTCGACGATCCCGTCACAGCAGTTGGAGGTGATCATGCCACGAATGTCGAAGCATCGAGGCTTTCGATGTCAGGCGGTGCGCAACGGCGAGCAGTGCAACGGGATGACCGACAGTCGCGACGTGCGACACCACGAGAACGGATCGATGTCCATTCGACGCAGATGTTGTCGAATCTGTGGCGCAATCATCGCGACCGTCGAAACTGCGATTCGACTCCCACAATCAACGACCAGACCGCCGAAGGAGCGATCATGAAAAAACAACCGAGGAGTGATCCAGGTGAACAGTTACTGAAAGCGTTTATTCAAACGTACATCGCCGTCGAATGCCCGGAGTTTTTCCGTGAGCGAGCTCGAATCGATCGCGCCAGACAACGCCGCGAGAAGAAGAGACGTGAGCGACGCATGCCGAAAACCGTTGACGAAGATCACCGGAAAAACTGCGCTCGCGAGATAGCAAAGCTACTGATCCATGGACCGATACCCGCATCCGAACTGCGTATCAAACTCAGAGAAGCGGGCTTCTTGAAGCCTCTGGTTGGATCGGTGATGGTCGAGCTCAAGGTGCGTGAGAAACAGATCGAACGCCCTGGCCCCGTGTACGCGATCCTTCACGAAAGCATGATCGACAGGGTGCGAGAGTTGGTGGGGGAAGGGGAGATGGTCTCAAACAGCACCTCGAAAACCGCACTTGCATCGGACGACTCGACCACAAGCACAAGCAACAAATGAGCACAAACGTGTGCTGAAAAACGGGTTACGCAAAGTGCGTCCCGCAAACACCCGAAACCTCGCGGGTTTTCTACGAGGCAGATCCCACGGAAAGGGAAAACCCATGACTGAATCGATGGATCTATTGGCGCTCACGCTACAGGCCCGTGAGCAACACGCGCAGTTCGAACGAGCCTCAAACGATGCGTTGCACTTCGCACGTGCCGCTGGTGAGTCACTGCACGACATTCGACGCGCGTTGCCACACGGCAAGTTTCACGGCTGGATCCACGGCAACATGCTCTTCGCAGTTGTCACGGCCTGCAATTACATGCGACTCGCAACGAACTGGGCGAGGGTTGAAAATCTGCTGGCTGAAACCCCGGGCCTGACCTTGCGAGCAGTGCTCAAAAAGCTGTCCTCGCATCGCGCGACAAGTGAAGGTCGAGACCAGTTGTCGTTCCATCCACCGGTCGCCGGTCAGTTGGTGATAGGCCT
This sequence comes from Schlesneria paludicola DSM 18645, assembly GCF_000255655.1. Lineage (NCBI taxonomy): Bacteria > Pseudomonadati > Planctomycetota > Planctomycetia > Planctomycetales > Planctomycetaceae > Schlesneria > Schlesneria paludicola. Next base: position 939,958 of record NZ_JH636436.1, on the reverse strand, counting down.
CCTCAGGGATGATTACGATTGCGCCGTGGTGCAGTCGATGCCTCGCCAGCCTGGATTCTCCCAGGTTGGGGTTCGCCAGGGGAATGTAATCACGCTGCTGGATCGCTGCGTCGAACACGATGGACTGGACTCTGCGTTGCGATCGATGGGAGTAGAACCATCGACGGTTGATTGGTGCCAGCCCATCCCTGCGACACAGGCCAAGAATCCCCTATCACCACACCCCGGCTGGAAGTTCGAGGAGCTACCGAAGCTCCGACGCGAAGAGGCAGTTGTCGAGAAACATCTCGCAAACCTTGGTGCTGTCATGGAGTCCCTCCAGCGGGTGCGAGATTACCGCTTGCACGCCAGAACTCACGGAACATTCGAGGGCTATGCACGCGATCGCTTCGGACTCGATCCCGAAGACCTTGAACGCATGCGGCAACTCGCAGAAGATCGGCAGATTGCCTGAGAGCGTCCAGCCGACTCGCCACGTTGCGCCATACCGCCCGATCTTTAACAACTCGACACAACAGCCAGCCAGAAGCGAAATCGCCTACAGAGGCCCATCCTGGCCACCACAGAGTAAATGCTCGAAAACGGACGTTTGGCGATGTCGAAATTTGACATAGATCAATTGATCTATGTCAAATATAGATTCCAACTGTGGTGATAGCTGCTCGCCAAATTTGTTGAGCGTGACGAGCGCCGACGTTGTTGATGGATTTATCAAAAACCTAGTCGATCACATCCAAGAGTCATAGCACTCAGATGGCGACAAATGGCAGTGAAATCGGTTGTTTGAACGCTAGATCGACTCGAGGTCTATAGAGCTAGAAACACGTGGTGTCATGGTAGGGAAGTTGTTCACAGATTTGTGAAAAACTCTCATCACGGGTCAAGCCGAAGGGCGATCTCATCAACATCAGTAACGATCGCTAATCGTGTGCGATCAAGGGTGATCAATGACGACTGTGGAGGGGGTATGCGGACAACACATAAGCTCGAAACGGCGACCGATCGGAAATGGGGTTTCCCATACGGAGTCGATGGTCTGCTGTCGTTCGAAAAAACTCAAGAGCTGCTTGGTGGCATGTCGCGAACGTCGATTGAAAGACACGTAAAATCAGGTCTCTTGCGTAAGGGAGGAAGTGGCAAAGTCTACTTCTGCAAGCGATCCGTCTACGACTTCATTCGAACATTGGAGAAGTGATCTGATGACGAACCAGCTAATTAATATCGAAGTCAGAGAACTGTCCCCTGGTCAACCATCCGAATCCGTCAATGCTCGCGACTTGCACAAGTCCGTCGTTGAGTTCGCCCAGGGCCTGGAGAAGTAGCACTGGTCGATTTGGCCAGACATGCACCTGGACCGCGAGCAAACAGAGCGATTCGAGTGATTCAATGGACCTTGCATTTCGTCGCTGGGCTCAGCTATGCTCGCGGTCCCTATAGAGATCAGTCGACATCTCAAATCGTCGGCAGTCACAGCGAACCTAAAAAACCTCAGCGAAAGAAAAAGTCCATGCCTGGATGGGCGTGATGGTAGGCTAACGATCCATCGGAGCGGCTCGCTGCTGCTCTTAGGGCGCCGGTCCAGGCATGGACTTCCTTTTCCCCATCCCTCGGGGAATGGAAAGGTGCATACCCATGCACTGCGCACCCTCGCACGTCGCGACCGTTTGTAAGGCACCTCTGGCCGAGTTTCGCGCCAAACGCTCCGAATCACGCCCACCAGACAAGCTGAATGTTCCGCAACTGTCACCGAAGAGAACTGGTCGTCAACGGCGGATTGATCGACGAACCGAGCTGATGAACCAGGTCCCATTCTGCTGTGAATGCGGGCGTTATCTCGTGAACCACTCGGGCCGGTTCAACAGTGCGAATCTTGTTCGCGGTCGGTTGGCCTGTCCGGAACACGTTTCCCAAGTGAGAGATTCCGCAAAACTCGCGGTGAGTGCGGGCGACGTTCCCACGATTGACAACATTGCTGAAGAGCGGGTGTTCATCACCCCAAAAGGCTATCGACATCTCGCGCGGTGGAAAGAAGAGCAGCAACGTTCCAAGCTCAAAGCCCAACTGATGGCGCAACTTCCGATCTGCGATTACTGCGGCTGCGAGTTGGTGGAATCGCCACACACCCAGCATTCGGCTCATCTGGTTCAAGGTCGGTTGTCATGTCTTGAGCATGTCAAAATCGTTCGAGCCTGTGCATTCGCTGAGTCCGATCTCTCGATCATCGTGAAAGCGTCATAGCGGGAATCTCGAAATCAGCAAATCGACTCCCACACCCAACAACATTTCAGACATTTATCAATCCGCGACCACGAGTCGCCAAAAGGAATACACCCATGTCCACGCCGACAGAAAACATCGTCGCGATCTACGTTTCAGAGGGAAAGTCATTCACCAGCATGCGAGAGGCGCTGGTCGCAGCAAACACCGCAAGCTCGCTTCGTGATGGCCAGCCGATCGACATCAAGGTCGGGTACATCCTGGCGGATCAGTTGCAGTATTTGACTTCGGTCACCATGACGCGTCGTGAGTTCAGGCGAAAGTCAAAGCGGATCAAGAAGGCGCAGCAGCGATTGCGCGTAGCCTAGTCAAAGTCAAACCATCGCCCCGTCGGCATTTCGCTGCCGGGGCATTTCTTCCGATCAAAGATTGCAACATGGACAAGAAAGCTTGGGTTCACCAGATCAAGAGCCAAGTCGCCAAGTACGGCGAGGACAAGGCGAGCTGGTACTGCACCTGGAACGATCCTGAAGGCAAACGATGCACGAAGAGTTGCGGACCGGGCAAGATCGGAAAGTCGGCAGCCAATAAGCTGGCAGACAAAACGCACGCGGAACTCGTCACTGGTACGTACCAATCGAAGTCAAAGAAGACCTGGGCGAGGCTGCTGGCTGACTACAAGGAGAAGATTCTCTCCCGAATGGACGGCCCTTCACGGATGGCCGCTGAGATCGCATTGAACAACTTCCAACGCGTCGCGAAACCCAACTCCGTCACCGCGATCAATCCTGCCAAGATCGACGACTTCGTGACAAAGCGACTGAAGGAGTCGGCCAGCAAGGGTCAGTCGGCTGAGTCTGCGAAGAAGAAAGAGCGCCCGACGGTCTCCCCTGCGACAGTAAACAAAGAACTCCGATATGTGCGGGCGATCCTGAACATTGCCGAAGAATGGAAGTACATCGCTGCGGCTCCAAAGGTCCGGATGCTGAAGCTACAGAAGAAGCTTCCGACATTCATGCCACCGGAGCACTTCACAGCAATCTACGTTGCCTGCGATTTTGCCAAGCGTCCTTCCCGAGTTCCGAACATTGCTCCGGCAATCTGGTGGCGAGGGCTTTTGACCACGGCATACATGACCGGTTGGCGGATCTCGCAGCTGCTGTCGCTGAAGTGGACCGACATCGATTTGGAGCAAGGGTACGCCGTCACTCGGGCCGAGGTCGAAGGAAATAAGGGAAAGCGGGACGACAGGATTCCGCTCCACGAGATTGTGATCACGCACTTGCGGCCATTGGCGGCCAGTTTCGATGAGTATGTGTTTCCCTGGAACCAGAATCGACGCGATCTGTGGCCCGAGTTCCAAGCGATTCAGGCAGCGGCGAAGTTGGCGGACGAATCCCCCCTGCCCTTGGGCGGGAAAAACGGCAAACCATATGGCTTCCACGACGTCCGCCGAGGGTTTGCGACCATGAACGCGGAATCAATGGACCTCTTCGAACTTCAGGGGCTCATGCAGCACAAATCCCTGGAAACGACCCGCGAGTACGTAAATATGGCCCGGCGGTACAACAGCAAAGTGAAAAATCTGTTCGTTCCGCCAAATCTCAAGGCCGGTGAGACTGGCTGAACCTCGCGACGATTTGATTCGCTGGAGGTGGAATACAGGTGGAACAACTTTCCAGAAACGCAAAAGGACTCACACCGAATTGATGTAAGTCCTTTTGCTGTCAAGTGCCGAAGGTGGGACTCGAACCCACACGTCTTTGAGGGACACTGGATTTTGAATCCAGCGCGTCTGCCAGTTCCGCCACTTCGGCCTGCGTTTCACAGGAGGAGAATGATGATCGGGGAAGGCGTTTCCGTCAAGCTTCCGCTCATGGATCTTTCTGACGGAAGGACAATTCCACGCGGGTTGGATCGATCGAAGGGACCAATCCACGCCATAAACCCCTATCAGCCATAACTCGATTCAAATTATGGATTTCGCTCAATCGACGACAGCGAGGAGCCTTAGGAGCGAGAACACGAACCGCTCAGGCTGCCTTTTTCAGGACCAAACAGGTGTTGTTCCCGCCGAAACCAAAGGAATTTGACACCGTCACGTCAACATTGACGGATTCGGGCTTTCCCCGGACGTGACGAAGCATCGCGCATTCCGGATCGGGGTGATCCAGATTGATTGTCGGAGGAATCAACTGCTGATCCAGCACGGTCAGGCAGGCCACCGCTTCGATCGCCGCCGCAGCGCTCAGCAAGTGACCCGTCAGCGATTTGGTGGAACTGATCGGAACCTGATCGACGGACTCACCGAGAACCGACTGAAGAATCTTTGCCTCGCAAATGTCACCAACCGGGGTTCCGGTCGCGTGCGCATTGATGTAACCGATTTCGCTTGGAGAAATCCTGGCATCGCCCAGGGCCTGCTGCATGGCCGCGATTCCATGCTGTGGTTCGGGACAGGGGATCACCATGTGAAAGGCATCACTGCTCGCCCCGAATCCGGCGACATCGGCGTAACGGCGTGCGCCGCGGGCCTTGGCCGCCGCAGTCTTTTCGAGGACGAACACGGCACCCCCCTCGCCCAGAACCATTCCATCGCGATCCGAATCGAACGGACGAAGGGCTGCGTGAGGCGTGTCATTTTTGCGCGACAAGGCTCGCAGATTACCGAAACCAGCCATCGACAACGGTGTCACTCCGATATCACAGGCACCGGCCAAACACAGATCGACCCAACCCATTTCCAGCCAGCGGCGGCCTTGAGCCAATGCCCAGTTGCCGCTCGCACATGCGGCCGAGATCGTCAGTTGTGGACCACGCAGATTGAGGAACCGATGAACCTTGGTCGTCATTCCCGCGGGCTCTTCGGTCGGATCGAATGCCCGACGACCGCCACGGCGATAGTCCATTTCCCAGCTTTGCATCCATTCCGCGCCCAAGCCCAGTACCAGACCGATCCGTAGCCCGGACGGTCGGTCCTGCAGGCCGGCGTGGCGCATGGCCGTTTCAGCACACCAGATCCCGCATTGCTCAATTCGCAGACGCGAATAGTACTCGGTCTCGTCGAACCCTTCGGGGCAGGGAATCTTTCCGATCAAACTGGCGATTTGACTGGGGTGATCGCTGACATCGAATTCCGCGACCGGTTCGATTCCTGAGACTTGCGAGAGCAGATTGTTTGTGAATTCGTCGTAGGAATGCCCCATCGAGCAAGTCAGTCCCACTCCCGTAATGCAGATCGAATCTTGCGTCATCGTTCGTTACTTTCACCGAGGAATCACACGAGGTGTTTCACAGTCATCGCGACGATCGCTCGATCGAACATGCACAGCATTCCTGAACGCTGCAAGTCGATTGAAGCGAGTCGCATTCCCACTTACGCGGCCTTCTTCTTTTCTTCGTTTGTCCCGATCGACAGCGGAATCGTCGACGTCATTGGAATCGGCAAGGCATCCCATTCGACGCGAAGTCCTCCGCCAAGCATCGCCACGAGTGGCTTGGTCGTTCCCGATAGCAATGCATCGAATCGCGACAGAGCCGTCTTCTTGGCAGGAACGGCCAAGTCGGTCGGGGCCGCTGTGTCATATCGAATTCGCATCCGCGCATCGCCACTCGATGCGGTGAGTGGTTGCAGTGCGACGGCCAGTGCCGTACAGCGAGACTCGCGTAGCGCGTCGCCTTCGGTATCGATTAATTCATCAGGTTCCCAGCCGCAAAAGATCATCCACATCCCAGCGACCGAGGGATTATCCAGCAGCGATGTGGCGGTGATCCAGGCATCCGTCTCACCGTCGAGTCCGCCGCCGACACCCACACACGGTCCGTGACAGCCGAGCGCCAGTCCGACCATGCTTGCGGGTGAGTGCAATGACCGGTTCGGAACGACCTGTACCGAAACATTCCACGGCCCTTCGGCCGCGAACTTCACAAGTGATTGCGCGAACGCCGTACGCCCCAAATAGCGACTGGAACAGACGACGCCCCAATCGCGGTACTCGGATGTCGCCTGGGGAAACTGCTGGATCGCATCTTTGACGGTGGCCAGCGCGGCGAGCGTCTGTTCGTCCGTGTGGCGCAACAGGCTATTGCCGAGATCCCCGGGGAGTTCCTTGGATTTTTTGCGCAATGCATTCACGTCGTCTGGGGTAAAGCGAAGCGCCGAATAGGCGACGACTTCACATTCCAATGTACGACAGGTCTCGGACGCGCGTGGCTGCGATGCAGTGGTGTTCATCGACGCGTTGATCCTTTGCAGGATGAAGGGCAAACAATGCCCAGGGGAATTGAATTAAAGAATGGAACTGAAACCGACAGGTTGTCGCAATCTGAATCTGACAGTTCAGCGATCAGGTCTGCGCATCGGACATTGTGAACGTGATCATTCGTTTTGGGCCGTTCGAATCTGTTTGAGTTTGATTTCCACGGTATGCCCCACTTCGACCGACTGTTGCCGAACCAGGCGGCCTTGTTCGTCGAACCAGAGTTCCGCCGGTGATGGCCCATCGACTTTGAAATGCTGACATTTAAGTGCTCGCCCCGCATGGGTCAGACTCGCCGGACCGACTGCGGTCAACGTGGCCTGATGAGTCTTTCCGCTATCGACATCAACGATCGGGAACGGCTTCGATCGAATTTCATGACTCGGCAGCTGCCAATAGGCGGTGGTCATCACGCCCTTGGTCGATCCATTGACCGGCTTACCATTGAACGAAATCTGTTGAATGTCGCCGTCGAACTTCAGCGAAAACGCGCGTTTCTTTCCGCCATCTTCGACATGAATGTCCGATTGCAGCAGTCGCCCCTCGTGCCAGACCTCGGTCCCCGAGAACTTGAACACATACGCGTAGACCACAAAATCGAGGCGAAGATCGGTTTGGATTCCGACTTCCTGCTTCTCGCCTTCGGACTTGATTGTCAGCCGATGGGTGCCGGCGGTCTTGTTGTCGACTCGGACTTCGAATTCACGAATTTCAATCGGTTCAGAGCTGGAAGTTGCTTTGGCCTGAACAACTTTGTGACGCGGAGAGAACGGGTCGGCGGCGCGGACTTGAAGTGTAGATTGTGCGATTGTCGTTATCGCCACGGTCGCGATGAGAAATGACGTCAAACGAGTCGACGCAATGAGCCTTGTTAGCCAGCGATGACACATGATCTCCTCCCTGAAGCACCGTGGTTCGCCGGAACGACGTCTGGCCCGATGACCGACGTTCCTCATTTTGTGAAGCGGTGCGTCTTCCTGACTTTCCCACTTCACAGACACAATGCGCGGGCAAGTCTAGCGACTTCTTGTTTTGCCACTAGACCGCTCCGCAAAAAAAACGCGAATTTAAGTATTTTCTACAAAGAGTCGTCTTGTGACATCTGCCAAAAGTTGATTTCATCTGCGACTGTTCGGCTTGGCGGATCGGATTCCGGGTTCGTCGAACGATTCGTGCGTCGCAGGAAAAAGGCTCCGCTTTCGACGCGAACTGGGGGGCCTCCCATCATGGATGAAATCGGGAGAGATCGTGATCACACGAGAAGAAATCCGCGCAACACTGACCAAGCTGTTTGAAGCCGAAACCGGCGAAACGTTGGACTCGCTGACCGACGACCAGAACATGGCCGAGCACTTGGGGCTCGACTCTGTCGACATGGTCAGCCTGATCATGCAACTGGAACGCCACTTTCGAATTCGGCTCAGCCACGAAGAACTGGCGAACGCCGTACAAGTGGGACAACTGCTGGACATCGTCCTGCAAAAGGTGAACGACCCCAAAGACGCGGCTCAATCCAGTGACGCTCCATCGCAGAAGAAGATGGCAGCGTAACGCTGGCCCCCCTGGCTGTGAGTCTGGATGGACGTCATCCTCCACATGGCAACTTCGATTTTGACTTAATGCACCGCGCCACATGCTGTCATGCGGCGCGGCCACGCATTCCGATCATGAGCCGGCGGACGTTCCGCTTTGGCACGCAAAGCCAATTAACGAATAACGAACTCCGTGATTTTTGCCGCGACAGGAACATGGAAGAGTCCTGTTCGAGCGATCGGCAGCCTTCGAAATCGTTACCTCATTCTGTGCGTTCCTTTCGTAGAAGGTCCCACCATGTCAGTCGCCACGACGCGCCGCGGCGCTTCACCTGAAGCCATTCGACAACACTACGACGTTGCAAACGCCTTCTATGAACTGTGGCTCGATCCGACCATGTGTTACTCCTGCGCGCTGTGGGAGGACGATGAACCGGACTCAATGCTGGAACAGGCGCAACTCCGAAAGCTCGACTATCACGCATTGCAAGCCGGCGCAAAGGGTGCCGAGCGAATTCTGGATGTCGGCTGCGGCTGGGGGGCTCTTGTCCGCCGTCTCGTCGAAACGCATGGCGTCGGTCACGCCACCGGCTTGACGCTGAGCACGGCACAGGCCGAGTGGAGCGAAGAGCGTCCCGATCCGCGAGTCGACATTCGCATCGAAAGCTGGCTCGACCACCAACCAGACAGCCCCTATGACGGAGTGATTTCCGTCGGTGCGTTCGAGCACTTCGCGAAGGCGGAATGGCCGGACTCACAACGAATCGCGGCCTATCGCGAATTCTTCAAAAAGTGCCATCAGTGGCTGAAGCCGAGCGGCCGCCTGTCGCTGCAAACAATCGCGTACGCGAACGTCGATGTTGAGCACGTTCAAGAACAAGCCGACACGCAGTTCTTCTTCAAAGAGATTTTCCCGGAATCGGTCCTGCCGACGCTCGCCGACATCATCGCGGCCAGTGATGGCCTGTTCGAAGTGGTGAATCTCCGCAATGATCGAGAACAGTATTTCCGCACGTGCCAGATCTGGTACCGCAAATTGATCGCGTGTAAGGCCGACGCACTCAAAATCGTCGACATGGATACTTACAACCGGTTCGTGCGGTATCTAAAACTCAGCTCGTTCGTTTTTGGCTCTGAATACGCCGGACTGCTCCGAATCGGATTCCGCCGCTGGAATGAACCGCGAAAACAAATCGACTGAAGCGTTTTCGCTGCGGAACCAATCCGATTCAGCCCGAGTCAATTCGAGCGACGCCACTGCGTGTTAAGTACGCGGTACAGTTCAGCCTCGTTCCCAGGCTCCCGATTTTGAAGTTATCCTCGTTCCCAAGCTCCCGCTTGGGAACGCCTCTTGCGATCTCAGTCAAAGCGGAGACCGAGCTCAGTTTCTTCCTACACGCGCCTGATACGGCGAAGCGTTCCCACCGGGGGGGCGAGGAAAACGTGCCGAGTGGGTTGGCGCGTTCATTGATTCAGGCGGCCCGAGAAGCGTTATCACTCGGCCGTTTTCGCATTGAATTGCAGTGTCTCGTCAAATGCCGCACGAAGACTCAGGTCCCAAGATACGAGAGCGAACCGGCGTGTTGATTTCATCGCCGAGCCTGGGTGGTGACGACGAAGACTCTTCTCAACCCCAATCTCCGCTTGGTTGAAATAAAGGGGGACAGGCACCTTGCGGAGCCAGTCCCCCTTTATTTCAACACTCCGCGCGCTTTTCAGCTCGCCTGAATTCCTTCCCCCCTCCTGTCACACACAATACGAAGACGATTCTGGTACTCAGTTTGCGTGATCGTCAATGCGGGGCGTCTCCACAGTCGACAGTCGCTGCAAAATGAGCAAGCTGGCGCCGAGCCCCGAACAGCAGGGGCCTTCCAACCAGGTCCACCAGATCGGCATCCCCTCACTGAGATCGATGCCAATGATCACGAACCCCTGCACGAGCATCGCACAGGCGAGAAACGTGATGAGCGACGAATACCGTCTGACATCGCACGAGATGAACCACAGCAGCAGCCCATACGACGCATACCAGATGGATGTGCAGCGCGCCAGGTATCCCGCGATCGGCTCGGCCGGAAACGTGCCCATGCCCAACATCTGATGACTGGTCGAGATCCAACTGCGCGGTGAAAACACGGCTGCCAAAGCGATCAGGTCGAACAACCCGATCACACGCAACATCCAGACAAGCCAGCGACTGCTGTTCGGCTCCATGCAGACGGACCTCATACGCCCTACATTTGCTCGGCCACACCGATTCCGAGCAGACTGAGCCCTTGTTTCAACACTCGCGCCGTCGCATCACACAATAGCAATCGGCTCGAGCGCAAGGAGGCAGGTTCGGCCGTCAGCACCGGGCATTCGTTGTAGAACGAGGCAAAGCAGTTCGCCGTCTCGTACAAGTACTGCGTGAGCAGATTGGGGCGATAGTCGAGACTGACATCGATCAACGCATTGGAGAATCGATTGAGCTGAAGCGCCAACGCGCGTTCGGCAGGCGTCGTCAGTTCAATCGCGTGACCGGCAGACCGCAACTCCTGTGGATCCACTCCACCCTTCCGCAGGATCCCACAGACGCGTGCGTAGGCATACTGGTTGTACGTCGCCGTATCGCCAGTTGTCGCGAGCATCTTTTCCCAATTGAACACATAGTCGCTATCGCGATTGTGGTGCAGATCGGCATAGATGATCGCGCCCATTCCCACCAGTGTAGAAACGTTCGCACGATCGGCGTCGCTGAGATGTGGGCTGTTTTCATCCACGATCTTCCGAGCGTTTTGCACGGCCTCGTCCAGCAAGCTCTCGAGACCAATCGTATCGCCCGATCGTGTCTTATAGGGACGACGATCTTCGCCCAGCACGGTCCCGTAGCTAACGTGACGGAACTCAGTCTTGTCGTAGCCCATTTTCTTTGCTGTCGCAAACAGCAGTTGGAAATGCTCGCTCTGCCGGGAATCCACGACGTACAAGCTGGCGTCTGCGTGCAGGTTTTCCACGCGGTACTTGATCGTCGCCAAATCCGTGGTTGCATAGGTGTAGGCACCGTCGGCCTTCTGCACGATGAACGGCGCGTCATTGCCTTCGACGAAGACGCAGGTCGCCCCGTCGCTGACCACGGCCAGGTTCTTCTGTTTCAGTTCCTCGACGATGCCGGGAAGCATTGGGTTATACCAGCTCTCGCCCAGCGCCATGTCGAACTTGATACCCAACCGCTGATACATGACTTCGAGTGCCGCCATGCATTTCGGCAGAAATTCGTCCCAAAGCCGTTTATTCTCGGCATCTCCCGCGTGGAGTTTGGCCGTTTCGCGGCGAGCCAGCTCACCAATCTTCGGGTGGGCTTTCGCCAGCGCCAGCATGTCCGAGTTCGATTCAAGCGTCGCGCACTTCTTCTCGGCCGAAGCGATTTCATTTCGCAAGTCGGCGAACTCCTGGTCGGCTCGCTTCGAGTGCCGAAGGGCATCCTTATCGCTGGGATTCGCCACGGCGATCTGCTTCACGGCTGCCGCTGCGGCTTCGCTCGGAATGAGTTTTTCGCGCAATTTAGGCAGGTTTGCGACGAGATCGTGATAGTCCGACAGGTTCACGACGAGGCGGTACATGCGCGCCAGTTCGGCGACGGGATCACGCTGATAGGCTGCGTCGTCACGAAAGTGCTTGTAGCCATAGATGATCATCCCGAACTGCGTGCCCCAATCACCGACGTGATTATCGGAGACCACATTATGCCCCAGAAACCGCAGAATTCGGTCCAGCGCATTGCCGATAACAGTCCCTCGCAAGTGACCGACATGCATCGGCTTGGCCACATTGGGGGACGAGTAATCCAGTATGTAACGACGAGGAGCGGCCGCCACAGCCACTCCAAGTCGATCGTCCTGAGCCAGCCGCGTGGTCTCGCTCGCCAACCGGTCGGTCTTCAGCCGAAAATTGATGAAGCCTGGACCAGCGATCTCGGGCGGTTCGCACAGGTCAGCCACGTCGAGCTTCGAGATGAGCGTCGTCGCCACGTCGCGCGGGGATTGCTTAAGCTGTTTACCCAGCGGCATCGCGCAATTGGCCTGAAAATCGCCGAACTTTCCATCCTGGGCGGGCTTCAGCATGTCGACAAAGGCGTCGGGTGCGTCCGTCAATGTTCCCAAGGCCGTCCGCAGCCGCGATCGCAATTCCGTCAGAAAATCCATGAACGTAACCTGCTAACAAATCATCCCACAAACACGCTCGCGCCCGGGCGTTCCAGACGATGCAAGCCAAGGATTCTAAATGACGACGGGAAATTATGCTCGCAAGCCGCGAGAATTTGTGCAGAACGAGTTGATTCCCCACTAAAAAATCGGCTTGATGAGATACGCGCCCTGACGAGCAACATTTCCCACATCTTTGCTGACAGGCCAGGCCTGCAATTCCTCGGACGACAGCGGTGAGAGGAGAGGCAATAACGTCGACGAATCCTGATTCATCGGATCGAGCCATTGATCAAAACGTTCGGTCGGCAGGATGACCGGCATTCGATCGTAAATCCGTTCCATCATCGAGTTCGATTTGGTCGTGCAGATTGCACACGTCTCCAGAAATTCACCGTCGGACGACTGCCACGATTCCCAAACCCCAGCCATCGCCATCGGTGCCCCACTTCGCAGCGTGATGTAATACGGCTGCGAATCATGCGGTGAGAGAAACTGCCATTCGTAAAACCCACTGGCAATGACGAGACAACGACGACTTTTGAATGCGTCTTGGTACAGAGGACACGTCACAAGCGTTTCCGATTTGGCGTTGAAACTGCCCGTCGGCTTCACCCCGGTTGTGCCAGAAGGAATCAAACCCCATCTCGCCGAAAACAGCTCGCGACTATCAGCGATCACACGGACGCAAGGCACCGGTGTCGTCGGACCAACGTTGTACCGAGGCGACCAATCTTTGATGACATCAAGACCGCGCGCAATACTAAAATGTTCCTGGACGTTTGCGAGAGGAATTTTGATCGTGATTCGTCCGCACATCGACTTGCCCAGATGAATGATCGAGATTTTGACGGCACGCGACTGTGCTTCTCAAAGGATTTCGACGATTGTAGCCTCATGATCCGGAACAATGCAGAGAATGATTGCCAAATCAATTCGCTCTCCACGACAACCAGAAAACCGATGAACAACATTCGTCATCCAAAACCTTACCGCGCCCGATCGGCAGTTGTTGTCTCATTCGCGTTGATGGGCGTTACGATTGGGACGATCTCGCAGATTTCGTTTGATCAAACGCGAACATTCATAGGCCGGGGCCGCCATCGAATCGAAAAGAGCTCGAATCTTGTTCCGACAATTTCAGAACAGACAACCTACCTGACCAATCCTGTGATGCCTGACGGACGAATCGACTATTTCTCTGCGGTGAATTTACAATTTAGCCGACGGACGACGCCCGAGAACAATGCTGCCGCATGCTTTGCGAAACTCGGTATTGGTATCGCGGATTTACCACCTGAGCAGCTGGCGCAAGTCTGTCATCTGCTTGGCGTCGAATCACCCATGACAAAGGCGGGATGGTTTCAGTTTCTCAATGATCCTGATGAACAATTCCTAACGAATTTGATGACCGCCAAGTCCCAGCCGTGGGCCGCAGAAACAGCCCCAAAGCTTTATGGTTGGATCAGTTCGAACACAGCGGCACTCCAATCTGTCATTGAGGGAACGCACCTCCCTCATTACTGGGCTCCAATCTTAAGGTTCGATCAAACGACTCGCCTGCGTGATGCGTTTCTGACGATGCACGACGATTGCGGCGAGATCGCGCAGTGTCTCGCAGCACGCGCAATGAACCATTTGCACCAGAAAGATCTTCGAGGCGCCGAGAAAGACCTTCTTGCCTGCCATCGCCTTGGCAGACTGGTAAGCGGATCTCCGTTCTTCACGCCCTTGGCAATGGGAATGGGAATCGACCATATTGCAGGCCAGGGAGACAAAGCCTTGCTGGAGTACGCTCGACTGAGCGCGGCAGAGGCAATGACGTACCAGCGCAAACTACGCGAGCTACCGCCACTGCCACTGGCCATTGACAATCTTGACTTCGCGGAACGCCTGGCCATTCTCGACGCAGTCTCGTCGCTGGACCATAGTTCCCGGGTTCAACTGCAGTTCGGTGCAAACCGCCCTGAATTGAATGCGGACGCGATACGTCAGACGATGCTGGACTCGACGTTGCGTGTCTGCAACGAAAAATTGGATAAATTCGCCGCAGCCGTACGATTGCCTACATTTTCTGAGCGCTCGAAGGCGACTGCGTCCCTAATGGTGTCCCTGGAAAGTGAGATGGACGCTGCGGGCCACAGACTGAAATCTGGCTTCGAATACAAGACAGAAGAAGAGTTAGGCCATGACATCGCGATCATCCACCTCTGGTTGAATTTGCCCCCAATTGGCACCTTGCTCATATTGGAAACTCGCGCTCAGATGCGGCATGAGCTTCTACTCATTGGATTCGCGCTGGCAGCCTATCGCGCGGATCATTCGACCTTCCCAGAGAGTCTTGATGCCCTCTGCCCCGATTACTTATCAGTCGTCCCAACGGATTTATATAGGGATCAACCAATGACCTACAGGAAAGATGGGGATAGCTACTTCCTCTATTGCACCGGCGCCAATGGAATCGACGATAAGGGACAAGCAGCGAATTCGATCGATTCCGAGGATGATGTCGCACTCCACGTCATCTACCGATGAGCGCGATCGCGCTCACGATCCCACTCGTGCGGCGACGGGGACACTTGACGCGGTATCATCCGAATTAGACCCCAACTCCAAATTGGAAGGCACGACAATCGTTGACGTTCATCTATTATGAGCGAGTTAGAACAGCGTCTTTCGGACCGGATCCGTTGTGGGAAAGTCGTCGTGCATCTTGAGACGCTCGATCAGTGCATCGAAGCCACTCTGCTCGGCAAATGAGCGCTCCGTCTCTGAGATGCCGATGAGTTGCAGGAACGCTGCTCGGCCACTGTCCTGATTGAATGTTGGCGGGATGCGGATTGGTTCCGTCACGAGCAGGTATTTCAATTCGCTGGTACCCCAATCGATTGCGTGCCCCAAAGGGACGCGGTCGCCGATTGTCATGGGATCGGAATCGGGATGCTGGCCCAGACACAAAGCGATCTGGTAGCACATGATCTGATGCACGCGCTGAATGGGCCACTGGTCTTGAGTGGGTGTTTCCAGCACGAATTCACAGCCAAACCCCGACACGGCCGCACGATCGGGTACGGACTCAAACCATTCATTTGACAGCCCGGACGAGACATACAGCCACGAGTTACGGGCGGCTGTTGGAGCGAATCGAATCACACCGCAGCTTGCCCATCGCGGGTCGGCGATTCCCCCCTTCTCGAGATTTTGCATGGGGATCGTGAAGATCCCCTCAGCCTGCGTTCCAAAGAAATTTGGATATAAGACGTCTTCTCGATGCGCCCAAATGCGTTCAAACCAGTCTGCTTTTTCCATCGTGTCGGTCATCATGAGCTTTAAAGTGAATTCGGGCCATTAATACGATTACACCCATTGTAGCGATTGAAAGTTCTCAGCGGACACTGCGTGTCAGGCCGGAACTTCTCGATTCAGCCTCCACGCATCAAAATCAGCCGGTGGAACTCTCGAATCGACAGCCGAGATGCCGATCGTTAGACAGGTCCTGCCAGGGATCAATCCATAGCGATCGTCGACGGAACTTCGCCACGAAGAGGAGAAACTCTGGATGAGCGGCAACCCGTTTGAAGCCCCATTGTCGGATTTGAATCCCGAAACCGATCGAGATGCCATTCATCTCGGCGAGGTGTGGGTCGACGGCAAACAACTGGTTGTCAGATCCAACACCGTACTACCGCCCTTTTGCATTAAGACGAACGAACCAATCCCTGAGTCGGAACTGATCAAAAAGACGCTCACGTGGCTTCCGCCCGCCTACGCTCTGGTGCTACTGCTCGGTGGACCACTCCTCCTGCTAATTGTCTACCTGCTTGTGCGAAAACAGTGCGTGCTGACCTACGGCATCGCATCGTCAATTCGACGCAAACGACGAAACCGCATCTTGCTGAACTGCGTCATTTCGTTGTTGTTATTTCTGGCGATCCCCCTGACCGCTCCATTGAAATCGCCAGTTCCGATGGTGACGGCACTTCTTGCGTTCATTGGCTCGATTGTCTCGCTGCTGCTGATGGGGTCACAGCTTCGAATTACCAAGCATCGGAAGGGCGAATTTTGGATCTCTGGATGCTCGGCAGATTTTCTTGCTCGGTTTGAGGCACAACCGAACTCCAGCGACGGATTTGAACCATAATTCGCGAAGTTTGGCTTCAGAGCTTCGCGGCTTCCCAGCCAGCCAATGGAGTGAATGCGTCCAATTGACGGGCTTGTTGGTCAGGCTTATGATCTTCAGATTGTTTTCGCACCAGTTTCTCACCCCATTCCGACACTGTGATTTCATGTTGCGTTTGCACGTCGGTCGTTCTGTCGTCGGTTCAGCGATCCAGATCGCTCGAACGATTCGCATTGCGATTATTGGAGACCTGTAGACGGCCTTAGGGTGTGAGTTTCGAAGACAACACAAGCCCTCGGGTCGTACCTGAGGGCTTTTTTTCTTGATGCAATTTCCGAAAGCAGTTTCATGGCCCGAATCCAGATCTATGACACCACGCTCCGCGATGGTAGCCAGGGCGAAGGCGTCAATTTTTCTCTGCAAGACAAATTGCTGATCACGCAACGTCTGGATGATATCGGTGTCGACTACATCGAAGGCGGCTATCCCCTTTCCAACCCCAAAGATGCTGAGTACTTCGCGCGTGTGCGAGATTTGCCGCTCAAGCAGGCCAAAATCACCGCGTTTGGAATGACCCGCCGCAAAGGCTGTGCAGCCGAAGACGATATCGGCATGTGCGCGTTACGTGACGCGAAGTCACCCGCTGTCACGATCGTCGGAAAGACGTCTGATCTGCATGTCTTCGAAGTGTTGCATATCGATGAAGCGGAAAATCTGGCGATGATCCGTGATTCGATCGCGTTTCTCAAAGCGGAAGGACGCGAAGTCCTTTATGACGCCGAACACTTTTTCGATGGATTTCGTGCGAATCCCGACTTCGCCCTGCGGACTGTCGTCGCCGCTCAAGATGCCGGTGCCAGCACGATCGTGCTTTGCGACACGAACGGAGGGCGGCTTCCTGAAGAGATCGCCGCCGCCGTCGACGCCGTTCGAAAAGTTCTCCGCGTACCGGTCGGCATTCATTGCCACAACGATTGCGAACTCGCCGTCGCGAACTCTTTGACCGCCGTCGATCACGGTGCGATCCAGGTCCAGGGTACAATCAACGGGATCGGCGAACGCTGCGGCAATGTCGACCTGATCAGTGTCATCGCCAATCTGGCTTTGAAGAAGGGATATCAAGTCCTGAACTCGGACGGCCTGACCCACCTGACCGAGCTGTCTCGGTATGTCTACGAAATTGCGAACATGAACTTTCGCTCGGGCCAGGCGTTCGTTGGAACCAGCGCCTTTGCACACAAGGGCGGCATGCACGTGCATGCCGTCAATCGGCTCGCATCGAGCTACGAGCACATTCCGCCCGAGACGGTCGGCAACCAGCGACGCGTGCTGGTCAGCGAACTGTCTGGTCGCTCGAACATCGTCGCCAAGACCACCAAGTATCAGATCGCTCAGAACAACGAACTGATGGCACGGATTCTGGAACGGGTCGTCGATCTCGAAAACGAAGGCTATCAATTCGAAGCGGCCGAAGCGTCGTTCGACTTGCTCGTCCGGAAAGAGGCCGGTGTGTACGAGCCTAAGTTCCAGCGATTGCACTATCGCGTCAACGTGGAAACCGCCGCGGGACAAGGGACGATCACTGAAGCCACGGTGAAGCTGCGGGTCAATTCGCACATTGAACATGTCGTCGCCGAGGGCGATGGGCCAGTGAACGCACTCGACAACGCCCTGAGAAAGGCACTTTCGAGCGCCTATCCGACGCTCTGCGAGATGCAGCTTGTCGACTATAAAGTGCGCGTCATCAACTCAACCGAAGGTACGGCGGCTCGAGTTCGCGTGGTCATCGAAAGTCGTGACCACACAGACGTCTGGAGCACTGTGGGGGTCAGCGAAAACGTGATCGAAGCCAGTTGGCTGGCCCTGGTCGATAGCGTCGAATACAAGTTGTATAAGGACACCGAATCAAATCCGAACAGCGTCTGATCGGAGGAACTCACATGAGTATCGAGCTGATTGACGACTTGCGCGACGGTATTGACGTGCATCTGACGCCGTTGACTGAAAGATCGCAGCATCCCCCTCGGAAACAATCACATTCGAACCAGGCTCGTTCGGGAAGTTGTCCCTTTCGGGCCAAAGTTTGCTTTAACCGTACTCTCGATCTCATTTGAAAATATCCCACAGCGCATGACTACAGAAATCCCCAAGCAATACGACCCCGCCGCCGCTGAAGCTCGATGGTTCCCGTTCTGGGAAGAACGAGGTGACTTCAACGCTGATCCACCACAACTGGGAGAACAGCACCCCAAGCCACCGCACGTCATCATGATTCCGCTGCCCAACGTCACCGGCGCATTGCACATGGGGCATGCCCTGAACGGCACGCTGCAAGACCTGCTCACGCGGTGGCGAAGAATGCAGGGCTATGAAGCGCTCTGGATGCCCGGCACGGACCACGCGGGGATCGCCACTCAATCGGTTGTCGAAAAACGGATGCTCGAAGAAGAAGGCAAAACGCGCCATGACATTGGGCGTGAAGCGCTTGTCGAGCGAATCTGGAAATGGAAAGACGAATACGAGGCCCGCATTCTGTCTCAACTGAAGCGGATCGGCGCAAGCTGCGACTGGCGGCGCGTGCGATTCACGCTCGACGATGTTTGCTCGCGCGCCGTCCGAGAAACATTCTTCAAGATGTTTAAGGACGGCTTGATCTTCCGTGGTAAACGACTGGTAAACTGGGATACGTTCCTGCAAACCGCCGTGGCCGACGACGAGGTGTACGAAGAAGACACCGACGGACATTTCTGGACGTTTAACTATCCCGTTGTCGATGAGAGCGGGACGACGACGGGCCAACGGATTTCGTTCTCGACGACGCGTCCCGAAACGATGCTCGGCGATACCGCCGTGTGCGTTCATCCCACCGATGAACGCTATCTGGAATTGATCGGAAAACACGTTCGCATCCCCGTGAATGGCCGCGTGATTCCCATTATCGCCGACGCGCTACTCGCCGATAAGACGTTGGGAACCGGTTGCGTGAAAGTGACACCGGCCCACGATCCGAACGACTACGCCTGCTGGACTCGCAACAAAGAAAAATTGGGCGAGCCGATCAATATTCTGAATGCCGACGGCACGCTGAACGCGAACGGCGGTGCATGGCAGGGTCAAGATCGTCTGATTGCGCGCGAAGCGGTAGTCGCCGAGATGGAAAAGCTCGGCCACTTTGAAAAGGTGGAAGACCGGAAGATTCCCCTCAAACACAGCGATCGCTCCAAAACGCCAATCGAACCGTATCTGTCGGAACAGTGGTTCGTCAAAATGGACACGCTGGCTCAGTCGGCCATTGATGCCGCAAACGATGGCCGCGTGACGTTCTATCCCGAACGTTACCGCCAGTCGTACCTGAGCTGGCTCGGCGAGAAGCGAGACTGGTGCATCAGCCGTCAATTGTGGTGGGGCCACCGCATTCCAGTGTGGTCCAAAACATTCGACGTGCAAGATGTCTTCAGTTTGCACCAGTTCAAACAAGCAGTCGAGAAGCATCCGCAGCGACATGAGTTCGCGGTGCGCGTGTCTGATCCAGACCAGGGCAAAATGAATGTCATGGTCTGCCTGACCAACTGCGATCGGCCACTGGAGGAATTCTTCGAACAACTGGGATTGGAACGCGATCCCGACGTGCTCGACACCTGGTTCAGCTCTGCCCTCTGGCCGCATGAAACGCTGGGTTGGCCGAATCTGGAACAAAACCCGCCGCTCAATGGGAAGCCCGACGAATCAGGTTCAGGCCAGAACGAAGTACTCTCGTACTTCTACCCCGGCAGTGTGCTGGTGACATCGCGCGACATCATCACGCTGTGGGTGGCGCGAATGGTGCTGACGGGTCTTTACAACATGGGCGACATCCCATTCCGCCATGTCTGCATTCACCCCAAGATCCAGGATGGATTTGGACAAACAATGTCCAAGTCGAAAGGCAACGGAGTCGACCCGATCGAGTTGATCGAAAAGTATGGCTGCGACGGCATGCGATTCACGATCGCTTCGTTCGCTGGCGAAACGCAAGACGTCCGATTGCCCGTCGGATATGAATGCCCGCATTGTCAGGCCGTGATCCCTCAGGAGCAGCAGCACCTGAAGTTCAAACCCGGCAAACCAAAAATCAAATGCTTCAAATGCAAGAAGGAATCACAGTACGCCACGCCGAACTACATTCCTGACGATGGCGAGCCGGTGGCGCGCATTGTCATCGAACGATTCGAGTACGGCCGGAACTTCTGCAACAAACTTTGGAACGCGGCGCGGTTCGCGATGCTGAATCTCGAGGGCTATACGCCCGGTGCGGTCGATCTCTCGCAATTGGCGATCGAAGATCGCTGGATCTTGTCGCGTCTGGCGACGGTTACCGACGAAGTCACTTCGCTGCTGGGAATCTACAAATTCGACGCCGCGACGCGATCACTGCGCGACTTCGTCTGGAACGAGTTCTGTGACTGGTACCTCGAAATGATTAAACCGCGGCTGCGAGACGAAGCCCTCAAGCCGACGGCTCAACGCGTGCTCGTGACAGTCCTTGACACAACACTGCGATTGCTTCACCCGTTCGCGCCCTTCATCACGGAAGAATTGTGGCAACGCCTGCGAGAGATCGCTCCTGAACGCGGACTACCAGAACCAGCGACGACCGAGGAAGCCATCATCGTCGCCCCATGGCCATCGGGCCTGACCGGTCTGCGCGACAATGCGCTCGAGTCTCGTTTTCAACGCCTACAGGACCTGATCATCGCCGTTCGCAATGTGCGAGGCACCTACAACATCAGTCCGGCGATTTCGGTCGCAATTTCAGTCCGTTGCTCAGACGAAATCGCGCAGGATTTGAAACAGGTCCAGCCGCAATTTGAACTGCTAGCCAAAACAACGTTGACGGAAGCCGGGGCGAATGTCACACGACCAAGTGCGAGCGCCAGCTTCTCACTGGGCGATGCAGACGGCTACTTGCCGCTGGAAGGTCTGGTCGACCTGAAAGCGGAAGTCGAACGACTCAAGAAAGAAGCCGAAAAATTGCGTGGCTTCATCGCGGGACACGAGAAGAAGCTGACAAACCAAAGCTTTGTCGACCGCGCGCCCCCAGAAGTTGTGCAGGAAGTGCGTGGCACGTTGTCGGGCCTACAGAAACAACTCACGAGTGTCGAAGAAGCCGTCCAACAGCTCTCGTAAACACTAACGCCTAAAACAAACGTGCCGTGAAGTCTCAACGAAGGCTTCACGGCACGTTTCGTATGCATCGGAAGGTCCGAACGGATTTAGCCAGCCGCCTTGGTCTGGTCGGCGTTCAGCTTGTTGTAGAGTGTCTTCAGAGCGATCCCCAGTTCCGCGGCGGCCTTTGGCTTGTCGCCGTTGAACTTGTCGAGCGCCTTGTAGATCAGTTCCATTTCGATTTCACGCAGAGTCTTAGGCGTCGACGATACCGCGACAGCGGGCGTCTTGATCGACGTGACATCGATATTGCGCAGCAGGTGCGACGGCAGATCCTCGGGTCGAATCGTGGTGCCATCGCACATGATTGTCGCACGCTCGAGCGCATTGGCCAGCTCACGAACATTCCCAGGCCAGTCGTAATTTTTGAGTACCGCGACCGTCTCGGGAGACAGCATCGTGTCAGGGACATCACGTCGCTTGAGGTATCGAGCGATCAGCGTCCGGGCCAATTCCGGGATGTCATCTTTTCGTTCGCGGAGTGCGGGCAAGGCGATTTCGAACGTATTGATGCGGAAGTACAAATCTTCGCGGAACACGCCATCGGCCACCATCTTTTGCAGGTGCCGGTTGGTGGCACACACGACGCGCACATCGACATGAAACGCATCGTTCTCACCCACGCGGCGAACTTCACCCGATTCGAGGAACCGCAGCAGCTTGACCTGCATTCCCTTGTCGAGTTCGCCGAATTCGTCGAGGAACAGTGTTCCGCCGTTGGCCACTTCAATCAGGCCTTTGCGCGACTTTTCGGCGCCGGTGTAGGCTCCCTTGCCGTGACCGAACAGTTCGCTTTCGACCAGATGCTCGGCGAGTGCCCCACAGTTCACAGGCACAAACGGCATGTTGGCTCGCGGACTCAGGTCATGGATTCGGCGGGCCACCAGTTCCTTACCCGTCCCGGTTTCACCCTGAATCAAGACGCTCGAATCTGTCGGCGCGATTTTTTCGCAAAGCTTTTTGACCATCAGCATCGGCGCCGAGTGCCCGATCAGATCGGGTGACCCTTCCACCGCCTTCAGGCGGCTTTCCAGCGCGATCGTCTTGTTGGTCAGCATCCGCTTTTCCGCGACGCGTTTTAGTGCCGCCGAGATTTCAACCAGCTTGCACGGCTTGCGGAGAAAATCGTACGCACCACTACGAACAGCCTGAATCGCGGCATCGATATCGCCGTGACCGGTACTGATAATCACTTCGGTCTCGGGTGAGACCCGTTTGATATGTTCGATGACGTCCCAACCGCTTAAGCCTGGCATGCGCAGGTCGACGATCGCAGCGTCGAACGGTTGTTTGTCTAATGCCTTGAGAGCGGCATAGCCATCTTCACACATGACGACATCATGTCCCATGCGCGGAAGTTCGAGTTTCATAACGTCGCGAATCGCCGGTTCGTCATCGACGAACAACACTCGCAACTTTTGAGTCGAGGCAGCTGTCAACGGGCTATCTCCTTGCCCAACCGAGCGGTCTCCTAGACCACTGGCCGACGCAGATCCAATCCTTGGAATTGTCGTGCCGAATCCTTCAATGGAAGGTCCATGTGATATCACAGTTATTCAATCGCCGCAATGGGCGTTCTGCACTTCCTGCCGGTCGAGATCACCGCCGTGACGCCAGAGAACGATACAGCCCATTTGATCGGAAACAGGACAGCCAACAATCCGGCGGCCGACGCGTCAAAGCGCGCCAAGTTCTTCACAGTCGCGTACTTCCCCGCTTCACTGCGTTCAGCTCGGTGCCTGTGCTACAGTCGTGGTCGCGACGAATTGAACAGCGACCGCTTTGAAATGGATCTTCCGTTCCGCTATCCGAGCCCACTTCATGCGCCGAATTTTATTCACGACGTTTGGTTCCTACGGCGATCTCAACCCGTATATCGCGATGGCTCGAGTGTTCAAGGCCAACGGTGACCAGGTCACGATCGCGACGCACACACATTATCGCGAGCAGGTCGAGCGGGTCGGAATTCGCTTTGTGCCCGTCAAACCTGGTGAGGAAGAACTGGGGCCACCCGAAGTCTGGACGGCCCGAGCCAATCATCCTCTGACCGGCAGTCAGTTCGTGGTTCGATCACTTGTCCTGCCTTTTCTGCAGGACAGTTACCGGACGATCAAAGAGATCGCACCCGAACACGACCTGATCGTTTCGCATGTCCTCACTTTCGCGGGACCGATTGTCGCGGAAGAGCTGGGAATTCCGTGGATTTCCACCGTACTGCAGCCTTCCGTCTACTTTTCGGCCTACGACCCACCCAAGCTGGGATTCTTCAACTTCCTGCCGCGACTGAAATTTCTGGGGCCGCGATTCATGGGTTGGCTGCTAGGAACCCTGGTCAAGCAGACCAATCCCTGGTTTGAACCGGTCGCACGACTTCGTTCACAAATCGGTTTGCCACCATCGTCGAAGAATCCGTTGATTCATGGCCACTCGCCGTACGGCTGCCTGGCGCTATTTTCGAAAGAGTTCGCACCGGCACAACCCGATTGGCCCCCCAATCTCCGGCAAGTCGGGTTTCCGCTTTACGACGAAGAGACCTCCAGCGAGCTATCCGCGGATCTGCAAGCGTTCCTTGACGGCGGCCCGGCTCCCGTCGTCTTCACGCTGGGGAGCACGATCGTCACGATGGAAACGCCTTACTACGAAATTGCGTACAAGGCCGTTAAGGCGTTGGGGCTTCGTGCGGTGTTTCTTGTGGGAAAGACACCCCACCGGATTCCCCCCGCTGCGGTCTCTGATCCGCAAATCCTGATCTCGCCGTACGAGCCCTTTTCCCATCTGTTTCCCAAGGCCGCGGCCATCGTTCATCAATGCGGAGTGGGAACAACTGCACAGGCACTTACTTCCGGCCGCCCCCAGGTTATGGTTCCCTTTGCCCATGACCAGCCGGACAACGCACAGCGCGTCGCGACGTTGGGTTGCGGCGTCACCATCTCATCCCGGCGACTGACCACCCCGCGCCTGATCGCGGCTTTGAAGGAAGTACTTCAAGAGCCTTCGTTCGCAGAACGAGCGCGTCATGTCGGCACCCGGCTTCAAGCCGAAGATTTCGGTCACAACCTGCGGGGGGCCATCGAGGAATTCCTGTCAGGCCTCTAGCCGTCCACAGGCCGGGGACTGGCTCATTTTCCCGCGGCAAAGGGAATACTTGCTCTCGTCGAGGCACTGCGGATTCCCATGCAATCCGGGAAACTGTGCCTGCCCCTCGCTTCGGACTGTGAACGGTAACCTCGGGCCCAAAGCAGCAGACTTAGACACCCGAACGCGTCAACGCCTGGAATCGTTCGAGAAGATCCTTCGTTACGGGGCCGGGTTGGCCGGAACCGATCGAACGACCGTCAAGGCTGACCACGGCCACCACTTCCGCAGCAGTTCCGGTCAGGAACATTTCGTCAGCCACATAGAGGTCGTGACGGGTCAGCGACATTTCGCGAACTTCATAGCCGCCTTCGCGAGCCAGCTCGATCACGGCATTTCGCGTGAGCCCTTCGAGGATTCCCGCATCTAGCCCCGGTGTCATCAGTACACGATTCTTCACGATGAAGATGTTGTCGCCGGTGCATTCCGCGACTTCGCCTTTATGGTTGAGCATCAACGCTTCGACCATTCCGGCATCGGTCCCTTCGATGCGAGCGAGAATGTTATTCAGATAGTTCAGCGACTTGATGCGAGCGCTAAGTGCCCCCGGATGGTTACGAATCGTGCTCGCCGTGACCAGATGCATCCCCTTGGTGTAGGTCTCGGGCGGATACAGGGTGATCGTATCCGCGATGACAATCACCTGAGGATTGCTTGTCTTGCGAATATCGAGACCCAGGCTGCCCGCACCGCGAGTCACCACCAGACGAACGTATCCATCGGTGATCTGATTGGCTTTAACGGTCGCCTCAACCGCGCTCATGACTTCTTTCGGCGTCATCGGGATCGTCAAACGAATCGCCTTGGCGCTCTCAAACAGCCGATCAATGTGTTTCTGGTGCAGAAAGACACGGCCGCCGTAGACGCGAATTCCTTCGAAGACGCCGTCACCGTACAGCAGACCATGATCGAACACACTGATCTTGGCGTCGGCCTCGTCGACCAGCTTACCACCGAGAAAAATCTTGAGCGCCATTTGCGGCAGTCCCTGTTTCTGAAATCCGCCCTGAACAGACCCGCGGAGTTGGTTGAGACATTGTCGAATTCATGAACCGTTCGACCAACGTCTCATGGGCGAATGTTCCAGGATCAACGAAGACACACGTTTTTGATTTGAGTTCACTGACCGAGCCAACCGTCCTGGCAAGCGACGCACCATCCGGCGAAATCGCTCACCTCAACCGAAACGCTTGGCCACCAGTGCTTTCGGCTGTCGGCAGCTTAACGGCAAATCACAGATTCTGACAACCAATCGCGAGTTCGCTCGACGAAGGAAATCAGCCGACGACCCCGCTCAGCCCTTCCGCAGAATCGTCGCCACGCCCGGCCCATCACCTTGACTTAAGGTCACTCAGGCCGCATCGGTCAGCGATTCGATTCGTCCTTCGCAGAGTTTCACGGTGCGATGCGCTTCCGCGGCGATGGACTTATCGTGCGTAACCATAATGATAGTCAGCCGATCCTTCTCGTTCAATTGGGCGATCAAGTCAATGATTTCGCGTCCGGTTTTGGCGTCCAGATTTCCGGTCGGTTCATCGGCCAGCAGGATTTCAGGGCGAGCGACCAGGGCTCGGGCGATTGCCGCACGTTGCATCTCGCCGCCGGACAGTTCGGACGGCTTGTGAGTCAGCCGATGTCCCAACCCAACCCGGTCGATCATCTCTTTTGCCCGGTCGTGGTATTCACGTCGTCGCGCCCAATAACTCCAGATGGAATGACGGATCATCAAGGGAGTCAGCACGTTTTCGATCAGACTCATTTCGGGCAGCAGGTGATAGAACTGAAACACGAATCCGAAGACACGGTTTCGCAGTTCGTCTCGCGTTCGCGCGGGTAAGTCGTCGATCCGCTCGCCTTCGAGCTGCACTTCACCGAGATCCGGCGAATCGAGCAAGCCGATCAGGTGCATCAGCGTGCTCTTCCCCGATCCCGACTGACCGATGATGGAAAGAAATTCACCTTTCCGCACCGAGATATCGACACCGTGCAGCACGGGAACGGCATGTTCCCCTTTGCGGTACGACTTCTGGACCGCCAAGGCGGCCACATGCGTTTGAGGCATGGTGAGAGGCTCTCGTTTTGCGGGGTTAATCGTGGGCGAAGTAGCGACCATGGGACTTCCCTTTCGGACAGACGATCGTCACGAAGGATGTGCTATTCGTATCTGAGAGCCTGTACCGGCCGCAACCGGGCGGCACGACGAGCGGGCAGAACACTGGCCAGGACGGCAATCAGGATCGCGCCGACGGTGACCCAGACCACCGTGAATGGCTCGACATGCGTCGGAATATCTTTGAAGTAGTAAATCTTCTCGGGAAAGACCTCTCGCCCGGTCACCAGCGTCACAAATGCTTCGATCTCGTTGATGTAATGCACGAACAAGAGCCCGAAGACAACCCCTGCCCCCGCCCCGACCATGCCCAGTAGCAGTCCATAGGTCAGGAAGATCGACATGACGCCCGACGAACTGGCCCCCAGGGCTTTCAAAATTCCGATATCGCGAGTCTTTTCCACCACGATCATGAAAAAGATCGCGAGGATTCCGAAGCCCGCGACCGTGATGATGAGGAACAACAAGATGTTCAGAATCGACGATTCGACATCGACCGCCGCCAGCAACGGTCCCTGCTGCTGTTCCCAGGTTTTCACGATGTAGCGATCGGCCGAGAAGTGTGTTCGCAGCAGATCCATCACTTTCGGTGCGTCTTTGTAATCCTTCAACTTGATCTGCAGCGAGGTGAACCCACCGACGGTACTGCCGTCTTCCTTGGTGTGAATCATCTTGCGAACCTCTTGAAGATGATCCAGATTGCAGTAGACCAGCGTCGAATCGTATTCGCTCATTCCAGTCTTGAAGGTGTCGACGATCGTCGCTTCGAAATGGACAGGTTCGGGGGCGCCCGCCTGGATCGTGCTGATTTTCACGTCATCGCCAGGCTTGATCATGTCGTACGTTTTTAGCTTCTGCGTGTCGGGGTCCACCTGCGTGTAGGTCGCCAGTCCGACGCCAACAAACAATCGCCCTTTTCGCAACTTCCCGAGCGCCGGCGCCTCATCAGGCATCTCCAGATCGAGCAGCGAATCACCACCGGCCGCAGCCGGATCGGCAGCGGGTGCAGCACCGCTCGCCATCATTTCCCGTTTCAGTTCCTGGTCTTTGTACCAGCGAGCTCGCTCGACACGCTCGGCCATGGCGGCCGGCGTCAATTCCCAACCCAGCGGTTCATCTTTCGATCTCTCGGGCGGCAATTTGACGCCATCAACCTCTTGCGAGTTATAACTTTGCAGATAGCCGACGATCGGCCCGACTTCCGATTTCGATTCCGGGTCGATTCCGACCAGGTTGATCGGATGTGGGACCCAGTCCCCCCCGTACTTGTAACTCAGAATCGCATGGATCTCGACCGTCGCCGTCACGCCGGTGATGTAGTCGCCCACCAGTTCGCGGACCTCTGCCTTTCGGGCTTCGGGATCGATCTCGCCGTTCATGCTACGGGTGATGATGATGATGTCGGACAAAATGCCCTGGATTCGGCTACGCATTTCCGTGCCGAATCCCGCCATGACGGAATTGACGACGATCATCGTGGCGACGCCCAGCGTCACACTGATAATACTGGCCAACGCGATATACCGCGTTCGCAGGTACCGCTGGCAGAGAAGCAGTTTGTACATCGCCAGTCCTTTGGCATGATTGAGTTCGGTTGATCCGTGCGCAAGGCCGTCGTTTAACGAATTGCCATGTTACAGCAAATTGCCACCGTCCAAATTACTTCTCTTGTTCCGGTTTCAGCAAGGGGAAGAAGATCACGTCACGAATACTGTTTGTATTCGTCAGCAACATGATCAACCGGTCGATCCCGATTCCCATGCCCCCGGCAGGTGGCATCCCCACCTTCAATGCTCGTACGAAATCGTGATCCATCTTGGCCATCGAATCATCTTCGGCCAACCCCTGAAGCTGCGTCCGGAACAACTCTTCCTGCAGCCGTGGGTCGTTCAATTCCGTGTAGGCGTTCGCCACTTCCATCCCGTCGACGAACATCTCGAACCGTTCGGCAATGGCGGGATCATTTCGCTTGCGTTTGGTCAACGGACACATCGACGCAGGATAGTCGATGACGAACACGGGGCCGATCAGCTTGTCTTCCACAGTCGCTTCAAAGACGTCGTTGACGATGACGTCTGGATGGCGGTTCGCGGTTTCGATATGCAGCTTCTTCGCGACTTCAGCAACGGCCGCCGTGTCGTGCATCTCGCAACCGGCGTGTTCACGGAACAGGTCACCGTACTTGGCTCGTTGAAACGGTGGAGTGAAATCGATTGTCTTATCGCCCCACGGCACGACGGCCGTCCCGTTCGCAGCGATCGCCGCTTGCGAGATCAACTTCTCGGCCAGATCCATCATCGCGTTGTAGTCGCCGTATGCCTGATACAGCTCGATCATCGTGAATTCGGGATTGTGAGTACTGTCGACACCCTCGTTCCGGAAGACGCGACCAATTTCGTACACGCGTTCGATCCCGCCGACCATCAGTCGCTTCAGATGCAGTTCGAGCGCGATCCGCAGAAACAGGGGAATGTCGAGTGCGTTGTGATGCGTGACAAATGGACGCGCCGCCGCACCACCCGCGATCGCGTGCAGCACGGGTGTTTCCACTTCGTAAAAGCTTTCACCGCGCAGCGTACTTCGGATCGAGTCGATAATCCGCAGTCGCTTGAACATCCGATCCAGCACCCCTTCGGTGTAGATCAGGTCCACATACCGCTGACGCAGCAACTGCTCTTTATCCTGCAATCCGTGAAACTTCTCGGGCGGCTGTGCCAGCGATTTGCACAGGATGACAAGTTCGGTCACGAAGACCGTCTTTTCACCTGTGTTCGTGACGCGGACGCGGCCCTCGACGCCGATCAGATCGCCGAGATCGAGACATTCCAAGAGCGCCCAGGTTTCGGGCGTCGAGTCCTTCTGTGACAGCATCAACTGGATGCGGCCACTGTAGTCCTGCACGTGCAGGAAGTTCAGCTTGCCCGTTTTCGGCCACTTCATGATCCGGCCAGCAATGCGGACCGTATCACCGTCCACGCCGTTCTCGGTCGGGCACAAATCACGCGCCTTGGCGATTGGAATATGGCCGTCAAACCGTTGGCCCCAGGGATCAAGCCCCAGTGCTTCGATTTTCGCGAGCTTTTCCAAACGAGCGGCTTCCAAACGATCTGGCGTCTCGGACATCGAGCAAACTTTTCTACATAAATGAGAAACAGCGGGATCTGGGGAGGTCGGAACTATGTGTGAATCGGCAAAAAACGTCAATGGCAGCTCGATTCCCCCGTGAAACCTACGGTGTTCGGCGGTTTCTGCCAGTGATCCTCGTCACCAGCTTTCCCCTGATGTGAGACACTCGGTCGGTTCATGTGAGTCAGGAACATGGTGCGTCGAAGGTCCAATCCTATCTGAGACGGGAAATGCACGCTTCCCGTCGGCGAATCAGGCTGCTCGAGCAAAACGGAAGCTCAAGGAAGCCTGCGAAAAACGGCCACGACGGCGATTGAGCGCCTGCCCCACTTACGTCGTCGAACGCATGGTGAGTGCATCGATCCAGCGGCCCATTGAATCCAAGAGTCGTGAAAACTTAATTTGGTTCGCATCCGATCGGGCGATGATTTCCAAACAGCTGAGAGATCCGACTCATCCCGGGACAGGTCATTCGACTCGCAATGAGTTCCAATCGACATTCCGCAGCTTTGCGGCCGTGGCCGCGGATTTCAGTTTTCCGACGACGAAGCTTTTGTGATTGGCGACGGTTTGTTCGCTGATTCCCAGTTTCGCCGCCACGTCATTGTTGGACCAACCCAACACGAACAGCAGTTCAACACACTCCAGTCGCTGAAACTCGCCTCGGCTGAACCAGGACTGGATCAAGTCTTTCAGGCAATCCGCCAGCACGCGTTGTTCACCCACCCGCCGTTCGCGGCTGCGCGCCATGCTCGACACTTTTCGCTCACGGCTGGCGGGTTCGTCGATCGATCCCGCCTCAAACGCGGCCACACGCGATAACAGCGGCCAGCGACCGACTTTACGCAACGCATCCGTCAACTTGTGGGCCGTGATCGAAAAGAGGAATGACTCAAGCGGCGTCGAATCCTGATAGTTCGGCAGCGAAATCAAAAACCCGAGAAACGCCTCTTGAACGACATCTTCCGCGGCCGCCATATCCGAGAGTCGACTGCGAGCAAACGCGAGCAAACGCCCTTCATACCGGGCAATCAATCGCTCCCACGCGGCCGCCTCACCGCGGCGAACGCCAGCCAATAGCGAAGCGTCATCGTCGGCCATCGACATCCGCCTCTCATCGTTCGGTTGAAACAAGGGGGACAGGCACCTCGGTGTCCACTATTTCATGGCATTTTTGTATCTGGACGGAGCCAGCCCCCGTGATTTCTACCGGCTCCTCACCTCTAAAAAGTCCTGGCACTTCAGCATCCGCCGAACATCAAATTCCTTCACTCAACACTTCTGGACTGTGTGCCACTGGCTCCGCCAGTGCCCGTCGACCATGATGGTGGAACACGGCAACGAAGGTCACAATTTCAGCCATGAAAATGCATCTCTTTAAGTACCTATTTACTACAGAGAGACGCCTCCAATCACCGATCTGGCACACCTGCATGTCCATCGGCACTGGCATAGCCCAGTGGCACACAAGCGGCAACAGCAGACCAAACTAAACTATCACGCAAAGTCATGAATGATCAGGGCTCCGCCGTCGCGAAGCCCTGGCGATCCAAAACTCCTTTATTCCGGAACGCTCGCCGCGTCCGTACGTCGTCGCTCGGCGAGTTGCTCAAGGACTGTTTTCAGTGCGTCGGCGGTTGCCACGCGCTGCGAATCGGCACTCGTGCGCCATTTCAACTCGACAATCCCCTCTTTCAGCCCTTTGCCGCCGTAATTTACACGTAGCGGAATTCCGATCAGGTCTGCGTCTTTAAATTTGACACCCGGACGCAAGTCGCGGTCGTCCAGTAGCACATCGACACCTGCCGCTTTCAGTTCCTGATAGAACGTCTCGGCAGCGGACAGGGTGTCCGTTTCGTTGGCTCCAATGACACTGACGATCACTTCGTATGGAGCCACTGCCAATGGCCAGATCAATCCCTGTTCGTCATGGCGTGTTTCCGCCAGACCCGCCAGGATACGGTTCACACCGATCCCATAGCAGCCCATGATGATCGGCTTACGAGTTTCCGATTCATCGTCGTATAGTGCGTCCATCGACGTGCTGTACTTTGTGCCCAACTTGAAGACGTGACCGACTTCGATGCCGTGCACCAGTTCCAGCGTTCCTTCGCCTCGTGGACTTGGATCGCCCGCTGCGGCGTTTCGCAGATCGAAGGTGGTCTCGAGGCTGTAGTCGCGTCCCACATTGACGTTCGCCAGGTGATAATCGCCTTCGTTCGCCCCGGTGATCGCATTGACGACCAAGGGAACGTCGTGATCGGCGAAGATCGGACATTTGATCCCGACCGGACCCGCGAAGCCAACGGGTGCCCCCGTGACCTTCAGAATCGTGTCAGGATCGGCCAGTTCGAGCACTTTCACGCCGAGTGCCCGTCGGATTTTTCCTTCATTGGCCTCATGATCGCCACGCAGCAGCACCGCAACCGGCTTTTCGTCGGCGATGAAGATCAGCGTTTTGACCATCTTCTCGGGCTTGCACTTCAGCAGTTTGCAAACCGTTTCGATGCTACCGACGTTGGGAGTATGCAGCTTAGCCACGGCTTTCGCGTCGGCGGACGTCGCGATCACGGGAGGCGTTCGCCCGGTTTCCGCACGTTCCAGGTTCGCCGCGTAGTTCGTCTTTTTGCAAAACACGATGCGGTCTTCGCCGTTAGCGGCGGGAATCATGAACTCATGGGACGCATCCCCCCCGATCGGACCACTTTCCGCTTCGACGGGCAAGTATTCGAGCCCGCAACGCGAAAAGATCCGGCAGTAGGCGCGATAAATCTTCTGATACGTTTCGTTCAGCGATTCGAGTGATGAATGGAAGCTGTAGGCATCTTTCATCAAGAATTCACTGGTCCGCAAAATCCCAAAGCGGGGCCGTTCTTCGTTTCGGAACTTGGTCTGAATCTGATAAACGGTCAGCGGCATCTGGCGGTGGCTGCTGATGTGCCGTGACATCAGATCCGTCACCACTTCTTCGTGCGTCGGGCCGAGCGCCAAATGCACGTTGCGATCGCCACGCCGGACATTGAAATTGATCAGCACGTTGCCGAACGCTTCCTTACGACCGGTCCGCTCGAACAGATCGATCGGCTGCAGCGCGGGCATGAAAATTTCGAGAGCCCCGGTCGCGTCCATCTCTTGACGGACGATCGCTTCCGCTTTCTTCAGCGTTCGCACGCCCAGCGGCAGATACGTATACGCCCCGGCCATCAGCTGCCGAATGAAACCGGCCCGCAGCATCAATTGATGGCTGGGCACTTCGGCATCTGAAGGGATTTCCTTCATCGTCGGGATAAACGTCTGGGACCAACGCACGGGGTGACTCCTTTGTGACGATCGTGTCAGTGATGAAGGCCGGAGTGTATGCCGAGTTCTACCGAGTGTGAAGCCCCGCCTGACTTGCGACGGAACCGAGGTCATCGCGGGGCAGACTCTGCCCCTGACGAGCCTGACAAACCGCCGAAGCTCCTCTTTAAGACAATCCGATCGACCTGAAGTTCAGGGCGCCTTTGCGAAACAGGAAAAATCGCCAAGACACCACTGAAGTTCGCGCAAGCGAGCCGAAACGCGTCACGCGCATAGTGAAATTGAATTAGTCACCGAGTGCGGGTGGCGAGGAATGAGTTTCACTGCGCGAGACCTGCGGGCACTGCCCTGTATGAAGACCTGAACTCCAACGAATCACGACCAAGACGCCGCAAAAAATCAGGAATGCTTGCATCCCAGAAACGACCGGACCAAGAGCCAGGTTCGCGCCGTCCGCAATCAACGCGGCGCGATGAATCTCGGTCATTTGTGCGGTGTTCTTGGAAGCCCAGTCCGAGCGAATTCGCCATTTCTCGGTCGTTTCCCAACTCGAGACTTCCGCGGCAACGAAGGAGAGAAAAATGACCGCCAGGATGTTCGCGACACGCCGACGCAGGGTGTGTCTGATGAACGACACACCGACCAGAACGGCGATTCCGCACAGCATGACCAGCGGGTACGCAAACGACCAACAATTGTGGCGCGAGGACTCCCAAATTTGCTCGAACGATCCCATCAACAGACTCCATCGCACTGCGTTGAACGCGGCCTCCAGACAGCGAGAGTATGCCAGAAGCTTGGCAAAAAGCGATGTCACGGCGCCCCCCCCCCGAATGCGGCATCCTCCCTCTCGATCGTAGCCATCGAACGGCCACCCCTCCAAATCGAAACCCCATTCAGAAACCATTTGACATTTAACCACAAAATGTCTTAACCTAGCTCATGCGGTTCGCAACGCCGTGACGAAGACAGGAAACGGCGACCTCCCCATCACATCGTCAGAGCTTGATCAACGCCATACCATTCCCAGAGTCGAGTTACTCGTCCACGGCACGACATCGGAATTCGACTCGCGCTGCGTCACAATTCCGAACTCGGATAACACCGTATCGCCGCCGTCGGTCACAAGGTGCTTCGCGATCCAGGACAATTCGCGAAGACAGGGCTCTTTCGGCGACTCCTCCACCATGATACTGAACCTGCCGATTTCGCCCTGGCAAGGCACGATTCGCGTTTTTCGGCGTCATCGCTGATGACTCATCGGGAAGTCAAACATGCAGCTTTCCCAGAGAAATCCCTCGGTGAATTGGGAACCTGTACCGGTTGACCCATCGGGCCAGCGGGTGGTGTGGGCCTGGTTTCGTCCGCCTGCCGTCCCGACGGGAATGATGTTCACGATCCCGGCGGCGCTGTTTACGGATGCAAACGCCGTCGCAGGACTGTCGTTGCGGCGACTCGTCGCCGCAACGGGTCTCGATCCAAGCCAGATCCTGTGCTGGACGATCAATGGGATGAACTTCGATTCCAGTGGTGGAACATCACGATTGCTCGACCAAACCTTGCCGGCTCCTCCCAACGGTGCAAACTTGACGGTCTCAACCTGGATGGCCGCGCCTCCACAGCCGGGCTGGCCGGGGGCACCGCTTTACCCTACAGGCTACGCATCGCCGCCGATGGGGCTGCCAATGGGACAGATGGGTTACGGCACGTCGAACATGTCGCACGAAGACCAACTGCTGCTCGAGGCGATCGAGTCCAATTGGAAAGACGTGCTTGCGCTAGAAGTTCGCATCGCGTCGCTTCGTAAAGAGATCGGCGCGGTGACCGCGCGACTGAGTTCACTGAATCGCGATCTGACATCACATGAGCGCCTGGTCTGCACGTCGAAAGACCTGGGAGACTGGGCCGATTGCCGCCGCGCGTTGCGTGATGCGATGACCGTCATGTCACGTTCTGTGAAGGAAATCGACCTGGGAACGACGAGCGGTGCGGGAAAGCGCCATCTGTTCGAAGAAATCCACCAGAAGCATGTGGTGCAGCGATTGCCCTTTCCGGGAATCAAACAGGCAGTCAATGAATTCGAGACGTATCGAAAGATCCTGCAAAGCGTCATCGGCGCGGCCCAAGCGAGCCTCAACCGCGGCGGCCGCGACGCAGAGATGCCCGCCAACTCGTTCCTTCAAAAAGTCCACGCGAAAGCGATGTCCAAGCGGAAAGTCGGAAAATTCCTGTTCTCGAAATCGTTTCCACCGCCAGGGTGAAGGACGATTGAGATCAAGGCGAAACTTTTACAGCCTTCGAGATGATGACTTAACCTCATGCTCCACTCGCAAAACCAGTGGAGCGCAGACAGAAACAAAGATCGACTGAGATATGGTCGGGACACGTTGCCCTTCCGTTCTGTGTCTGTCTTCTCCAAATTGTGTGGCACTGGCGATGCCAGTGCCAGTCGACCCAGGAACGAGGAACACCGTGGGTTGGGAATCGAACGGCGATCGTCTTCTACAAAATGATCTTGTTGAAAGGCGAATCGACAATCTCCATTGTCCGGATACGGCTCAACACCGACGGGTCACTGGAATGGCCAGTGCGACCAAAAGCGTAGAACCCAACACAAGGGTTCGTGGGCCAATCGACCCGTAGAATCGACTTGACAAGGCCCTGACCGCTCGGCAAACTCACCTAACCTAATCTGTTAGGTGACCTCTTTTCTGTGAAGATGTTCGCCGCCTGGCTTCAGGGAGTTGCGATGAGCCCCAGTCCCACTGACCGCGAGATGGAGATCTTGAAAGTGCTTTGGGAATTGGGTGAGGGATCAGTTCGGGACGTTCACGAACGACTCGCTTCCAAATCCGGACTGCACTTCAACACGATTCAGACGCAGCTTCGGATCATGGAC
The DNA here is from genome assembly GCF_000255655.1 of Schlesneria paludicola DSM 18645. Classification (NCBI taxonomy): domain Bacteria; kingdom Pseudomonadati; phylum Planctomycetota; class Planctomycetia; order Planctomycetales; family Planctomycetaceae; genus Schlesneria; species Schlesneria paludicola. The sequence continues at coordinate 903,871 of NZ_JH636436.1, read as the reverse complement.
GAAAAAGGGCTGGTCAGCCATCGGCAGGACGGACGGACGTTTCTGTACAAACCCAACTGCTCGCGCGAGCAAGTGTCGTCTCAGTTCCTGCACAAAGTCTTTGACGGCGCGTTGGCTCAGCTTGTGCTGTGCATGCTCAATGCAGAACAGATCAACGCGAAGGAACTGCAGGACATTGAACAACTGATCGCCGATTCGCGAAAACGGAAGCAGACGCGCGGTCGCAACAAAGGAGACGCAAAATGACGATCCTCGACATTCTGTGGCGCAGTCTCTTCCACGCATCTCTCCTTTGTGGACTCGTCCTGTCTGTTGGAGTTGTTGTTCTGTGGTTTGTGCGGCCGCCCGCTGATCGGCTGCGCGTGATTCAGTGGGTCCTGGTGGGATGCCTGCTCGCACCGTGGCTTCCGGGGATTTCCGCCTGGAAATCGATCTCGTTGAATGTGCTGAATCAGGGGCAGTTGCAACCCATGACTGACCAGGACCAGTCGTCGCTCAACAACGTCACAACAGTCGCTGACTTGAGTGGTCCGCATGAGGACACTTCGACAGCGGCCATCAGGTCCGTCGAAACATCACACGAAGCCCGGCCGGTGACCAGTATGTCATCGGGGCCACCCCTGCAAAGCGAGAACAACAACGAGCCGCGCGAGTTGTCGCGAACGACGACCGTTAGACCGGGCGTCCCGTCGAATGTGTTGTCTCAAATTTCCCTGATCTTGATTCTCACCTATTCCTGCATTGCGATGGCGATCATTGGCGGGTGGATCATTGGATTGCGTCGCCGCGCCTGGATCGAAAAAACAGCCAGTGCAGCTCCAGCGGAATTGATCGCGAAATTTGCCACAATGACCGCAACCGGTCAGGCCTCGATTCGATTGCTGGTCAGTGACCGAGTCACCGGCCCCATGACGTGGGGTCTGTTGCGCCCCGTGATTATTGTTCCAACGGAGTTGATCCAGCCGGTCAACGAAACGCAACTGCGATGGAGTCTGGCGCACGAATTGTCACACGTGGAACGACGCGATGTGGCGACGCTGCTGTTGGCCTCGCTGGTCCAGCTGACCTGTTATTACCAGCCGTTTTATTGGTGGTTGCGGCGACAGATGAGTCTTTGCCAGGACTTTCTGGCAGACGCCAAAGCCGCCGACGAAACCGGGACCGCAGAAGACTACGCGGAATTCCTGGTGCGGCTGGCGAGGGAGCGGATTCAACCTAGCCTGACGGGATCCTTGGGCATCGCGGACGGAAAATCGCGCCTGTATCGCCGAATCCGCTTTCTGCTCAATTTCGACGGAACGATTTCATCAAAGTGCAGCCGTGCTGTCGCCCTCTTCAGCGCGGTCGTGTCGATTTCCTTCTTCGCATTGCTCACCACAATCAGCCTGGATGCGCAAGAGAGTCAGCCACGCGCCCGTGAGATCACTCAGAAACAACCGGCGGCTCAAGCGAACGACTCATCATCGTCCACTCAAGCTGATCCCTTGGATTCACAGAGCTTACAAAAGCGTGTGGAGAACTCCGGTGCCACGGCAGAGAATTTGAACAAGATCGCGGCATTTGTTGCGAATCAGTCCGACGATGCGAAGCTGGAACCGGGCGTCGTGACAGGGATGCTGGTTCGAAGCGACGGAAGTCCCGTGGCGGATGCCACGGTGATTTTGCACGCAGGCGGCAGCAATAAAACCAAGTCGAATGGCGAGGGATTGTTTCGGCTGGAAAACATTCGAGCGAGAGAATACCCCTATCCGGTGTGGGCGCATCAGGGGAATTTGATTTCGCACAAGGTGTCGGTCAGTGCGTTGAATCAGTCAGACCCAAAAGTCGCGAAATTCACGCCACTGCTCCTGGAAATGACCGAAGGAAAAAAGGCCAGCTTCTCAGTGACTTCCGAAGTCACGAACAAGCCGATTGCTGGGGCGAATGTTCGTTTCGGCTATCCTGATCGGCGGTTAGTGACCACGGATGAACAAGGCATTGCGATCGTGGAAGGATTGCTGCCAGAAGAATACCAGGTTTCCATTGAAGCCGCGGGGCACGCCCGAAATGCCCCCGCGATCGATTTGGCTCGTACCGAAGCGGTGACATTATTCAATGTCAGGATGAAGCCGGGGGGGGTCGTTCGCGGTCGCGTCGTGGACTCAACGGGCAGCCCCATCGATGGCGCCGAGGTGATCTATCGGCCGGTGGGCGGCTCATACGGGATCCACGGCGATGCCTTTGTGACCAATAAGGATGGTGGCTTTCAAAACTCGTACATGCCGCTGGAGACACCCTTTCATCTGTCGATTCAGAAAAAAGGTTATTTAGATCAACAGCAGGAGATCATCATCACGTCCGATCAGCGAACCATTGATGTCCAGATGACACTCTCACCCCGTCCGACGGGCGGGTCGGTGAAAGGGACTATCACCGATGAGACAGGAAATCCCATCGCCGATGCGGAGATCGCCAACTATGGAAACAAATCCGGCGAAAACCGAATCACCAAATCCGATTCGGAGGGATCGTTTGATCTTCACGATCTGTTTGAAGGCTTCGGGGGTGATCGAATCATCGTGTCGGCACAGGGGTTTGCCCCGCAAAATGTCGGCGTCAAATTGGGAACCGCAGATCAACCGGGGCTGGTCAACGTCTCGCTGAAACCGGGCCACACGATCCATGGCCGAATTCTGAATGAAGACGGGACACCGGCCAAGGGAGCGATGGTATACGTTCGAAGTCCAGAGCTTGGAATAATGCCAGGATTTCGCCTTCGCACGGCGGATGACAACGGGGTATTTGAGTTTGACTCACTTCCCGCGGACTCCCGTTTCGATGTCACGCTGGGTGAGTATCGCCCGATCAATGGGGTTTCCTGGAAACTGGACAGCCCCCAGCCGCAGACCGTCACGCTTTCAACTCCGGGTGCCATACGTGGACGAGTCTTGGATGAACTCACCAAGCAACCCGTGAAAGATTTTCGGATCAAGCTGGGCTTCAGCACCATGCCAGAACCCTCCGACGCGATGGGAACCTACAATTTTAGCTGGGGTGAGCCAGGGCAGACATTCAAATCCGTAAAAGGCGAATTTGTGTTCACGCCTTTGACGGTCGGCTTTCCCGCGAGCCTCGTGATCGAAGCAGATGGATACGAACGAAAGGCCGTCGATCGCGCCGTCGCAACGAAACTCAGTCAGCCGGAACTGCTCGACATCGAACTGACGCCGACGAAGCCTGGAAAGCGATTCACATTAACAGGGCAATTTCTGGATCATACAGGTCAGCCCGTTGCCGACGCCCAATTGCGTTTGATTGCCTCCACAGGCCAACCCGCAGGCCCCCATGACAATCAGTTCAACTGGGTCTTGATCGACTCAGGCCAGTTAGGTCAGAAACCGTATTGTGTTCAATTCTTGTCGGGAACCACGAATGCCGAAGGTCGGTTTGAATTCAAGCAGATTCAGTCCGGAAACTACCTACAGCTGGCCTACTGGGGGGCAGGAGTTCCGAAAGGTAAATCGCTGAATTTCGGAAAATCGGTCGCAGGCGGACGGGATGACGTCACGATTGACCTTCCGGCACCGGCTCGCATTGAAGGCACCATCGATCGGTCGAAACTCGCGGACGCCGAATCGATTGATCTCTATCTGAACACGCATGATTTTCATCACTATCGATTGAAGCTCAAACCCGATCAGAAGACATTCGCCTTCGAAGATCTGCCGGCCGGTCAGTATCAAGTGACCGTCGTGTCCAAGGCCGAATCGTTCACCGAAAACGGCAATACATTTTATCGAAACCCGCAACTGGCGGTTCGGCAGGTCCGGTTGAAGGAAGGACAGTCTGAGCAGATTGAGTTCCTGGAACCAATCAAGAAGTAGTCAGCGTTCCTTTTGTCGCCGAGTCACTTGGAATCGCGACAGATGTGGTTCACTCCGGGGGCTTCTCTTTCGTCTGCAGTCGCAGGTTTTGGAGCATCGAATAGAGGATGATGTTCGTGCCCAACTTTACCGCATCTTCCGGCGGATACCCTTCGCAGCCGGCGTAGTCTTGGCCTGACAAGGCACAACTGATGTCGTACTTGCTGTAAATCATCGAATACCGGCCATCAACTTCGATTCCCTCGAGAACGGGCTCGGCAAAAACGACGGGCAAGCCCTCTCCCGCGGCGACATGATCGTCAGAGCCACGACGGTTGAGTCGCTGGATATCTTGTCCGACCTTTTCGGAAAATAGTTCGTGCGTGACCGGAATGCGGTCGAGCTTTCGATCGGGATAAAGGGCCGTGACCAGTTCACGGAAGGACTCATCAAACGGTTTCGCCCCACAACATGCATCCGCCACCAAGACGCCCCCGCGATCGAGGTACCGCTTCAACTGTTGCCGTTCTTCCGCCGGAACCGTGAACCGATTACGACCGTGCATGAAGAGAATGGGGTAACGGAAGATGTTCTTATCGGCCAGTGAGAGAGTGCGCTGCTTCATTGAAGCCGAAAGGCCAACCGTCTCGTTTAAGGCCAAGAGGAGATTTCGCACGGCTCCGGGGGCCGCATTCCAGGTTCCATCATGTTTGATCTGGGCGATCTGAAGCAGTCCGCGTTCGACTTCATCGAGCGTTCCCGATTTCGCCACAACGTCCCGGTTCGAAAGTTTTTCTGGAGGTTCGCGTCCCGTGAAGTAGGCAATGACGTTCACGCCAACGGATGTGGCACGGTCGATCTTCTTTTTCAAACGCGGATTTCGACCGGGCGGATCGTACTTCGCCCAATAGTTCCACAAACAACCGAGATCTTCAGGAGTATAAATGATGGACGTTCGACAGCCGAAATCGGCTCCCCAAAGTGGAACATCGTCGGCCCCCAGCAGAAATTCGCTCCGATAAACAGGATGGTCGGCGGTGAGCAGTCGGAGCGTTCCATCACCGTCTGGCAAGAGCTTCGCGACCAGTTCGCGAAAGCTTGTTTCGAAGTCGACATCACCACATGAAGGGCTGGCAAGAATGAAGCCCCCCTGGCTGACATAGTCCTTGATCAGACTGATTTCGTCATTCGTCAGCGAGAGTCGTTTCGATCCGGTGATAAACAGGACGGGCGCTTGCTGAAGCGCGGCGAGGCCATCTGTCTTGACGGCACGGCGGAGATCGAGTTCCTGCGTCGTGAGCAACTTGGGCCATTTCGGCAGTTCGCTGATCATGTCCGCCAGATTACGTACATCGTGAGAATGTCGGTTCCAGTCATTGGCGACCACGAAATCGGGATTGTTAGGATGGCGCGGACCGTACTTCAACTTATTGATCAGAACCGGCGCAAGGCCTTTGGAAAGAAACAGCAAGGAAAAGCTGGTGGCAACAAGCGGGTTGGTCTCGCCTTCCCCTGCTCCGATCCACTGACCATCTGCCCTTTGGAGCACGAGCAGACGCGCGGCGCCCTCGCGATACCAATCATGCTCACCAAAGAAACGCTGCCCCGACAGCCGCCCTGCCCTTTCAACTCCGTAGAAGTAATACAGAATGTGATCCTGGCCGCGGGTTCCCGGATTCTTTCGCACACTGAAGTACCGTGACAACCAATCCATACCCTGCAGTAGTGGCATGTTGACCTCAGGTTCTTCGCAGCAGGGAGGAGTGCCATCTCTGGCAACCCCCTTGTCGGTCATGAGCATCTGCTGGGCAATTGCCAGCGATGCCACTCCTGAAACGGTCAAACTTCCTTTGCTTGGGGCCCGATCCATACCTCGAAATCCACCGTATCCCCATCCACCATCCTGGTTCTGACGTCTGATCCAGTATTCACGAATATGTTCCCAGGTTTGTGGATCGGCGATGTATCCCGCACGATACGCCTCACGCAGTCCCAGCACGGCGAACTGCGTGTTGCTTTCATCACCTCCGCCGTAACGGGGATTGTTGGGTAGTGAGTACGCCCACCCTCCCTGAACCCCGCCGTACGACTGCCCAGCCTCGAGTCGACTGGCGACCATTCGAATCGCTTCGACGTCGCGGGGTTGCTTGGCTGCGACCAGCGCCATGATCAGCAGCGACGTCTGATACGTCTCGTTCTCTCCCCCAATGTTGTTCGAGGTACAGCTTCTCAAGAATTGCAATCCGCGGCTCACCTCGGGATCGTCGACCGACATTCCCCCGTTCAAAAGTGCGAGCACACATAAGCTGGAGATTCCCACGCAGTCTGGATTGAGCCTGTTCCAGGCACCGCTAGGATGCTGCGCGCTGATGAGATATCGGAGCCCACGCTCGATTGAGCGTTTCACCATTTCGCGCGACAGATCTTCGGCAAACACCCGACCATCGTGGGGTAAGACGATCGTGCGTGACATCAAAACCATCAGCATCACGCTGATTCGCAGTATTCGGGAGGAATACATTGTTGATGCCTTGCAACCAGAACTCTGGTGCGAACGAAACACTGGTCGAAATTCTCGCGACACAACACCGTTGTTCAAGAACGGCATGACGGCCATACTCCGCCGCCCAATCCGCGATTTGCCCAGAGAGACCTGAATCAGATGTGATCAATATCATATCCATCCTGGAGCGAAATAAACAAAGCATTGCCTCGATGACGCTTGAAAAGTGAGTACGTAAACTCCTATACGTTTTTATTGTCCTTCGACAACACACTTCGCGCCTTTTGCAACACCGCACAACGACGATCTTTGCGAGTGACGACTAAAGCGAGGAAATCCATGATCGCTCATCGGCTGACGCCCATTCTGAATGTCTCCAACATCCAACAGAGTTTTGAGTGGTTCGAGAAGCTGGGATGGAGTAAAGGTTGGGACTGGGGAGTTCCCCCGACATTTGGCGGAGTCTGCTCGGGCCCATGCGAGATCTTTCTGTGCGAAAACGCGCAAGGCGGTCGAGGGAAAAGCGACCTCAAGACGACGTTCGGCCCCGAGGGCAGCGATGCCGCGGAAAAAGGCGTCTGGATGTCGATCTGGGTCGACGATGTCGATGCCGTACATCAGCGCTGCCTTGACCAGCACCTTGACGTGACCTGGCCCCCCACCGACATGCCTTGGGGTGTGCGCGAAATGCATGTACGACACCCGGATGGTCACGTTTTTCGAATCAGCCGGGGCATCGACTGCGAGTAGAACCGGTATACCAATAGCATCCTGCGGCATTGTGACATCAACCCGGCGCTCGGATGTTCCGCCAGACCTTTGCGGACGTTGGCTGAAAAACAATCACGGAGCGCCTGCATGCCTTGGCAATTGACACCAACATATCGCCTGTGAAACCGCCTGGATTTATGCGGAAGCGCGCGTCACTTACCGAATCGTAAGGGGGGCTCGTGTTTGGAAAAACTGGCAATCCGTGCAGCATGCCTGGTATTCGCCCGATCAGATCGGGATTGAATTGAACGCCACGTATCTGAGCTGTCGATGCGCATCCATTGTGGCGGTGATCGCACAATGGATGCGGACGGGGCTCGAACGCATTCCTCTTGCCAGGACACCATTGAACGAATCCGCGTCTCCGCCGCGACCGACGATTTGCGCATTTTCGTACTTCCGTCACGAGTGGGGGCCGGAGCGTGTTGTCTCAAACACACCTCTTCGGTCTGCCATTGCGTTGCGCCACAATTTCCGTTTCATACTTCGTCCCACGTCGTGTCATTGAGAGGACTCCGCAAATGCGGTCAAATGCCCGAATGTCGTTCCCCTCGGCCCCCCCTGGGTGCCACGCGATTTTTTTTGCCCCCCCACGGCGCGTACCGTTGATTTGGGCCGTGGCGGTGATGTTGGGAATGACGATGTCTGGGCCCGTTCGGGCCGCTGGCGTCTGGACGCCGCTGGCCAACACCAACCCGGCGGGCGGCTGTGGCACAATGATGCTCTTGACCGATGGAACGGTTATCGTTCAAGGTCCGGGCACGACGAGCACCTGGAAAAGACTAACGCCGGATTCCTCGGGCAACTACATTCATGGAACCTGGAGTTCGATTGCCTCAATGGGGACCGCACGGCTCTATTTTGGCTCGAACGTCCTTCCCAGTGGCAAGGTGTTTGTGATTGGAGGCGAGTATTCTGGCAGTAGCGGGGCGCAGAATTTCGCCAATACCGGCGAAATCTATGATCCAGTGGCGAACACGTGGACGCCGATCGCCAGTTTTCCCCAAACTGAATTTGGTGACGACCCAACCGTCTTATTGCCATCGGGAAAAATTCTGTGCGGATATCTTCAGAATAACAAAACCTACCTCTACGATCCCGCAACGAATACCTGGACGCAGACCGGAAGCAAATTGCGCAGCGATGCCAGCGATGAAGAAACATGGGTGCTGCTGCCGAACGGCAGTGTATTGTCCTATGACATTTTCAGCAGCCCAGAAACCGGTCAGGGAAACGCGCAGCGCTATGTTCCAAGTTCTGCAAGTTGGGTGGATGCGGGAAAAGTTCCCGTTCCCCTGACCAGTGCCGCACTAGGTTTTGAAATGGGCCCAGCGACACTCTTGCCCAACGGCAGTGTGTTTCAGGTGGGCGCCAACAACAACACGGTGCTTTACAACCCGTCGACGAATACTTGGACGCAAGGCCCCAGCCTTCCCACGGGTATGGGATCGGATGACGCGCCGGGCGCGATGCTGCCAAACGGGCATTTCCTGTTCCTGGCGGACACGTCGTCACCGAACTTTACCCCGCCCTCAAAGCTGTACGACTACGATTACACCACGAATACCGTTTCGGACGCGACGGTCGCCGGCGCGTTCACGAGCTTCATCAGTGGTCCCGCCTTCATCTATCGGATGCTTGTGCTTCCCAATGGACACATGCTGCTGGGCAGTGCCGATACCGGAATCATCTGGGACTATGCCCCGACGGGAACCCCCTTGTCGTCGTGGGCGCCGACGATTTCGTCGATCACCAAGAACGTGAACGGCTCTTACACACTGACGGGAACACAACTGACGGGTATTTCACAGGGCGCGTCCTACGGTGATGACGCCGAAATGGATACCAATTATCCGATCGTCCGGTTGACGGCGTCGAACGGGACTGTGAAGTATGCCCGCACCACGAACTGGACTCCCGGCGTGGCAACCGGAAGTCTGGTCACCTCGGTCCAGTTCAATTTGCCATCGGGTACCGTCGGAGGAACCTATCAAGTCGCGGTGATCGCCAATGGAATCGCTTCCGCGGCAAAGTCCTTCAACTTCAGCGCGTCGCCAGGTGATGTCACAGCCAGCTTCAGCGCGGGAACGCTAACGCTTACCGGCGGGGTCAACTCGGAGTCGCTCACCGTGACGCAGCAGGGAAGCAACCTGAAGATCGAAGGCGCCAACGGGACGACGATCAATCAAATGCCGTTCATCACCTATCCAAGCTCGGGTCAATTTATTCTGAGCGTCAATCTGGGTGATGGCGACGATGCCATCTCGTTCATCGCAGTTCACGTTTCCACTGCCACCATCCATCTCGGCCCCGGAGCCGACAAAGCGGCGTTCACGCTTAGCAATCTCACCACGTTGAACATTGACGGTGGCACTGGAACAGACGTCTTCCTGAAGACCTCGACGACCATTGGAACATACAATCCGTCGAATCTTCCCTGACGAGTTTTCTCGGCATCGCGAGACTTGACGCAGACAGTGTGGGTTGCGTCACGGATGAGGTGTTTCTGCCATCGCGCGGCGAAGCGGGCAGTCTGCGGCGCTCGCTTCACCGCGTCTGTAGCGTTGGAGTAATTCCTTTGATCGCTGAGCGAGCATTCTTCGAACTTCGCGCCGTTCCCCTTTCACCCGGGGGATGACCATTCCGTCGTAGCCGGTGGTTTGATGCCTCATCCAAGCAATGACGGCAGCTTCCGCGCGTTGTTCGACCGGAATGCGTTTGGTTCTGGCGACGGTGCCGCTGCCGACAGGAGTGGCATGCACTGTCACGGCACGGGCCAGGCGTTCGGCCAGTTCGGCATGCCGCTCGTGGAAAGCAAGGAACGCCACGACGGCGCCGTGGAAATCTTCGACATACTCTGACTGTGCTTTCTCACGCCGCTTCGCATCGGCGACTTTCTTCTTCGCGAAACTTTCCGTCGAACGCTCGATTTCGAGGTCGGCGCGAATTTGATCAATGATGGATGCGTTCGTCCAAACTCCTCGCGAAAAAAGTTTTCGCCCCTTCTTTTCCGCCACGACCCAATAATCTCCGGCGGCTTTCACGCGACGCGTCAGCGCAGCATCACCGGGTGGAAGCAGAACCCAGCCTGCGGGCACGTTGAGGATCGTTCCATCTGGAGATCGGACGGTGTTCGGGGTCGGACCGGGCGCGAATATCTGGTCGCTCATGTCTCCGCTTCCTTGCGAAATGGCGTTGTCGGGGGATGGGTGAGATTTCTAGGGAACCGGGATGGCCGCTGGCAAGGATGTCGGGGGAACGGAACTGACAACATGGCGAAATGATGTCAGAAGGCCTCCCTTCTCGGCGAGTCAGCGTGAAACGACGATGGGGGGAAAGCAAAGACAAGGGGAATACGCGATCGCGATGATCCCCCCCAAAATCTGATTCGTTGCCACCAATTGTCGAGAATTCGATTTCCTGATAAAAGCCCGCTCAAATCGGGCCCGCAACGACATCGAGACCAAGGATTGATTGACGAATGGCCAAGAAGAGACCACACGAGGCAGAAGAAGTGATTGCCGCCGAAGCCCCGATCAGCCATGACATAGAGACCGAACAGCAGCCCGATACGGATCAACCGTCCTCCTCGAGCGAGTCGCTTGATCCGCTGATGGACGAGGTGCAGACTTTCATCAACCTGCGCGATGAGCTTGCCAGAAAACTGGCCGCCGAGATCGAAACGATGGAGCAGAAGCTGGTGGAACTGAAGAAGACTGCGGCGTCACTCTTCCCAAGCGGCAGCAATGATGCCCCCGAAGAAAAAAAGACGAAAAAGCCAAAACCGAAGGCTCCCAAAGAAGAGAAGGTCAGCCCTGCAACCGAACCGGAACACGAGGCGGCCGAATAATCGACCGGGCTCATTTCCCTTCGCGCGCCCATTGCTTCATCAATTGGACGTTTTCTTCAAGCGGTGTTCGCTTTTCGCGCGGTCGTCCCGACTGCTCACCGAGATAGACGGCCATGTCGCTGTCGTACAGGGCCTCGGATTCGGGCTGTCGGCCTTGATCGCGCGTCTCGTCCATCCAGCGATCAAGTCGTCCGCGCAGGTCGAGTAGCACCGATTGCGATCCAGAATCGCCCGCGAGATTCTTGGTTTCAAAGGGATCTTCGCGCAGGTCGTACAGCTCTTCAGGGGGACGCGTCGGGGCAAACAGCAGCGTTTCCGTCAATTGAGGAAGCTGGCCTTGCGCATGCAATTGACGCAATCGCTGGATAATGAGCTTTCCATCCTTGTACGCATTCGGCTGCAGATGTGGACGTTCGGGCAGAAAATTGCGAATGTATTTGTAGCCTGATGTGCGAACACTTCGCAGATGTTCGACAGTTTCATCACAGCGATCCCGGGCCGCAAAGACCGCATCACGTGGCACATAGTTCTTGGCGAGAATGTCACGCGACTGGATCCCTTTCGGCTGGGGAATCCCCGCCAAGGCCAGTGATGTGGCCGCCAGATCGATGTGTTCGACCAGGTCATCGCGAACCACGCCCGGAACGATACCCGGTCCGCGGATCACCAACGGCACGTGCAGACCTTCGTCATACAGAAACTGTTTTCCCCGCGCATGGCTGATGCCATGATCGGTCATGAAGAACACAATCGTATTCTCAAGCAATCCGTCATCGGCGAGTCGTTTCATAACCTCGCCGACGTATTGATCCGTCAGCCGGCATGTGTCCAGATACTCGGCCCAATCCTGAAGAATCACTGTGTCGCGCGGATAATAGGGCGGCAACTGAACATCATCGGGACGCGTTGTCGAGCCCAGTTCCCGCTCGGCGATGGCGGCCCATTTCGCGGCATGGCGATGCTTTCCACCGTGTAACTGCACCTGCATAAAGAATGGCTGTCCCGGCTTTCGTCCAGACCAGTCATTGCCGTCATACATTCGCTGATCCCACTCAAAATTGTAGTCGGTCTTGCCGAGTCCCTTCTCTTTGGACGGCCAGCTTCCGATGCCGGTGTAGTACCCCGCACGCTGGAACAAGACCGGCACCGGTTCGACTCCCGCCGGCAGATGAATCTTTTCGACACCTCGGCCGCTGCGATGATTGTGCGCCCCGATGGTCGTTTGATACATGCCGGCGATGAGCGCCGAACGACAGGGTGAGCAGACGGGGGCGGTGACAAAACATTTGGTGAACTGAGTTCCCTCACGCACCAGCCGATCGACGTGGGGTGTCTGAATTTGCCGTTCGCCGAACGAGGAAAAGTTGGCGGACATATCATCGACGATGAACCACAGAATATTCGGCCGGACAACGGGCTTGGCATCGGCTGCGGTCAACGGCGTTCCGGCAACCACTTCCAAGATGAGCATGAGCAGAAACAGTCGGCAGCGGTGACACATGACATCATTCCAAGTGAGATGGTGGATTCACTGTCTGTTGAAATCAACCAAGGGCGAAGTCGGCCCTCGAGTTTTCCATCAGCGTCGACCGCCCGGTGGCGTCTGTTTCCGAAAAAACGAATGGCGAGACTCAGTTTGATTGTCCAGTGGCAAGCTTCGGTTCGCTCGGCCAATCTTCCGATTCTGTTCGCGCCGTCTTTAGATAAACGTCAATCTTGTCGACGACACCAGGATTTGACACGGCGACATTCTGGGTTTCCGAAGGATCGTTCGAGAGGTCATAGAGTTCCAGTGGACGGTCTTTGCCAAGTCGCACTGCTTTCCATTTTCCCCATCGAACAGCTTGATCGAATCCGCTTGACGTTTGCTCCCAGTAGAAGAAGCGATCTACAGAAGCCTGATTGGTACCAAGGAGCACAGGCACGACACTGACTCCGTCGATCGGCGAGGGGGCTTCGCCGCCCCCGAGTTCCGCCAGAGTGGGCAGCACATCCGCAAAATACCATGGGACATCGCTGATTTTTCCGGCCGGAACATGTCCCGGCCAGCGCGCGATCATCGGGACCCGCAACCCGCCTTCGTAGACCTGCCCTTTCTTGCCCCGCAGCGCGCCGTTCGTCTGAAACGTTTCCCCAAAGGGAGCCGGGCCCCCGTTGTCACTGCAAAAGAAGACGATGGTGTTGTCACGAAGTTTCAGCTCATCAAGCAACGCCACAATCCGACCGACGTCGGCATCCATTCGCGTGACCATCGATGCATACTCGCGCGCCCCTTTCGGCCAAGTTTGATCTGCATAGGGTCCCAGGTCGGGAACTTCCCAGGCGGCATGCGGAATCGTGAAAGGAACATACAGAAAGAATGGTTCCTCGCGATTGGCACGGATGAAATTGAGGGCAAATCCAGTGAACAAATCATGTGAATACTGCTGGCGGCGTCCGTCGCTATTGCCAGGCAGATCGAATCGTTCGCCATTCAGCCACAGGGCCGAAGGAAAGTACGAATGGGCCACGTTCTGGTTCAGATATCCCAGCCACTGATCAAATCCCTTTCGATTGGGGACGCCGTTTGTGTGCGGTTCGCCGAGCCCCCATTTGCCGGTGATCCCGGTCGAGTAACCCGCTCGCTTGAGCACTTCGGCCACGGTGACATCTTCGGATCGGAGCGGAACGCGTCCTTTTTCGCCGCTCTCACCAATCACACCCCCGAATTTCGAATGGTTCCCGCGCACGCGCGTGTGGCCGGTGTGCAGCCCGGTCATCAATACACTTCGCGAAGGAGCACAAACGGACGCACCGGCATAAACCTGCGTGTATCGTGTTCCCTCAATGGCCAACTTGTCGATATTGGGTGTTTGAATCAGCTTTTGGCCATAGCATCCCAGATCATGCGGCCCAAGGTCATCTGCCATGATATAGACGATATTCGGCCCGCGGCCCATGGCCGGTGTCGTGGCGACTACGGCCGCGAAGACAACGGCCGCGATACTCAACATTCGATGCATCCGTCTCTCCTTTGAGTTCCCTGATCCGCTAGATGATGACACAACGATTTGTGTTTGACTTCCCACCCGCCTGTGCGGGCAGAATTGACCTTATGAACTTTTGAGTTCGAGATTGAAATGATTGCGCCCCGATTTGACGTCGACGGTTTCAAAAATCTGTTCGAACTTCTTTGGGAACGGTGATGGTTCGTCAATCCCTGCTTGCCGGACTTCGTCGAGTTGATCAGAGAGCGGCTTCTTCAAGTAGATTCCTTGTTTGCCCACCACGGTTCCGACGTGCTTCACGTTGTACCGCAGGGTGAATTTGCCGTCTGAGTCCAAGAGCGCCAGGGCGGGCTTCCGATTGTCTGGCTGAAACACAATGAACACTCCACGCAGCGGCTGCCCGTCGAGCGTGACACGTCCGCTGACGCTGCCCAGTTCCACTTCACTCCGACCACAGCCCGCGAGTGCGAACAAAAGAAGGGTGACGCCAAGACACTTCGCCACACGAATTTCCGACTTGAACATCACGTCTCCTTCACGACAAACGACGCGAATCGCGTACGACAACGAGCCCACGTGGATGAAACGCACCGCGCGGTAGAAGACGATGCATCAATGACGCGTTACGGACACAAGGGAAACGACATTTAGAACTCGCCGACGGTCTGACCGTCGCGGATTGCGAACAGGCGTTCAAGTACGCTGTCGACCGGCCCATTCGTGTTCTGCTCCGCCGGGGTGGTCACCGTACGAAAATCGATGTTCTCGGAGATGAATCGGACAGCACCGTCCAGCAACAGCACGAATGCCCCCCCCTCATGTTCGCTGCTGAGCGTTTCTTGCCGATCCGATTGCGTGGCCCCGGAATTCATTCCTCCGCGAAGTGTGACCATCAGTTGATCGACGCAGTTATCGCGGTTCCCGACCGCACATCCAGGCCAGACGGCGGCGTAGAACTCCACTCCTGAAATTTTGTAGGCACGTTCACCAACGGCCACGGTGTTACTAGTTCCATCGGTGATATCACGAATCTGCGTTTTCGAATCGAATCCAAAAGCACCCGTATAACACGCGGTGTAGTTGTCGGCCGCCGGCAGGACACGGAATGGACCGACGCCACGACTGTGTCCAAAGTTCGCAGCATAGTTGCTCGTTCCGGCAGACTGCTGCCCCGCCGTTTGGATCGATTCATCAGCAAGATCATTCAGCGGGGGAGCCGTTGAGGTCGGGCAGTGAAACACCGCGAGAGGAATCTGGATCAGGTTTGAACTGGCGACTGCAAGCGAATTGTAAGTGACCTGACCGGGGCCAAGCTGATTGTAAAGCGGCGCCTGATCGAGGTACGGCAAGAGAAATGATCCCCAGCCCCAGGCAGGGATCTGATCGTTGGGATCGCCAGCACCAATGATGCCGTTCTGACCTGCGTTTCGCACCTGGACAACCCCCGGTGGAAAGGTCTGATTTGCATCGTGGTAGTTGTGAAGTGCGAGTCCAAACTGCTTCAGATTATTTCGGCATTGTGTTCGACGTGCCGCTTCTCGTGCTTGCTGTACGGCAGGCAACAGCAAGGCAACCAGAACTCCAATAATTGCGATCACGACCAACAACTCGATGAGCGTAAATCCGCGTTGGCGACGCGGCACGTACGATTGCGACCCGACAGAAAACGACACGATCAAACCTCCAAAATTACGTAGCGATTGCGTGAGAATGAAGGCACACGCGGTCTCGCGACGGCGAGACTCGATGAACAGACCTCAGATCCGAAGTCACCACGAAAGGATTTGAAGTAACAACAGCACAATCGTGCATGCAGCACAATTGCGACGAATCCCTGAATCGAGCGCAAACCCGGAACGCACAGTGACCGCGTTCGCGCAGCGGTCAGACGTGACGCGAGACTTGTCGCGCGCGAAGATTAAGAACGCGAAAACGGCCACAACACGATCTTGAGCGAGCACCGATGCGGCCGATTGCGTGCAAGTTGAAATGAAAGGCCACGGGAGAAAGCCACATGCGTAAGACTCCTGAAAGTCGACGCGCGCTTCCGGTGTAGCCAGTCAGCATCGCTGATGCGGAAGGATCAAATCCAACCGGAAATATACCACCCACTTAATAGGTCGTCATAAATTAGCGAACGCTTCGCAGTTAGTCAATTGTTGCGAGGTTTTCACCTGGAAATGGAGAATCAAATTCCGCAACAGGCGGACGAAATCTACGACTACTGAAGTCGTTATATGAGTCAACACAAGCGTCAGCTTCCTTTTGAAGCTCGATTAATACAGCAGAGTGGGAGGTGGCGAACCCGTTCCAGTTCCGCTTCCCGAGCCTGTGGTTCCTGTACCAGTCCCCGTCGTACCAGTCCCTGTCGTACCAGTCCCCGTCGTACCAGTCCCCGTCGTACCAGTCCCCGTCGTACCAGTCCCCGTCGTACCAGTCCCCGTCGTACCAGTCCCCGTCGTACCAGTCCCCGTCGTGCCAGTCCCCGTCGTGCCAGTCCCCGTCGTACCAGTCCCCGTCGTTGTCGTCGGAGGTGTGACGATGGGCGGCGGGGCAGGTTGAACGACTGCAGTGTATGTCGGCAGCGAGACATTCGACGGGATTGCACCTTGGCAGGTCATCGTGCAACCTCGATTGATCGTCTGACCTTTCGTAAAGGTCGGTACGATCCAGGTCGCGCCGTCCATCGGTATCGAAACGACCACTGTGACAGCCGTCGTCTGCGACGTAATAACCGAGGGTGTGACAGTGACCTTGGCGTTGTTCACCGAAATGGCTTTCATCACGTTTTGTGCAGCCGTCGTCACCGAAGCCGCCGTGCCACCGGTGATAATACCTTGCCGGCAACCTTGAAACGCTGCGAATGCCGCTGCGTTGGAGACTTGTCCGAGCCGCGCGAATTCAACGCCTCCGAACAGGATCAGAAACAGGATGGGTAGCACGACCGCGAGCTCGACAGTCGCCGCCCCCTTTTTCCAGGCTACAGCTTGAGATTGTCTGCGTGAATTTTTCATTTTTCTCTGCTGCAACGGGGATCAACAATCGAGCCTCAAATCGCTCGCAACGTCATACAACTCAAGTGCGAGGTCTGCGGGTCGCTTTATTCGCCATCCAAGTTTTCAATCCAGGACAGGCAGTCCCCACGGTGCACCCTGACGAATCAACGTGCTTCTCAACCCTAATTCGTCAACGCCACGGGCAATGTCCCCGCGATTTGTTGGAAGATGGCCGTTAAGCTGGCCGAATCCGTGGCGTAGTAAAATTTTCCGCCAGTCGTCGATGCGATACTTTTACACGTCGTCTGATTCGCACTCGACAGGAAGCAGATGCAGTGAATCACGATTCGATTCGACTTTGCATGCGAGGCCGCCGTCACGGGGTTTGTATTTCCCGCGGGACTGCTCCAGTCACCGTCCGTCATCAGGATCATGACCTTCGTCGCCGAAGCGCGCGAACTGCTGCCGCTGAGGACCGAGATCCCTTTTTCGATTCCGGTATACATATCGGTTCCCCCCAGCAGCATGTTCTGTGAGCGGGCGGCGACGGCGGCAGAAATACTGCCGATGCTGGCTGTCAGATCGACATCAGTTGTGACACCAGACGAGGCCGGTAACTGAAATGGAGCTTGCTTGGTCGAGTAAATCGTTTGCGCGGTCGTCGGCGAGGCCCAGGTCACAACTGCCGCGTGTGTAGCTCCATTCGCAGAACTGAGAATATCACAGAACGACTGCACAGCCGATTGCAGCGCCAGCCAACGGCTGCCGCTTTTCGGTGGATATTGCTGAAACACTCCGCTCGGCAGTCCACTTGGTTGCATCGTCACGACGTTCGAGACGCCATACTTATCCAACCCAACGGGCGCCGGATAGCTCCAAGAGACGCCTGTCTGATCCCAACACATGGAATGGGATCGATCAAGAACCAGACACACATCGCAGGACGAAGCCGCGGCCACAGCTGTATTCGTCGGAGCATAAGAACTCAGCCCCATGAACGGACCAAAGAACAGCGGGACGTTCCCATTCGCATTTTTACTCGACAAGCTTGAGGTCACTTGGACCGCCTGGTATGGCTGAACGCCCGCCTGAAACTGATAGACGCCGTTCGGCTGGATGACCGACTGCCCCAAGATCACATCGGCGGACGAGAGCTTCAGTGATTTTCCCGCGACTTTGTTGAGCGACGCGGTGCTGATCGCAGTATTGACCACGGACGTTGGCGATGCACCTTGAATCAGCGCCGATGCCGCCGCGCGAGCGGATGAATCGGTGGCAGCACGAAGTTCGGTTTTGACGAGTTCGATGTAGGCCAAGTCGACGGAAAATGCCGCCATCGCAAACAGAATGACAATGAATGCCGCGACCATCGGTAAGATGGCACCACGTACATTTCGGGTTTCGTCGATTGAGTGAGTAGTCGTTGGCGGCGTCTTCACGATCTCGGCGTTCCTGGTTAAGAAGCGATTGAAATCTCGAAAATCTGACTCGATCGATCGGCAGAGACGGTGTGGCAATCACATCGCCTACCTACGCCAGGACGACGTCTCCGCTTCCGAAAAAGCGGCTCTCATCGCCCAACAAGACTACAAGTGGATGACAGTGTAGGTCGCTGTATAGGTCACGTTTCCAATACACCATCCCGTGACACTGTTCGATGCCAGGCTCGTCGTACAGGTCACGGTAATTGGTGTGCCAGTCGCGGTGTTCGTGGTGACGGTCGGCGAGACTTTGACGGTGACGGCATTCACCCCCAACAATTTGCTCACCCCTTGAGCGCGAGAGATCGCAACGCTCGACGTACCCCCAATCGACGACGCGACATTGCCAGCTTCGTACGCGGCTTCAACCAGGGCCTTCTTGACGAAAATCGCGTTGGTGGCCTCGATCGCACCGAAAGTCAGTGCCATCAGCATTGGCAGGCAAATTGCCAACTCGGCCGCTGCGACTCCCGCTCGACAGCGATTCACACAACGATTCACACAACGATTCTGAAGCGGGGATTGACGTCTGGATCTGTTCAACATCTTTGCCACCACACAAAACGACAGTACGGAGAAGCCCTCAGGACGACAGACCTATTCAAGACAACGAACATGGCCCCAAATCCGATGTGCGAGATTCGATGAAGGTGCCGCGCACGATGTCCGAGCACGGACGTCCACCGAGAATCCACGCCACTTCGAGACGCTAAGAGCTAACCTAGCTCAGGAAAAACCTTAGATTGGCGAGACCGCCAGAAAAATCGCAGCAAAGCGCGAATTCGGGCCACCTGTACGCACGAGGGCGAGATCCGCGCAAGGACAAACCCACTAAGTACCAGTAGGAAAGCGATCGTCCGAGAATCGCGCGAAACAGGTACAATCGTATTCACGCAGTCATGACGCTGTTGCATCGGACCGAAGGCAAGCCTCGTTATTTCAACAGGCCGCCGCTACGTCGCGGCTTCGTCGAGAACTTCGTCCGCAACGTAAATTGGCAGATGCGGGTCGTAGTGCACCGACAAGGCCACGGCGTCACTGGGTCGGCTATCGACCTCGATGAGTTCTCCATCACGACGGATTCGAATCGCGGCGTAATAGGTATGTTCTTCCAGCTTGTGAATCACGACATCCTGCAATTCACCACCCAGCGCCTCAATGGTCGCCTTTAGCAGATCGTGTGTCAGCGGGCGCTGCGGTTCTTCCCCCTGCACACAGCGATCGATGCTGGTCGCCTCGAACAGGCCGATCAAGATCGGAAACTCACGCTCGCCATCGACTTCGCGCAAGAAGATGACCTGCTGATCGTTGATCTCACTGATGATGATCCGAGCCAATTCCATCTGAACGAGCACAAGCAGGACTCCAGCAGACCAGCAGCGTAATACGAGGAACACACGCGAGCGAACGGGAAGTTCAATTCAGAACCGCTACGCCAGCGACAGTTGAGACAACTGTACCATGCCGTTCCACCCACGGTACGGAAAGTATATTCAGGCGGACGTCTGGAGTGAAACGGGTACGAGCATCGTTCGACGGCGGGATTTCCACATTCCACATCATTTGACGGACAGGAAACCAACAATCCGCTCGTCGAATCGGTCGAAATTCCACGAAACCGGAGTTGGTAGTGCGGGAAGATTGCGAGCGACGGAATACTCGTTGAGCGAAACCGCGGCACCACGCAGAAAACACACAATCCCTTATAGGGACGCATGTTATCAACGCGTCATCACCAGAAAATCGCGAATAGCTCGATTCACGGCTACGGGATCTTCCATGGGTGCCATATGCCCGGCGTCGGGGATCTGAACAAATCGCGCATTCGGCAGGGCATTCGCGATCCCCATCATTTCCGCCGGGGGCGAAATCGCGTCATGTTCGCCGACCAGAACCAGCGTCGGCAGGTGAAAATTTGGCAATTGTTCCGTCACATCGGGACGAATCGCCATCCCGCGATGGGCGGCGGCAATCGCCAGCGGATTCGTATTCATGACCGTCTGCCGCACTTGCTCGGCAATTTCCGGTCGTCGTTCGGTTGTCATGCGCGAGAACAGCTTGGGCATCATGGCCCAGACGACCGGTTCGGGGCCTTCTTTGGTCACAATATCCGCCATCTTCAGGCGATTCGAAGCCGCTTCGGGTGAATCTCCGGCCGCGCGCGTATCACACAGGATCAAACGTTCGACCCATTGTGGATGCCGCAACACGAATTGCCAGGCGATATATCCCCCCATCGACAGACCGCAAAACGTAATCGGGCGTTCCACCTCGAGTGCAATCAACAGTTCTTCAAGATCATCGGCGAACTGTTGCATCGATACGGCATAGAGCGTTCCGTCGGTGCCGCCAAATCCCCGCAGATCCGGCGCGATCACACGGTTCGTGCGGGAAAATTCGGCGACTTGTGCCGCCCACATGGTGTGATCGAGCGGAAAGCCATGCACGAACAAGATCGCGGGCCCGAGTCCCTCGTCGACAACTCGATACCGCATTCCCCCGACATCGACCATCCGTAACATTCGTTCGCCCCTCGCCCTGCTAGCACTCGAAATTCGTAATCGAAATCACTCTCGAACCACCTGTCATTACGTCTCGCGGCCTGCGCGTCGAGAATGCAGCCCATTTATGGCTTTTCGCTGAGATCGCACTGGCAAAGGAACTGTCCGCAGCCAGGGCATCCGGAACCATATTTCTTGCGAACGGCGGCATCAAGATCGACCCCGGCGACGTTGGCGATCGTCGCCAGCCATGCGAGAACGTCTGCGAATTCGAGCGCCAATTCTTCCGGCGTTCCTTCACGCAGTGCGGCCGCCAGTTCTCCCACTTCTTCCATCAGCCACATGAACGTGCCATCCACGCCTCGGGCGACATCCTTGGCACCGTACATTTTGAGAATCAAAGCCTGCAAATCGCGAAGCGAAAGCGGGGTCGGGTCAGTCATGTTCCATCTCTTCGGCGGCAAAGCCAGGATCACTCAGATTCGATCGAACCGATCGGACATCCGATGGATCGATTTCAGACATCACCCGAAGTCTAAACCGCGACCTAGCAACGCACCATCCATCACGTCGCCATCGAGAACACCGGATGGGATGTCGCAACGGTGATTGGCGATTGCACAGATGTCTGCAATTGACGGAATTTGCCGTTTGTCCAATAACTTCTCTCGCCTGCGTCGCGACACGCAGTTACATCGTCAGTGGCTTTCATGCATTTCCCCTCACAACTCGACGAAACATCCCCCCGATCCCCGCTGGCGAAACTTGTTCGTCTTCTAGGAATCTGGTTGGGGATCTTGTTCGTATCGTGTACGTCAGTCAGCCTCGCCGAGTCGCCGCTTGCCGATTTCGACGCGATGCCCCCGTCGTGGATGCGAGAATTCCAGCCCATTTCCAGCAAAGACGGTTGGCCAGGGCGTTCTTCACGAGTGCGCCAGTCGTCGACCTCACAGAATTTTGAACCGGCATTGCGATTCTTCGATCTGCAAGAGCGGATCGCCGGATCAGGGGATGCCCCGTGGCATTCCCTTGCGGAATTCCATGCGCGACCAAGCCATCAAGCGTACGGCGAGTTTCCGCACGGTCGACTTGCCGCCAGGTTTGAGGCAGTTCCTCAACATCGGCCCGAGATGATTCGTGCTCAATCGCCCTCCCCGCCGGCATCTTGCTCGGCCGGTTCCGGATTCGACATGCCGCTCTTTGAAAGTGGGTTCAATGTCTGCCAAAGTCCATGCGGCCCACCTTGTCCTGACTGTTGCCCTCCCGTCTATCCGCACCAATTTTTGACCGATACGGATGGATTGAGCTTCTGCAAGGACCTGCAAGATTTGCCGCGGCGTCTGCAAGAGGACATTTCCTCGTTTGCGACCTGCGAGAATGTCCTCTTTCTGGGAGCCGCCGCAGGAATCACCGTCGCCTTGCGAGACAACGTCGATGAGCGAGTCATCCATGACACGCAGCTTCACGGTCCGCGTTGGGGACAGCTTTCCAATGTCCTAAGTCACGGTGGCGACGCATTGGCCGTACATGCACCAATCCTGGCCACGATGTATGTCACCAGTCTGTGCGAGCAGGATGAAGATCTGCATGAACTGACGCTGACTATGTTCACCGGATACAAGTTTGCGATTCTCAGTTCGCTTGGCCTGCAATATCTCACTCACACGCACGATTCGAACGGCGGGATTTTCAATTTGATGGGTGACCATGGATTCCCCTCGGAACCGATGGCAGGCAGTTTCGCATTGGCCGCGATCCTTGACGAACGGTTTGGATGGCGAGGCGGTTTGCCGGCCTATCTGATTTCGGGCCTCATCGGCTTTAGCGAAATCGACCAGCAGCGGCACACCGTCTCGGACGTGGTCTTTGGTGCCGCACTGGGCTATGTCATCGGCAAATCGGTCGGTGCGCAACGATATCGCCCCAACTCTCCATACAAGCTGGTTCCCTTTTTTGATGCCGTCTATGGAACTCAAGGAATGGGCTTCCAAGTCGTCTACTAACGGATGGGCGACTAGACGCGTATCGGAAGGCCTGTTGAAATACCTTGGTTGGGTCTGGTCGACCATCAAATTTGGCATCCTGTTTCACGGAACGAGGTGTCCTGTCGGCTTGACGTCATCTGATCCATCAACTCGTCGAGTTCCTGGGAACTTCAGCATGCCAAACAATGAGAATCCTGCCGCACCGCGGATCGTGGTCGTCGGTTCCATCAACATGGATCTGGTCGCCCGAATGGTGCAATTGCCTCGTCCTGGTGAAACCGTTTCCGGCGACTCTTTTCAAACAATCCCGGGGGGCAAAGGCGCAAATCAGGCGGTTGCTGCACGGCGGTTGGGTGCCAATGTCTTTATGGTGGGCCGGTTGGGAGAAGATTCCTTCGGAACCATCTTGCGCGAACATCTGATCGCCGACGGTATCGAAACCAGCCACGTCTTTTCGACTCCCAGTTGCTCAAGCGGCGTCGCTCTGATTGGGGTTGAATCATCCGGCGCCAATTGCATTACGGTCATCCCGGGGGCCAACGGCCAGTTGACCGTCCAAGACGTCGAAGCCAGCCTGGGCCTGATCACTCATGCCAAGGCGATCATTGTTCAATTGGAATCGCCCACACCAGCGATTGCCGCCGCGATTCAGTTTGCACAGCAGAACGGCGTGCTGACCGTGCTCGACCCCGCGCCTGCACCTCCAGGCCGTCTGCCGCAAGAACTGATGCGCGTTGACGTACTGAGTCCCAATCAGACCGAAGCAGAAGCGCTGACGGGCATCGTGGTTCATGACTGGGAGACAGCAGCGCAGGCGGCAAGCGATCTGCAGCAACACGGCGCGAAAGATGTCGTTCTGAAACTCGGTTCGCTCGGCGCGTTCGTCGCGACCCGAGACGGCCATACGGTCCGCGTGAACGCCATTCCGACCAATATCGTCGACACGACTGCTGCAGGCGACGCTTTCACCGCGGCATTGACCGTGGCTTTGTGCGAAGGCCGATCACTTCCCGAAGCGGCGAAGTTTGGCTGCCTGGCCGGGACCCTCGCCTGCACTCGCTTCGGCGCGCAACCCGCGATGCCCACGCGCGACGAACTCGAAAAATGGTCAAACTCACGACTTGTGTAAGCAGGATTTCCCTCTCTGTGTCTCCGTGCCTCTGCGCCTCCCTTACCCCCGCTGTACGTTTACCGCCGCTGTACGTTTTGCGTACTTCGGATGCACATGGGTGGGAGGGGAGACACAGAGAGGGAAAAGTGCAACGTTCCGCGATTGAGGGCTTTTCTTGGGAAGCTCGAACCGGAATAAGCTGCTGTTGTGAGGTCACGGCATCGGGTAAGATGTGGCGAGATATTGGTACTTTTCGTCGGATTCACGACCCCGAAATGGGTCACACAGAGCAACACATGTCCAAGCTAGATAGCGACTTGCGCAAGATGATTGACGCCCTTTGTCAAAAGGGAGACCGCTTTGCGCAGATCGACCAATTTGATGATGCTCTCGACGAGTACGAAGCGGCATGGGCACTACTGCCCGAACCCAAGCATCAGTGGCCCGCTGCGACCTGGATTCTTATGGCCGCTGGTGATGTCTATTTTGAGAAACGCGACTACGTCGCCGCGGCCGACACCCTGCGCGAGGCCGTCGACTGTCCGGAAGGCGACACCAACGCATTCATACTGCTTCGCCTGGGTCAGAGTCTGCTCGAAAGCGGTGAATTGGCGTATGCGGCCGAGGCATTTGAAGCCGCATACAAGCTTGCAGGCGACGAATTGTTTCTGGATGAAGACCCCAAGTACCTGCAATTTGTGCAAACAGAACTGGGCATTGGACAAATCCGAGCCGGGGGGAACTCAAGCCGATTTCGCAAGCGATTGTAATCGAGTTTTCTCGTTCAATCGGCTGGCCCTTGATCGCGCCAGATTCGGGATTTGCAGGACCTGCAACTTCGCGGATAATCGCGACAGCGGTATTGGTCCTCGACTTGGCATCGTGCTGAGTTTCCGGGGCCAGTCCCTTCGGAAACTGCCAACAAGTCGGCCATCTGTTCAAGTATGGCCGAGGCAGTCTCCGCAATCTCATACGGCTGTTAGAGAGTCGACGACACGATGTCATCCATAGTTCCGTCCCCTGTCACGGTTGACGATTCCAAACTGCTGGCCCTGGCGAAGACGCCCCGCGCGAAGCTGTTTCCCACGCTCAATCGGGCATCCGCATTTGCACCACTGATCGTCGCCTGTTGTGTGCTACCCGCATTTCAATTGCTGAATAACCCAACATTGAACGAGTTGGGATCGCTCTGGGCACTTCGTAGTCTGGCTGTCGCGAATGCCACCTCATTTCAAGCGGTTCTCGAACCAGGCATCAATGAACCTGGTCAGCCGTTTACCTTCCAGCCGCCCTTGATGGCATGGTTGGATGGATTCGTCCTTGCCGTCATGGATCCCTCAAATATCGTCGCCGACACTCTGGTGTCACTCATCGCCGCAGGCATCACGATCTGGCTGACGTCACGGATGGCCTGGCGAATCGGCGGGGCGAATACGGCGCTGGTAGCGGCACTCTTGATGTGCAGTCATCCGCAGCTTCTCGAAATCGCAATCACTTCGACGAACGGCGCGATTAGCCTTTGCCTGATGCTGGCGACAGCGTTCGGAATCCAGCGACACCTGGAAATCAGTACTCGATACCGTTCCCCCAGCCTGATCATTAGTGGAGTTGTCTTTGGATTGACTCTACTTGCGGTGGGGCCTGTCGCGTTTACGATTCCGCTTGTCTTCGCCCTGCATGCCATCTCGCCGAAGGGCGAACCCAGCCGACACACGAGACCACTGACCACCGATGCCACGTCCTCGGCAATGGTGGCTCGGAGTCAGCGCGATTTCGTCATCAAGTCGACACTATTGATGACGGCCATCGGCCTGGTGGTCGGTGGGTGGTGGGGTGTTCTCATGACAGTCACTCACGGAATGCCATTCGTCCGGTCGTGGTGGCTGGGACTGCCGGTGGAATGTCTCTCGCAGATCAAAAACGAATGGCGTTGCGACTTGCAGCCGTTGGTTCAGCCTCCGTGGCAACAATGGTTCCGCGAACAGGCCCTGATTATTGCATGGCTGATCGTTGGACTGGAACGCTCGTGGCACGTGTGGCGCCGTCCCCCCAGCGAGTATGCCCGGCGACGACATGAACTATTGGTGCTCTGGTGGACCGTCGCCCTGATCGGCCGCGTGACGGCGGAAGTTTTTGGAATGAATTCCGTCACGAACACCTATGTGTGGAACCTGGCACTGCTGGCGCCAACCATCCTTCTGGCCTCGCTTGGCATCGGGACGTTGATCGAACGTGCGGTGTCCCGGAGGGGCGAATATTGTCTGATGATCCTGCTCGCGAGCCTGACGATGACCCGCATCTCGTCATCGTGGTTGGTTGGATTGATCAGCGGCGCAAGTGTCGCGATTGTCCTTTTGTTCGGCCCGCGCCTGTTCCGTTCGGTCGAAGGCTGGTCGGAATCGGGGTGGAGGCAAGTCCTGCAAGTGGCCGTGTATGGATCACTGATGGCTTGCGTCTCAGTGGGATTGGGTCTGCCAGATGCCGACTCTGTCGATGAAAGCCGTCTGGCTGATCTGCGTGATCACCTCGAGAAATTCCCCGAGGTCCGGCGGATTTCACTCGTCGCCACCCGTGACCCTTGCCCCGTTACGCTGCGGTATTTGCTTCGTTGCCGCTGGCCACAAGCGGAACTCGTCACGACCGAAGGTTGGGACACCGGTCTGACAACAGCGATGCTCGCCGAAACTAGTGCACCTGAATCGCGTTTCCTGGTTCTGGAATGGACTCGTCGCGACATTCGCCTGACATCGGATACCGACCAGACCTGGCGGATCACGGCCATCGGCGACCCGATGCGTTTCCACGGCCGTCGGCTGTCGATGGTCTTGATTGAACCGCGCGGCTGACAGATTCGCCATCGCCGGTTCGTCGCCGTGTCGGTACGACGGACATCACAAATACGGACATCACAAATAGGGTGAGGCCAGTCGGGCGATGCCGTCGCGCAACTTGGTTGGCAGAGGACGACCATCCAATTCCGCCAGCGTGAGTCGATGTGCACGACGAATGCGTTCTTGCACGACCGATGTCAGGTTCGCTGCCAGCGGGCGGTCGTAGCATTCCAGATTGAACTCGAAATTCAATCGAAGACTGCGTGCGTCCCAATTCGATGATCCGACAAACGAGACCAGTTCGTCGACGACCATCAGCTTCGTATGATCGAACGGTGGCGGTGAAATCCAGACGCGGCAACCTCGGCTGACGATCTGCCAGAGCATCGCGGTGGATGCCCATTGAACCAGTGCAATATTGTTTTCTTTGGGTAGCACGATATCGACGGTAATTCCCCGCAGCGCCGCGACATTCAAGGCGGTAATCAAAGACGCATCGGGTAGGAAATAGGGTGTGACAATCTGTACGGACCGTTCTGCAGAGGCCAATGCTCCGAGCAATGTGTGAAGGAAGCTTTCGAAATCCTCGTCCGGTCCATCGGGAATTCCTCGCGATACGACCTGCCCTGCGGGAGCGAGTTCTGGGAACCAGAGATCACCCTCGAGCACCTCGCCCGTGCAAAACGACCAATCGTCCGCGAACACATGTTGAATCTGTGAAACGACCGGACCTTCGACTCGAAAGTGAAGATCGCGCACGGGATGACGTGGATGCGAGGAAAGCAGATGGCCTTCGCGGAGATTGATGCCCCCCGTAAAGCCGATGTTTCCGTCTACCACGAGCGTCTTGCGATGGGTTCTCAGATTCGAATACTGAAACCTCCACGGAACGAGTGGTGGCATGAACGTCGCAAGCGGAATCCCCGCTTTGCGGAGTGCATGCGCCATGGTCGGCCAACTGTAGCGTGCTCCCATATCGTCGATCAGAACTCGAACCTGCACCTTTCGAGCAACGGCGTGCGTCAGTGCCTCAAGGAACTGTTGCCCCACACGATCGTTGTCGAAGATGTAGGTACCTAGCGACACACTGAGGGTGGCTTCAGTGATGGCCTGCAGCATGGCAGGAAACGCTTCATCACCGTCATGGAGCGGAACAATTCGGTTCCCATGCAGTAGTGGCCGACCGGAGATGTTCTGAACGAGTGTCGCCAGCGAACAAAGGTGCGCACCGTCCGGTCCCAATGTATCGGTGAGGATCGCCTGAGGACATGCTTCCGGATTTTTTGTCGGTTGCGGATGCTGATGAACGCTGCGCAAACGGCGAGCACGCCGTTCGATGCGATTGATTCCCAGCCAAGTGTAAAGAATGGCTCCCACCAAAGGAGTTAGACAAATCAATCCCACCCAGGCGATCGTCGCGCGGGTATCACGCTTAGTGAGCACTGCATGCGCCGACGCGACGACGGCAACGATCACATCGACGGCAGCGCTAAGAACCAACCAGTTTTGAGTGATGTGATGCAGCAATTGGCAGTTTCATCAACAGGTGAAAACGGGACGAATGCCCTGATATTACCTTACGATGCATGCATCCCGGAATGCGGACCTTGCCTTTCCAGTGAATGGGGGACAAATTAACCAATCAACTTCGTTCTGAACGACGACTGCCGTTCGATTCCCAATTCATGATCTTCCTCATTTCTGAATCGACGAGCAGTGGCACACAAGAACTGATCAAGATTCTGTCCGCGTTGAGTGTCCATAGACCGAGGCTATTGTTACCTGGTTGTGTGACGCTGGCACTGTCTGTCTCACCTGCATACCCTGCTGTGGCTGTATCTCCGCAGCAGAGCCTTCTCCCACTTTCGGAAGAAATGATGACTCGATACTTCGTAATCGTCGTGTTGATTGGGATCTGTCATCTTGTGATCGCGGCAGATGAGGGCAAAACAGTTCTTCCCGGTGGTGCTCAGTCTGGCAAAGAGGCCTCACCCACCGAACTTGGAAACCGACGCGAGCTGTTCGTCGACAACGCGCTCGTTGAGCGACTTTCGGGTCAGGCGGAACTGCGACTGCACCACCCGGTACCTCAAGCCGTTGTCATCGAACACAATTCAGAATGGGAAGGCAGCGGCAGCATTTATCACAGTGTCTTTCAGGACGGAGACAAATACCGGATGTACTACGCCGGTGGGCATCTCGCCGTCACTCCCAACGGAGTGGATGCCAGCACGCATGGTCAGTGCTTGTGTTATGCCGAAAGCAAAGATGGACTCCATTGGGAGAAACCGATTCTCGGATTGCACATCTTTAAGGGCAGCAAAATCAACAATAAAAACAACATCGTCATGGTCCGGCAGACTGTCGGCGGTGCGACGTCTGAACCGGGCGAACCTGCGGTCTTCAAGGATCAGAACCCTGATGCACCACCCGAAGCGCGCTACAAGGCGGTCGTCCCCGCCAACCGCTTACCCGCCGATCATCGTCGAGGCCTGCTGGCATTTCAGTCGCCCGACGGCTTGCACTGGTCACCCATGAGCGACCAACCAATCATTACCGATGGAGCGTTCGATTCGCAGAACGTGGCATTCTGGGATGCGACGAAAGGCCATTACCGGATCTATTGGCGCTATTTCACAAAGGGTGGCTACGATCAGGAAAAGTTCTGGGATCCGCAAGGACATCGCGCGATCCGGACCGCAATTTCAAAGGACTTCTTGCATTGGACGGACCAGGCAGATCTTCAGTATGTCGATTCCCCATCGGAGCAGCTGTATACGAGTCAGGTCAAACCGTACCACCGTGCCCCCCATCTTTTGATCGGTTTTCCGCTGCGGTACATCGAACGCGGTCACAAAGACGGCCCCGATCATGAAGCACGAACCAGTGCCGGACCCGAGAAAACGCGTCTGTGGTCGGCCTCAATGCGGGCCCTGCCCGAACTCGAAAACCGCGAGTGGCGTGCCAAGACCAACGAGCGTTATGGTCGAGCGATCACCGAAGGTCTGCTGATGGCCAGCCGCGACGGAGTCACCTTCAAACGCTGGAACGAAGGCTTTCTGAAGCCTGGGATCGAACGCAACGGAACCTGGAACTATGGTCATCAGTCGATCGGTTGGCACCTGATCGAAACCCAGCGCACACTCGAAGGCGCCCCCAATGAACTGTCGCTGTTTGCGGTCGAAAGCTATTGGACTGGTAACAGCGACCTGCTCCGTCGGTACACACTTCGGATGGATGGATTCGTTTCAGCTCAGGCCCCAATGAGCGGCGGCGAACTACTGACAAAACCAATCACCTTCACCGGTAAAACACTTTCGCTCAACTTCGCGACGGGAGCCGCCGGAAGCGTTCGGGTCGAGCTTCAGAATGAGTTGGGTGCGCCACTGTCCGGCTTTGCGCTCAACGACTGCGAAGAACTTTTTGGCGACACGCTGGATCGTCCCGTCGCCTGGAAAGAATCGACGGACGTCTCGTCACTCGTCGGCCAAACGATTCGTCTGCGTTTCGAACTTCGCGATGCCGACTTGTATTCGTACCAGTTCCAGAATTGACCTCAGTTCGCAACTACTGAATCGGCCAACCGAGTGATCGATGAAGTGTGAACTGAGCGGTGTTGTAGTCGGCCACGACGCGAACGTATTCTCGACGCGCGACCGCAAGAGCTTGGATCGATTGCAACACCTCAACGGGAAGGCCCTGGCCGTTTTGAATGCGTTCCCAGTTGCGTGAGAAAGAGTCTTCGGCCGCTTCAACAGCAACTTGACCGGTCGTGATTTGTTGTGCGCGCGACGTCACCTGGACATGCGCCTCGACCACTTCACGCGCGACGCGGTCAAGCAGGGCGATTTCCCGAAACTTTGACTGTTGGATCCGTGAATCGGCCTCGCGACGCGCGGCCTGGTCGCCCAGTCCCAGTTGACGAATTTCCCAGTACGCAATCGCGTCGGCATCAACGCGACTATTGAAGTTCGTCAAGTTACCCCCCAGGCCGCCCCCCAGGCCGCCATAGCTGACACCGAGCAGGACGCTGGGAATCAGGGGCGCGTATCGTTCGCGCTGAAGTCGTTCAACGGCTTCGCAGACGAGATGGCGACTTTCGGCAACTTCAGGACGCTGCGTGAGCGCCATCGCCACCAGTGCCTGGGGACGTTCTCCAATATGGACCAGTTCGAGGGGAATCAACTGGGATTCGAGAGGTACAAGCCGGCGCGACGAATCCCAGCGAATCTGCTCGGCAAGGCGAGCCGACGCGACTCCCACCGCTTCTTCCGCGCGGCGAACGTCGTTCGTTCGAAGGGCGAGTTCGGTGCGCGCGCGATCGTGATCTGAAGCCAAACCTTGACCGGTATGAGCAAACTCTCCGGTCACTCGCTCCAGTTCTTTTGCCTTCTGTTCGATATCAATCGCGACCGCCAGTTCTTGCGCGGATCGAAGTAGGGTCAGATAGGCGAGTGCCGTTTGCAAGAGCGCGTCGTTCGTTGCGGCCTGCGCCCCGGCATTGCGGGCCGACGCGGTTTGCTGCGCGATTCGAGGCTGAAAGACGGCATCTGCCAAGTGAAACTGCGCCAGCAGCCCGGGAATTGTAGGTGACCCGGCCCCTACCGCATTTGCACCAAAACCGGTGAAGAACGAACCGCGTGTGGTGTTGATGATATTGCCGGCCACATCCTGAATATTGCCTTCATGCTGATTGTAGTTCGCTCCCATACGAATCGAGGGCAGCCAAAGCACTTCCGCTTTTTGAACTTGTGCCCGCGCCTCTTCAATTCGTGCGTGGGCGAAACCGACTTGAGGATTGCCACCACTGGTGAGCAGTAACGCGGTCGTCAGATCAATCGATTGCGTATCCTCGTGTGCAGGATTCGCGTCCGTCACCGTCGCAACGCCGGAACGTACACTAGCCGGATCGCCCTGGACTGGTGACGGAAGAGTCTCTTCCGCCGCGGTGAGTTGAATCGACACTTCGTCTTCGCCCGCGGTGTGATTCACGGGGTCTGTTGCGGCATCATCTCGGGAACGCGTCGCTGCAGGTTTCGAAGATCGAACACCATCTGGCTTGATGTTTCGAACTGTGGCAACGGAAAGCTTCGACGATCTGCACCCGCTCGCCGGTAACAGCAGCAAGAGCACGAATCCGATCCGTGCGAGGGCAATTCGTCGCGAGTGGGGGACCATCCATGGCCTTTCCGCCTGATGAGTGACTGAAAGGATTCAGCAGACTCATGTTGTGCACTCGTAAAATCGACACAACGATTCTGAACAGAGCAGCAAATAGCGGTAGCCTCGGCACGACTGTCACGACCGGCTCAGACTCGTACATGTGAAGCCGCACTATCCGACACAACCGGCAGACTCCCCCAAACGCATTCCTCGTGGCAAGTGTGCTCGCGACGTCCGCCGGACTGCAACAATCGAAGGCCCCGACATCCAGAAGCCGCCGTACACGACGACGCAAAATCGCGATCAGCGAATTAGTTCGTTGGCGGTGTCACTTTTTGACCTTCGCGAAACGCGGACACATTGGTTGAGATTACGGCCTCAGCCTCGTCCAAGCCCGAGACGACTTCCACATCCGTGTCCGTGCGAATCCCTAACTGAACGGGCCGGCGTTCGACGACGCCGTCTGCTGAAACCGTGAAACAAACCGACTGCCCGTCGGCGACGACGATCGCCGATTTGGGAATCGACAGCGCGTTCTCGCGCTGGGCCACGATCAGTTCCACGTGGGTATACATTCCCGGCCGCAGCACGCCGTCTGGGTTGGCAATGTCGATCTCACAGTTGAGAGTGCGGGTGCCAGCCTGCAATGCCCAGCCGGTCCGCGCGACCGTTCCTGCGAACGCTTTGGCCCCCATCGCCGGTACCTTAACTGAAACAGGTTGCCCGAGTTCAACCAGCACCGCATCGGACTCGGGCACATCGACGAAGATCCTGACTTTGTCGGCCTGCATGACCGTAAACAAGGGAAGTTCATTCGCACTGCGGGCGGCGAGAATCAAAACACCTTGATCGATGTCCCGAGTCGTCACAACGCCAGTGTAAGGGGCGCGAATTTCCAGATATCGGCAGAGGGCCGCGACGCGGTCCCGATCGGATTTCGCGACGTCCACACGGGCCATCGCTGTTTTGACATCTGCCTGAGCCTTCTGAATCGCGACGACCACTTCCTGATACTTCGCTTCCGCAGATCGTAGCTTTGCATTTTCTTCGGCAAGCGAAGCCTCGGCGGATTTGTATTGCTGATCGGACTCATCTGCGAGTTTCTGCGTGACGGCTTTTTTTTCCGCGAGATCACGTACGCGATCGAATTCGGACTTCCATCGTTCCACATTCGCCTTGGCTCGCCGCTGTCCGGCATGTCGTTCTTCGATTATGGACATCGCAGAAGCTTCAAGAGATCGTGCGACTTTGACAGCCGCCTCGGACTGCTCGACCTCGGCCAGGCCTTGAGCCACGATCGCATTTTTTTGCTGAAGCTCTTCCTTGAGCTCGGGTGCCTCCAACAATGCCATTAGTTGGCCCGGTTCAGTAACGCGTCCCGATTCGTCGAATTTCGGTCCTTGAATCGAATCTCCGATATCGACATAGAACTGCTCGACATACCCACCAACCTTGGCAAACATGGGCGTCGCATGAAACGCATCAATGTGTCCTGGTTGAGCCGTCTTTTGAATGAGGGTCTTTCGTTGCGGTTTGACGGTAGCCACCTTGGGCAGTTCCATGGCCGCCAGTTTACCCGTCGCATCCGGATGCGATTCCGAACAACCACTCAGCAGAAGTCCCAAGCTGGAGCAGCCGAAAACAACAAGACTCTTCCTGATCAAGATCATGATGTACCGTCACGTTGGGGGAGCGGCTTGCTCGTTCTGGAATTGGGAACTGGATGAGTCAAACGGATGCAGTGAAACCGACGACACCGAACGACGCGCCTGGACGACTGCGAAGACGGCGGGCAAAACAAAGAGTGTGACCAAAGTTGCGGCCGCGAGCCCCCCCATCACGGCTCGACCAAGCGGCGCGGTTTGCTGACCCGCTTCACCAAACCCCAGCGCCATCGGCAGCATTCCCGCAAGCATGGCGCAACTGGTCATGACGATCGGCCGCAAGCGAGCCGCGGCACCGTGCGAAGCGGCCTCCATCGCGGATTGCCCCTCACATCGACGCTGTTCGGAAAAACTGACGACCAGAATGGCATTGGCCATCGCGACACCCAGTCCCATGATCGTTCCAATGAACGATTGGATGTTCAGAGTTGAACCCGTCAGCCACAGTGTCACAGCGACACCGCAGAGAACGGCAGGCGTGGACGAGATGGCGACGAATGACAAGCGAAAGGACTGAAAATTGGCCGACAGCAAGAGGAAAATCGCCAGCAATGAAAGGACCAGCCCCACCCCAAGCCCACTGAGCATCTGACGCAATGGAGGAATCTGTCCGCGCAGCTCGTAGCTCACGCGTCCTGGTTTTGCTCCCGACTGCTGCAGCCTGTCCTTGGCCGCGTTGTCTTCACGTACGAGACGGTCGAGACAGCTCACGATCTTCGGCGAAACGCGTCCCAAATCCGCGTCCGCGATGTTCGCAGTCAATGACAGTTCACGTTTCATGTTGTAGCGGTCAAATTCTCCGGGAGCAGAACCCTGGCTGAGCTGCGCAACGTCCCGTAGCAACAGGGCATTTGTGGGGTGATTCAAGACAGGAACCGTTCCGAGATCGTCGAGGGTCTTCATCGCTTTTTGGGGAATCTCAACCTGTACCTGGTATCCAATCCCTGTCTTCGGATCAGGCCAATAATTGGGGACAACGAATCGGCTGGACGACGTGGCGGCGACGACCGATCGTCCAATCTGGGTCATGTTGGCTCCTGCACGTCCGGCCTTCTCGCGGTCGATTTTGACATCGACGGTGGGATAGTCCAACGCCTGGGCAATCTGGATATCGCGCAGTTCCGGAATCTCGGCGAGTGCGGCCTGAACGGTCGTGGCAAAGTCGCGATTTTCGGCGAGCGAGCCGCCGCGAATGGCAATTTCAATCGGGGTTGGCGAACCAAAGCTCATCACTTCACTGACAATGTCGGCCGGCTCAAACGAGAACCGGACGTCTGGCAACGCCTGTTTGAGCGCCACCCGCAACGCGTCTTTCATGGGTTCTGTACGAATCCGATTGTGCTTGAGTGCAATCCGCAGGATCGCTTCTTCGGGTCCACGCGAGAATTGGTAGACCGCATTGATCGGAAAGGAAGCGGGCACCGTTCCGACGTAGCCCAGCGTCAGGTCGACGTTCTCGGCCCCGATTGTCTTTCGCACGATTTCCAGAACACGCAACGTGATTTGTTCCGTCTGGTCAATATGCGTGCCATCCGGTGCCCGGACGCGCAGCCGAAACTCTCCTGCGTCGATCGTGGGGAAGATCTCGACTCCCATACACGGACCAATCAGCCAGAGTGCGACTCCACAGACCAGCAGATATGCCGGGACAACCAGCCACCGGAATGCCACCACCGCTTCGATCAGGCTCCGGTACCTTCTGACGATGCGCGATTCCTGCGTTTCATGTTCACTGGCCCCAATCTCGGGATGCGACCTCAACAACCAGACGGACATGATCGGCACAAAGGTACTCGAAAGAAGATAGGAGGCGATCATCGAGAAACCGACGGCGAGAGCCAGCGGAGCAAATAGTTCGCGCGGGGCTCCGACCATGAAGAACGTGGGCACGAACACCGCCAAGATCGACAACATGGCCAGCAATCGCGGCACCGCGGTTTGTGAATTGCCTCGCCAAACGGCGAGTGCCACGGAACGTGTCGCCCCAAGTTGGGAATGAATATTTTCCATCTCGACCGTCGCCTCATCGACGAGAATTCCAACGGCCAAAGCCAAACCACCGAGGGTCATGAGATTCACCGTCTGACCGGTCATCCACAACCCCACGATCGCCGCCAGAATTGCCAGCGGAATGTTCAGCACAACGACGAGAGCGCTTCGCCAGTCACGAAGAAAGATCAATACCATCAATCCCGTCAAGAGAGCCCCGAGCGTTCCTTCTGTCGCCAAACTTTGAATGGCGCGCGTGACATAGGGCGACTGATCAAACTCAAACGAGACTTTGATGTCCTCGGGCAGCTCTTTCTGCATCTTGGGCAAGGCGCGTTTGATCTCATCAATAACGCTCATCGTTGACGCATCAGCTCGCTTCGTGGCGAGGATGTAAACGGCACGTCGGCCATTCACCAAGGCATAGCCGGTACTGATATCAGCGGCGTCTTCGATCGAACCGATGTCGCGCAGGTAAACCGTGTGATCCCCGGTCTTCAGGGGAATTTGCCCCAGTTCACGAATATCGCGGACCATCCCGTTCGTGGGAACGGTTGGATAGAAATCGCCGAGATGCAGGTTGCCGGAAGGACTGATTGCATTTCCGTTCGTCAATGCACCAATGACGTCATCGGGCGACAATCCATAAGCACGCAGTCGATCCGGATTCGCTCGGATCACAATCGTCCGTGCCGATCCCCCGAACGGTGGCGGTGCGGAAACTCCAGGCAATGACGAGAACATTGGCCGGACTTTGAACAAGGCCTGATCCTGAATCTCGGCAATCGTCTTGGTACCGCTCGACAAGACGAGATATCCCACGGGTACGCTTCCAGTGTCAAATCGCATTACAAACGGCGGCACGGTTCCGGGCGGCATGAACGCACGTGAGCGGTTCACATAGTTGATGGTTTCGGCCATCGCCTGTGCCATATTCGTACCGGGATGGAAAATCAGCTTCATCAGAGCCATGCCCTGGATGTTGCGACTTTCGACGTGATGAATTCCATTGATGTAGAGGAAGTGGTACTCGTAATAGTTCGTGAGCAACCCTTCCATCTGCGCCGGGTCCATCCCGCCATACGGCTGGCAAACATAGATGACGGGCAGATTCAACGCGGGAAAGACGTCGACAGCCATTCGCTTGAGTGGCAGGTCAATCCCCTGCTGCGACAACCAGGAATCGATCGACTTGGGCCGAATGACGCTCAGGCCGATCAATACGATCGTGATCAATGCCACGGTCACCGTCTTGGGACGTCGGAGAGCGAAATTGATCGGATTCATGGCAGTTACTCACGTGGCTCGGATTCGCCATGCTATCACTGTGGCGATTGCAATCGCCACAGTGATAGCATGGCGAAGATGAAGGGATCTGAGCCGTCGCAGAAACTCGCTGTCGGACGTACTTTGACTGGCGGGATTGGATCGCTCGATCCACAGAATTTGCGAATCAGAGATCAGGATCCATCGAAACACCGATTGGAAAGCAGACGAAAGCCGCGATTCTCTGCGAGACGCGGTCAGACGAAGGCGCAACGTGCAATAAAAATCATCGTGACGTCGCATGCGCCAATCGATCAGAACAGGAAGCTGGCGCTCGCAATGACGGAGTCTGCGGAACTGGTCGCGGTGACATTGGTTCCAGGGATCGGACCGAGTGGACTGACCCAGGCGCCGCTGATCGTATTCGCGAAGAAGTGTGCGTAAGCCAACGAGATCTTGAGACGCGGAGTCACGTTCGCCGAGCCACCGAAGTAGATGCCGTGTTGGATATCGAGCGGCGTCGCCACGTTGACGAACGTATTGTCGTTGCTGATCGGGTTCGTATTGAACGAATAGCCGCCCCGCAAGGAGAACATCTCAGAAAGCTGGTACTGTGCCCCGGTTGAAACGGCAAAAATGCTGTTCCACCCCAATCCATTGACCGCACCATTTGGCGATACTCCCGATGCGGCAAACGGAGCGGTATTCGCATAGTCAAGGTAACGCAGGTCGAGAGCCAGCAACCACCGTTCAAAGCCGGTGTAGGCGGTACCGACCGAGGCAATCATCGGTGCATTGACGAGTGCTTTGATGTCACGAGGTGCACCTGCGGGATCGCGCGAGTTGAACTGAAACGCGTTGAACCATTGGGGGCTTTTCAGCGACGCACCAAACTGCCAGCAGTTGTCTGTTTTGTAGTAAACACCCCCTTGAACCCCGGCTCCCCATTGATACGTTCCATGCGTGGCGGGAGGGTAAACCGCACCGCCTCCCGATGGATCAGGAGCCGAAAGAATTCCGGGATCGACACTCAGATTGGCCAAATCGATCATTGGCGAGATTCCAACCGACAGCTTCTCGGTCACTTGAAGTGCAACGGTCGGCACAATCTGCGTGAGAACGTACTGGGCGAAAATCGGCCCCACTCCGAGCGGCGGCTGCATCAGAATCGGATTCGAGTTGCTGCCGGGAAAATTGCTGCCAAATCCACCAACCGTCAAAACGCCGAGTCCGAACGAGACCGGCATTTCATGTCCCGCGTAATCCAACACACCCTCGGGTTGGTAGACGAGCCCCAAATTGGGCAGCGGAAAAACGCCGCTGTTGCTGTTGTCCGAGCCCGAAAAACCAATTGGTGGCGTTCCCGGACCGAACGCCCCTGGAGCAACCGATGACGACAGCTTCGAATGTGGCAACATCAATTCGACGGACATATCCGCCGAATTGGGCAGGGCCGTAATGGTGGCCGGGTTCCAAAGGAACGCCCCCAGAGTATCGAGTGGAGCCGCCGTCGATGTGCCTCCCATCGATCGATTGATGGCCCCAACGCTTGTCATCTGAGCGCCGTACTGGGCCCTGACGAAATCGACGTTACCGAACGCAACCAGGCAACAGAAGAGCATTATGCGGGATCGAACCACTGCGAGAGCCCTTTCCGAGACAACGGATATGAGGATCGTGCTGGGTCCATCGGTTCTAACGAAGTTTTCGTTGAAGTTTATTCTTCCCACATGAAATCTCAGTGCCCCCTCGCCCTGAAAACTGAAGCGAAAACCCACGAATTGTGGAAATAGTCAATTTCGGTACCTTTTAACGCTGAAAAGGCGATCTATGGCCGAAAGCGTCAGAATGGGGCACAAGCCTCGCGCGGCGCTGGTCCTATTGAGGTTGGGAATGCGGGATGGACGCTCCCAGCGTCGTGGCGTCCCGTTGATGATTTTTTTAGATTTTGCTGATCTGGCAATAGCTCGATTCGAGCGACTCCAGCGTTGCCATCAGTTCGTCCGGTTGAATGGGTTTGGTCAGGTAACCATCCATCCCGGCTTCAAGACAACGGTCGCGAATATCGTTCGTGGCATGCGCCGTCATCGCGAAGATCGGGGTCGAGACAGATTTACTTTGTTCCCGTTTTCGAATCTCGATGGCCGCAGACATTCCGTCCATTTCTGGCATTTCCAGATCCATGAGCACAACGTCAAACGCCTGCGATTCCAGCAACTCAACCGCTTCACGGCCATTCGTCGCGGTCTGAACGTGGTGTCCAAACATCTCAAGAAGGCCCGTGGCGACTTCTCGATTCACCGGTGCGTCATCGACAAGCAGGATTCGCATCGGTTGCTGCGTCGTGACCGCCTCTTCACGTAGAGACCCATCATTGCCGCTCGAAACACTGAGTGCCTCTTGAATGGCGTCTGCCAACTCAGAGACCTTGGCAGGCTTCGTGAAGTACCACGTGTTCGAACGTAAGGCCTCGTTCTGTTGTTCGGTGTAGACGTGGCTGGCGGGAACGAGCATCAGAATCGGGCAGCCGGACAGATCGGGATCTCGTCGAATCTGCTCAGCAAGTGCCCACCCGTCTTGTCCCGGCATCATGGCATCGATCAGGACCAGTTGCGTAGGTGTCTGCGACATCACCGCATAACGCATCATGAGATACGCGGTTTCTGCATTGTGAACGGCCTGAGGCTGCAGTCCCATTTGCTCGAGCGTATCAGTGAGAACACTGCGACTGGTGGGATGGTCGTCGACAATTAACACCGGAACAGGCGGAAAGACGATTCGCGACTTTTCGGAAGCAGCGGCTTCGACAGGCAACGTCAGACGAGCAGTAAAGTGGAAAGTACTGCCATGCCCCAGTTCGCTCTCGACCCAGATTTTCCCGCCCATCAATTCCACAAGTTCAGACGAAATCGACAGTCCCAATCCTGTCCCACCGAAACGCCGCGTGATGGAATTGTCAGCCTGACTGAAGGAGGCAAAGATTCGGTCTTTCTGTTCTTCCGAGATTCCGATTCCCGTATCGCGAATCGCAAAATGAAGCGTGACATCATCAAACCGTCGCTCTTCGGTCCAAACGTCGACGAAGACTTCACCTTCGGCCGTAAACTTGATCGCATTTCCAACAAGATTCACGAGGATCTGTCGCAAGCGTCCCGCGTCCCCCCCCACCAACAACGGCACATCAGGAGCGATCTGATAGTTCAGCTCCAGCCCCGTCTGTGCACTCTTCACCGAGAGAATACGGACGGCATCACTGACCGTTTCTCGAAGATCGAATGGAATCGATTCCAACTCCAGCCTTCCTGCTTCGATCTTGGAGAAGTCCAAGATGTCATTGAGCAACCGCATCAGCGAATCCGCCGACTGCTTGACGACACGAAGGTAACTGGTTTGCTGCGCAGTCGGACGTGTCATCAGCGTGAGATCGGTCATGCCAATGATCCCATTCATCGGCGTCCTGATTTCGTGACTCATGGTCGCCAGGAACTGGCTCTTGGCCTGGCTGGCGTTTTCGGCCGCTTCCTTCGCCTCGCGCAGTTTTTCTTCCGTGCGACGCAACTCATTCGCGGTGCGTTCCAATTCGATATTCGAAAGAATCAACTCTTGAGCACGTCGTTCGGCTGCGGCCGTTCGTTCGGCCACGCGCTGTTCGAGTGTGCTGTTGAGTTGTTGCAGTTGGAAAAAGCCATCGGCATTCTCAAGAGCAGCACCGGCAATGGCAGTGATAAAATCGGCCAGCCGCTCTTCGTCGGGCCCAAATAACCCTGAAACATGCTCATGCCTGACTCTCAGGCATGCGACGGCGGCTCCGCGTACAAACACGGGAGCGCACAATGACGAACTGGTGTCGAGGACAGTATTGCTCTTGCGGCGCGGCTGCGGTCCTTCTTCCGCGTGGGTCACGGCGTGTCCCGCCGTGAGGGCGCGCTGCATCAGAAGCACCTCGGGCGTCGGCGACTCGGCCTGTCGAACCTGGCTGGAAAGATCGTCTGGCGTGACGGCAATCACATCGCAGTGTTCACCTCGCAGCAATCGACGCGCGGCGTCACGCACCTCAGAAAACACCGTTTCTGGAGAGAGGGCTGAGGCAATTTTTCGCCCGGAGTGCAGCACGACGTCAAATCGATCCACAAGCGAGATTGTGACGGGTTGAGCATTACTATCAGTTGGTTTGGCACTTTCAGCGGCAAGACTAAAGTCGCAGAGCAGATTTGCGGCCCGCTCAATTTCGTCGTCGGCTTTGGGCCATCCGAGTTCTACTCCAAGCTGACCACGGACACTCAATGTCTGCGCATATTCATAGGCGGCGTCCTGTCGTCGGGCGACGGAAAGACTGAGGTCGAGAAGTCGGCGAATCGGCCAGCGAACTCCGCGTACCGCCATCACCAGTGCGGCTTCGCGCAGCGCATGTGGCAGATCGTTGCGGAATCTCAGAGCCAGCCAGACGGCACGGAACGAAACGACAATCGCACGGCGAATCAGCCGATGACGCTTCCAGGGCGTGTGACTTTGATCTGATTGGGCCTGGTGGCGCAACGCGCTTGCCAACCACGCCACGTTCGGAGCGACATAGGAGTTCATCACGCCGGCCTGCCCTGCAACAGCGAGGGCGCGATCGAACGCAGCGGCCGCCTGAGCGTGTTCGCCTGCGGACATCAAGCAGACACCCTGAGCCAGTAACACCTCGGCGGTCCCTTGCGCATCGGGGCGCACGCGTTCGAGTTCAGCCTGAAGTCGATCCAAAGGCACCGTGCCCGGCGCGGCGCGAGCCCAGATATCGAGACTGATTCCCGAGGCCTGATAGTCGCCAAGTTCGAGCCCCGATTCATGAATTCGACGCGCCTGTTCGACGGCGCTTTGCAGATCGCCCAGACGGTAGAGCGCGGCGGCACTTTGATACCGAGCAATATGCACTTCCCAGAAATCGCCCGTTCGTTCCAGCAGGCGGACGGCTTCGCGGATTCGTTCCACGCACTCGCGATAGCGGGACCCGGTGTAAAGAATGATTCCAATATAATGCAGT
The DNA here is from genome assembly GCF_000255655.1 of Schlesneria paludicola DSM 18645. Taxonomy (NCBI): domain Bacteria; kingdom Pseudomonadati; phylum Planctomycetota; class Planctomycetia; order Planctomycetales; family Planctomycetaceae; genus Schlesneria; species Schlesneria paludicola. The sequence goes on along the minus strand of NZ_JH636436.1, from coordinate 861,908 downwards.
GACTGCCCTTGTCCCCACAGATCGCCGAGTTCCGTGCGGATGGCGAGAGACTTCTTGGCATACGCAAGTCCACGCCCATACCACGGAATGAGACTCATCGCTGGTGCGTGCTCGGAATAGGACTGTGCCAGTTCGAGCGTCGGTGCGTAGTATTCGGCCAAATTCATTCCGCGCAGGTGCGTCCAGAGCACATGCGTTTTGCTGCGTGTGAACCAGTATCCGTGAGCCAGACGGCTGAAGATGCGGTATCCAAGTAGCTCGGCTTCCGACGGTTGGGCCCTGCTGCGCGACGTTAACAGCCGCGGGAACATCGTATGCAGCGCCTGCACGATCGCCTCCCAAACGAAGCAGATCAGCATGACAATTGAGTGACGAGGAACCCACCGCCCAAGCTGACGCAGGGCTTGTTCAAACGCATGGGTCGCAGCCTCCATTTCGCCCCGTTTGAATGCCAGCTCGCCCAACTTGCAGGTGGCTTGCGCCTTCGCCAGCGGCCCTTCGGACAACAGCGCGGCTTGTTCAAACTGTGGTGCAGCGTTCAGATACTGACCGCGAAGCATCAGGCATTCACCAAGTCCGATCGCAATGCGGTACTTGATTTGATTATCTGCCGCTTGCGAACCGCGTTCGGCAATCCTGTACTGTTGCTCGGCGACTTCGAGCGAATGTAACGCACGGGCTTGTTCCGCTGCCGCGAGCGCATATGCCAACGCGCTCTCGCTGTCTCCTGCGGCATCGAAATGGTAGGCCAGCTCAAAGACCTGATCGGGGGAATTGTCGCGCAGATACTTCGCTGCGCGAGCATGGACCTCGCATCTCATTTCGGTGCCAAGACGTCCGACAAGCGCCTCGCGAATTCGGTCATGTACGAATACGCCGTGGGACGCCGATGGTCGCAGCCAAATCAGATTTCGCTGGCGGGCTTCTTCGAGGGCCGCAATCACTTCGTGCGGCGTTTGACGCGTGAGAGCCGTGGCAATGCCGAGCTCAAACTCCTTCCCCAGCAAGGCACCGATCGACAACAGCTCAACCGTATTGGGATGGAGTAACTCAATCCGCCGCAGGAGGAACGACGCGGCGGAACTTGAAGACTGCAGATCAGAAAGGGCCAATGGCTCGACGCGCCATCCATCATTTTCCGCGACAAGAGCGCCGGATTCGACCAGGCCGTAAAGCATGGCGGACGCCATGAAAGGACTTCCGTCCGAGAGCCGCAGGACGAGGTCCAAGGCATCGGAGGGAAGCCGCCCCGCCATCGATTCCACGAGTTGCTGAATTTCATCGGGTTCAAACGCCGAAAGTCGCAGGTGCGCCGTCGGCTGCATCTTATAGAGGCGATCGTCGGATTCGATTTGGTCCGAGCGAACTCCCACCACCAGCATGACGAAATGGATGTCGTCGGGATCGGCTTGCCTCAAAGAATTCCAACGGGCGATCAGACGAACCATCATTTCATCCGCCCACTGACAATCATCCAGGATAATCAGTGCCGGCTTCTCTCGTGATCCGATAGCTTCCAGAAAACAGGCCAGAGCCTCGATGCTGCGTGCTTCGCCGAAGGCCTCGGGAATCAACTGGGGCGACGCGGCATGTCCCAGAACAGGCGCCAATTCAGGTAATGCCGCGGCAACGGCATCGGCATAGTGCCCCAATCGCGTGCGCAGGGCTTCGACGAATCCACTTTCCCCACGCGCGACGGTCAAGAGTTCTTGAACAATCCCCCCCAGCAATTGGAGCGGCTTCTGTCCGACCTGGTCTTGTGCCTGACAGCGAAAAATTCGAAACGAATCCTCGATTCCGCGTTGTGCCAATTCCGTTAGTAGCCGCGTTTTGCCTTGCCCCGACTTCCCCTCAAGCAGGACTAGACTTCCCTGCCCCTCGCGAACGCGTGCCAGGTGGGTACATAGTTCATTCATTTCACGGCGACGCGAAACAAAGGCTGGGGCCGTCAAAGTTCGTCGACGATCGGACAGTCCCAGGACGAGTGTCGGATCGCGATCACCCGAGGCCAGCGCGGTGGCAATCAGTTCCAGGTCGGCAAGCACCGCATCCGCGGATTGATAGCGATCGCGAGGATCTTTTCGTAGCAGACGTTGAATGAGGTCGTCGATCGCGCGCGGCAATTCCGCACGTATGCCTCGAAGTCGAGGCACGTCGGCGGTCATATGCTGAAGCAGAACAAGACCCGCGCTGTCCTCTTCAAATGGCGGCCGTCCCGCAAGGCACTCAAACAGGACCAACCCCACTGCGTACAGGTCCGACGTTTCTCGGAGATCTCGATCAATGAGTCCGGCCTGTTCCGGCGAGAAGTAGAGCGTTCCCCTCAAGTGTCCGTCCGTCGCGGACTTGTCGAGTTGTCCCCCGTCCCACAATCCGCCATCGACAAGAGTGGCCGTATCACAGGCCCCTTGCGGACTCACAATCAGATTCGAAGGCTTAATGTTTCCGTGCAGGCCGCCTCGGCCATGCAGTTCGCGAAGAGCCAGCAATAGGCATCGGCCCACATTCAACGTTTCCGAAACGCTGAGCGCGGCATCGCGTAGTCGCGATTGAAGAGAGACACCCTGAATGTAATTGCGAATGCAGTACCAGCAATCTCGACCTCGACGAATCTCTCGAAGCGGTGCCAGCCAATCAGGCGCAAGGTTCTGAAAAGCGACCTGCTCATGTTGAAGTCGAAGTTGAACACCTGCCGTCAGAATCTGGACCGGGATCGGTTTGACGACCACCACCTGTTCGGACGGGCATTCCACCGCCTGTAATGTCTCCGACTTTGAGGCGCCGTTCAAAGCCCGGATCGAGCGAAACTGATCGCCGACAAGTGTACGGAAACGCGCAGCGCGAAGCGGCTCGGCCGAACCTTCGTGCAGGTATGTCGAATCCGCACCGGACCCCATCATTGACTCGCCGAGGAGAGAAGTGAGACGTTCGTGTGAACTCCCTCGCGCGTGGCCAATCCGTTGAGACCCGCGAGAGGGTTTGTTTCCGACAACCGTTCGTCGCGAACAAGAGCCGCGCAACAACACGTTGTCCAAGGAAGCATAGATTCTTCGGGCTCGCCCCAACGCTGCGACGTGACGATGTCGGGCAATTTCTTGAAAGCCGCGGCCGACCTGTCCATGAATGCCGATTTGTCGGATCGCGCGACAGTTGACTGCGGTTCCGAAAGACCGGTTCGAAGCGGGGCAGACAGTGATGAATGCTTCACTTCAGCCGGGTTACGAGTGATACAACCCGACAAGTCGCCGGCAATTCGGGTTTACGACAAAAATGTTTTTCCTTACCCAGTCTACGGACCAAACGCGAGTACAAAAAAAACGGAGACCTGTACATTGATTCCGTCATGAAGAAAAAATTGTGTGGGGCATATTGAACTTATCCAATGGTTTTGGTTCGATTCGGCGAATCCGAGCGCGAAACTCTGAGGATTAGTCAAACTCACGTCACACATCCCATCAGGAGCGGGGGTCACCCCCCGGTAGTCATCGCCCATGAAAACCGCGTCGAACCTGCGCAAGCGCAAATCCAATGTCGAACCGCTTCTCGACGATCGAAAGAGTCTGGTCGAACGTGATGCGGACCTGCTTGTATTGCTCGATCAGACGCATCGTGCATTGCTCACTTCCAATGGAAACCGCGAGCAAGTCGGCATGGCGCTCGACGGGCTTTTTGGCGGAGTGAATCAAATGCGGCTCAGTTCACCTCCAGATCACTGGGAGGCACTGATCCAAACCTGTCGAAATCATCCAATCCTGCCCACACTGCATGAAGATCCCTTTACCGGCCGCGCCTTCGCAAAGCCTCGCGGTTATGCCGGTGATGCCGAATTGATCGATTTGATTTACGGCCCCGAAGATCGAATGCCGGAACCCAAGGCGACGCCCCTGGGTCTGGATATCTATCGTTACACGTCATCGGCCCCTGCTGCGGAAGGTGTACGCGCCCGCCGCGGATTTATCACAGACCTCATCGACCAGACAACAACTGAACGTCCAGGCCAGGACATTCTAGCCATCGCAGCCGGCCATCTGCGGGAAGCGAATCTCACAACCGCCCTTCGCCGTCGAAGAATCGGCCGATTCGTGGCACTCGATTCGGACCCGATCAGCCTGCAAGAGGTCGAGCGAGCCTATGGTCCTTATGGCGTACAAACCGTTCCCTCGTCGTTTGGTCCTTTGATTACGAATCGCCTGCAGATCGGCACGTTCGATCTGGTTTATACGACCGGACTGTACGACTATCTAAGTCTAAATACGGGTCGTCGACTGGTGACGACGATGTTCGACATGCTCAATCCAGGTGGGCAGCTGGTCGTCGCAAACTTCCTTCCAGGCATTCGCGATATTGGATTCATGGAAGCCTTCATGGATTGGAAGCTGATTTATCGCAGCCGTCAGGACATGGTGAATCTGACCGCAGAGATTGAAGAATCAGAGATCAGCCACCTCTCACTGTTCGCCGAAGAAAATCAGAACATCATTTTCTTGCGCGTCACGAAGAAGTAATACTTATCGAGATTTGTAAATCGCTTTGAAGTGTTTGTCTTATCCGTTGTATCCCCGTTGTCGTATGTTCCGGTCAGTGCCTCTTTGTTCAAGGGGACTGACCTTTTCATTTGGTTCGACCGAGCGTCAACGTCCTTACCTGTCCGTATGGGATTGAAGATCGCGTCCAGCGGCAATGTCCGCAATCAGCGCATTGAGTCAATTCATGGCGGGCGCAAGGTACTCGAATGGCGTCGCCACTCGACCAACGCTACCAAGGTTTGATTGCGACGGTGCTGTCACGGATTCCGTCGCGATCGTGGCATCGTAATCCGCGAACCGTCGACGGATCGCGACGAATTTTTCTTCGGTCTCGACAAAGGCATCAACAATGGCCGGGTCGAAGTGTTTGCCGCTGCCATCAAGAATAATCTCGCGGGCTTTTTCGTGACTGAACGCCGATTTGTAGATGCGTTTTGTCGTCAGTGCGTCATACACATCGGCGAGCGCGACGATACGTCCACACATCGGGATATCGTTCCCTTTCAGCCCCAGGGGATAACCCGTCCCATCGAATTTTTCATGATGACTGCGAGCGATGTCCCGCGCCATTCTCAAATACTCTGCATCTGGCCGGGCCTGCAAGGCAGCATCCAGTGTTTCGCTGCCGATCTGGGCATGCTGCTTCATGACCTCGAATTCTTCGTCGGTCAACTTTCCGGGCTTCAGCAGAATCTTGTCGGGGATTCCGACCTTCCCAATGTCGTGCAACGGGCTCGTCAGATAGACCATGCGCACAAAATCGCCGTCGATCTGATCCACATAGGGCCCATGATCGAGCAGGTGTTCGCACAGGACGCGACAGTACTCGCGAATTCGATCGAGATGTGCACCGGTCTCAAAATCCCTGGACTCGGCGAGCTTGGCGAGTGCGAAAATCGTGACATCACGACTTTCAAGGGACAGAACTCGTTCACCGGTCCGCAGGCGAACCTGCAATTCTTCGGGTTGGAATGGTTTGGTGATGAAGTCGTCCGCACCAGCATCCAGACCTTCCACCACACTGTTCGTTCCCTCGTGTGAGGTCAAGAGGATCACGTACGTATAGCTGCTCGACGGCCGCTTCCGGATCTGTCGACACAGCTCGACACCCGTCATCTTCGGCATCGACCAGTCGGAAATCACCAATTGGAACTCGCCCGTACGAACAAGCTCCAAGGCCTTCAGACCGTTATCGACGGCAGTGACCTCATACCCGAACTGTTCAAGACAGTACACGAGCATGAAAGAGGTAACAGCATCATCTTCAGCGACCAGCACACGCATGACGTGTCTCCAATGTTCCATGGGTGTGCTTGAGCGATTCATTCGCTGCGGGCACAAACGCCTGAGCAAAACGGCGAACGGCCTCCCATTCCGACCAGAGCGACTGCAATGTTCGCGAGAGTTCGATGTCGTCCTGATCGTGCCCAAATCGTTCGGCATCGATCAAGAGTTCAGTCAATCCCTTCGCAGAGACGTTGCTCGCCGATCCTTTGAATCGGTGTGCGATCTCGACAATCGCGGCGTAGTCCGCTTTATCAGCGGCACCTTGAAGTTGATGAAGATCGGACGAGCCCGTCTCGAGAAATGTCGCGAGAACTCGTTCGACAATTTTGAGGTTTCCCAAGCAACGGCCCAGCAGACCGATAAAGTCGATCGCAGGCGCATCTACAAGGGGATTGGGGGATTGGGAATAGGGCATCTTCGAATTACCTTCAGATCACGCTTCTTCCAATGCAACGCAGAGGTGTTCAATCTGGCGAGTCTTGAGCCCCATTGCGCCCTCGTCGTTCGGCGATTCCGCAGGGCCAAGTTGATGAAAGCCGATGTGGCACTGCGAAGGGCACCGCGACGTAGGGACTCAGTCTGAAACATAACTTGCTTCTGAGAAAGTTCCGTGAAAAGTGTGATTCGCAGTTTGGATTCACACCGCTTGAATTCCCCCAAATCGCGCAAACATCACCGCCGCCATAACCGGCAACCCAAAATAAACGCACGTACACATTATCAGTGCTTCTATTGCACTAATTTTTCTGTGCGGTATTTTCAGCAGGAAGTCCGAAAAGGAAAAACCCCGCTGTCAAAGTCGACGTAGGCTGTGGAGAGCGATTCGTTCGTCTTGGCATTGCCGAAACACCCTTCTTTTCCGCTCCCGCGGGAGGAAACGGTGGCGAAAAGCAACAAAAATGGCGAGTGAGACTGAGTTGAGCAGGGAAGATGCGGAAGAACGGCCCATGATGCAAATGCTAGTGATCATCGTTGCAGAACAGAATCCAGATGGCTGGTCGGCTTGGTTGAAAGACTCGCCCCAAACCGTGAGCTGGGGCAACTCCGACATTCTCGCGATCCTGAGCCTGATCGAGACGTATGGAACTCCCGAGATGGACCCTTGGGACATGACCAAGCTGGAAGCACGGTCCTACGAAGGACATCTGGAATACCTGCTCCCTATTTCGATCGGCCATCGGATTCCAAACTCAGTCACGTCCGAATTACGCGCGGCCAAGTAGTGCCCTCGTCGAGCTGCACAGTGCGAGCGAAGGTTGCTGTTCTTGCGTTTGTCCATGGCCCGATGATCGCTCAGGGACACCGATACGTTTCGCCATCGAATCGTCGATGGCCATAATGCAGGCCGATCGCGCGCGTTCGATTGTCGCTCTGCAACAAAGACCGCGTTTCCCTTCAATCCACATGCTTTCTTTTGATTCCCGCACGGGACATCACGGCATGCAATGCGGTTTCGACATCTGCCAGCTTTCGCTTAACGCGCTTCGATCCACCTTTGTCATCCGCCTTGAATCCGTTCACGTGCTCTTCCATGTGATGGATTTCACCGTCGAATTCTGACAAGAGCCCTTTGCACTCGTCGTTCAGTTCGTTTTTTCGGGTCAGATCGGTGATCTTCTTGGACATCTCGTACAAGGCATATGCCTCTTTATATGCCTCGGGAAATTCAGGATTGTTCTTGTAGTTGTGATTCATCGCATTGCAAAACGACGTGATTTCAGAGGTCAGAGACTGCGTGAGCTGGCTGAGCGGAATCTCAGCAGGTCCACCAGTTCCGTTATGAGCAGAATCCGAACCATGATCGTGGCCATCGGCACCCTTGCGACGAATGCCCAGTTGCTTGAGCATCCCGTCCAATACGGACTCAACCTTTTCCAGACTTGTCGTCACGGCATCCTGAGCGGCCTTGTTGGTCGGCCCCTGACTGGAGGCGAACTCGCCAAGATGCTGCTCAACGTGGTGGATTTCACCGTCAATTTCCGTCAATTGCTCTCCGATGGGACCAACTGGTGATCCCGATGCAACCTGACTTTCGACTTGTTTTGCGAGTTTGAGCAGATCATACGCCTCACGATAGGCTTCGCCGAATTCAGGCATCTGGTTGTACGTGCGGTGCATCACACTGCAAAACTCATTCATCTGAATTGTCAGCTCTTTGCTGGACGATGCGAACAACACGGGATTCAAGGAAGAATTCACGACAGTCGTGTTTGCGGAACCATGTGAATCGTCGTCGGCCTGTTTGCGACGAATGCCCAACGTTTTCAACATCCCGGTGAGTGTCGTCTCGACCTGTTCCAGATTCTTCACAACAGCGTCCTGAGACACCTTCGATGCCGCCCCCTGAATCTTGGCAAACTCATCAAGATGGTGTTCGACATGATGAATTTCGCTGTCGAACTCGGCAATCTGTTCTTTGATCGAGTCCATTGATGCTGCAGAAGAAATTGAACCATCGATCTGCTTGGCCAAGATCAGCAGGTCGTATGCTTCGCGGTAAGCTTCTCCAAATTCAGCCATCTTGTTGTATGTGCCGTGCATCGCGACACAGAAGTCATTCATCTGCCGCACAAGGTCACGGGCCGGTTGCGTCAACGGATCACGAGTGGCCGCAGTCTCATCTGCAATCGACATCGCGCCTGTCATGACGACGATCAACAGAGCTCGAATGAGTTTCATGTGGAAATCCTTGGCTGTGGTTCACCGGAGCTTCTATTCAGTGCGTCTTCACAACGCGGAACCCGGACTCGGATGCCTTGCTGTCAATCATCATCGGATCTCGAGCGGCCGAGCCGCAGTGCTTGGCCGCGCGTTTGAAATTGCCACCGCGAAGATAGGCCTTTGTTGTCTTGCCCGCGGGTGAAGGGGCGCCGCTCAAGGCTTGACCATCGACGACATCGGAACACCATTCCGCAACGTTGCCGTGCAGGTCAAATAAACCAAATCGATTCGGCTTCCGTTGGCCGACCAAGAACGGATGTCGTTCGTCGTACCGGTCAAACCAGGCGAACTTTTCAATCTCGGTATCAGGACACGCGAAAGCTCCGGCTGAACCGGCCCGGCAGCACCATTCCCATTCCGTTTCCGTTGGCAGTCGATAAATCGCACCCTTTGGTAAGACTCCGCTTTCGTGTTCTCGTGTTGTGAGGCGCGCACAGAATTCGCTCGCTTCATTCCAACTGATCCAGTTTGCGGGGAATTCGTCATCGTTTTCCATCTGGCCCGCTGGGTGCGCGGTCCAGGGTTGCGATTCCATCACGCGACGCCATTCGCCGCGGGTAACTTCGAAGGCGCCGATGGAAATCGGGGCTTCCACAACGGCTGGTCGAGCCGAAATCGCATGTGTTGGGCGACGAGGGTCACTCGGATCACTTCCCATGCGGAACTCCCCGGGAGGAACTAAGACCAAACTAAGCCCGATGGAATTCTGGTCGGTAACAGACTGCCCCAAGAACTCGGCCCATGCCCGTTGGCTTTCCCGAGCCACCTCATCCGTAAAAGGAGACGCAAGTGGCTCTGGCCGTGCCAACGGAATCGGCTTGGTCGGCGTCTCTCCTGTACTTGGTGAAGGTGGCACATCAGATGGCTCTGGCTTCATTGTTTTATCGGCTATGGATGCTGTATCTGAGCGATCAGGGGCAATTGAAGCTTCGTCTTTTTTCGCAGAGAGAATTTCGCGATCGTATTTTTTCCAGAATATTGCCGCAGCCAAAGGTTTCGCAGCTTCGTCACTCGTCTGAATTGTGACCAGCGATTCCATTTGCCGGATTGCCTCCATCCCACTCGTGATTGCATCGGGGCTGAACTTCAAAATTGTCAGGTTCATCCCAGCCAGCGCGGTCAGATCGGTGACGTTTGTATTCCGGCAATCCAAGCTTGTGAGAGGCATGCCGTTGAGTGGTGAAAGATCGTTGACGTTCGTCTCGGCAATCGAAAGTTCTTGCAAAGGAAGTTCGCTTAGCGGTGAGAGATTGGATACGGCTGAAAAGGCACAATCCAGGCGTATCAGGGGCATTCCTTTGAGCGGAGAAAGATCCGAGACGCTGGTACGATTGCAGGAAAGTCCGGTCAGCGCAGCCTCGGAAAGCGGGGTGATGTCCGCAAGGTTCACGCATCCATCGCAGTCGAAGACGGTCAGCCCGGTCAGTTGCTCAAGTGGCGTGATGTCGCTCAGTTGCTCCGACTGAATCTGCAACTCCGTCACGACACCCTCGTCAATCACGGGAGTCACGACACCATCAAATTCGGGATTCAGCTCCTGCAATTCTTCGATCACCGCTTGCAGTTGCTTGGCCGCCATGGCCTTAGGATCTTGATCAGTCGGCGCGATCATCGTCGATTGCTGCGAGCGTTCCTCGTCAGTCATGACTTTTGTCGAGTTAGGTATCGTCTCATTCGTCGAAGACTCACTTACATTTGGCAGTGGCTCGTCGCTACCGGCCACACTCTGAATCGCGTCGATGTCCTGCAGATTTTGCGTTTCCGCCACTTCACCCTGGGCTTGAGTATTCATGGCAGAGGAAACCGACGCCACGTCATCCGTCGCATTGGTGTCGGTGGCAGCAAGCGAGTTTGCGTCGACCGCTTCGGAGTCGTTGGCCAAATCAACCTGAGGCCCTTTCGAAAATCTCATCGCAAGAAACGTTCCAGACGCCGCGGCAACCCCCACAAGCACGATGGCCAGCAACACGAAAGTTCGAGTTCTGGAGCGTGAGCTTTCCTCCCTTACGATCTTGCGAGGCCTGGCAGCCGGGTCCCTCCACGAGGGCCGCGCGGGATTCGCAACAGGGCTTTTGCTCCCCTGTCGAATCAATCGCGAAGAAATGGGCGGCGCCGAGAATTGTTCCAGATCGGCAATCAGATCACTGACCGTCTGATATCGAGCATCAGGGTTCTTTGCGACCATCTTTTGAAAGACTGCGTCGAGTTCGCGAGAGACATCTGGGCGAATCGTTGGCAGCGAGGGAATCGGCGTCTCGCGATGTGCCAGAATCTTCTGCACGACCGTCTCGCCACCGTAAATCATCTGTCCGGTTAATAAATAGTAGAACGTGCATCCCAGACTATAAATATCGGCGCGTGCGTCGGCATCCTTAGTATTGACCGCTTGTTCGGGACTCATAAAGTCAACCGTACCGAACACATCTCCGTTCAGAGTCAGGTCATTTCGCGTATCGTGTTGCGTCTGACGTCGTTCAATCCGTGCCAGGCCCATATCAAGAATCTTGACGGTGTCCTCGGTGTCCAGCAGAAGATTGGCGGGCTTAATATCGCGATGAACAACGCCTTTCTTGTGGGCATATTCCAAACCGTGTGCAGTCTGCAGGATGCAACTCACCGATTTGGCCACAGTGAGAGGTCCGTCCCGCCTGATGACGACCGAAAGGTCTTGCCCCTCGATATACTCCATCACAAGAAAATGAACGCCATTGAATTCTGCGGCATCGTCCGTTGCGACAATGTTGTGATGGCGCAACTTTGCGGCGGCCTGCACTTCGCGCAGAAAACGAGCCACAGCGGCGTCATCGGCCATGACATCTTCGGGCAACGTCTTGATTGCGACGACCCGTTTCATCCGACGGTGCTCGGCCTTGAACACCTGGCCCATCCCGCCGGCGCCAATGACGTCCAGAATCAGATAGCCGCCGAGTACCAATGACTTGGCACGTCCCGCCATGACTTGTTGTGACTGGAACGCGGTAAGCAAATTCTCTTTATAAAGCGCCTGAAGCAGGTCTTCACCGCTTCCCTGATCTGCCAATGGTGGCACAAACCGTTCGAGTTTGCCCGGCGAAATGATGCCAGAATCTGTTAGATCCTGGACAACAGCTTCCAAAGCAACGGCCATATCACGTAATCCTCGACATTGACGACCTGTTGATATTAAGACGGACAGGCACCCTGATGTTCACGAAATCATGGTGTTTACGAATCTTGGCGAGGCCCGTCACCGCACTTTCAACACACTATTCGGCAGCAACGAAGACCGACCCGCTACAGCACAACTGTGGATACGCGTACAGTATAAGGTTAGTAAGCCAGTCATTGTCAATCTGGACGGCACGTCTTCAGAATTCGTGACACGTATTCGAAGGTGTCTCACTGATAGCGCAATAGGTTCGACTGGAATTCCATCTGAACGCACTTGATGTTGACGTTGATTCATGGCTGTTGACAACAGACGACATCGTCTCACGCGCCAACGCTTCGATCACGACATTGCGGACCGGCCAATCTGCACTCCAGCAAAGCGAGATCATCGAGATTATCAAAGGCGAGTTGCGCGAAATGCTCAATCCTATATCTGAATTGAACTTTCGCAGAGTCGCCTGTGGCCCGGGTCATCGACGACCATCACAAGTGACGGTAGGATTCTCGGAGCAAATTCCGATCTTGAACTCGAACAATTTGAACACCGATCCGGATTGGCATTGAGCCAAATTCTGCACTTATTCACCCCATCGTCTGATGCAAGGAAAAAATCCGATGAAGCGATCTGCGTTGCAGATGATCACCGTCATCATGGTCGCCTCGTGCCTGGGCTGGTTCGCAGCGGTTCAGCAACGGAGCGAGTCGTTCGCTCAAGACGCACAGCATCCGTCTGTCGCGCGAAGTGACGGAAGTCAGTTGCCGAAGCCGGATCCCGCGTTCACGGGCAAGATTGGTGAAACGTATAAAGAATCGACACCCAGCTATCCCCAGCCGGTGAAGGCTCCTCAAGGAAGCCCGAACGTACTGTTGATCCTGCTTGATGATGTCGGGTTCGGAATGTGTTCAACGTTCGGTGGCCCGGTACCAACTCCCCACATGGACCGACTGGCCGACAACGGCCTGAAGTACACGCGGTTTCATACGACCGCACTGTGCAGTCCCACGCGAGGCGCACTGCTTGCCGGACGCAATCATCACTCCGTCAGCACGGGCGTCATTATTGAAATGGGTACTGGGTATCCAGGCTATACCGGCATCATCCCAAAGAACACCGCGCTGGTATCCGAAGTCCTGCGAGACAATGGATACGCCACGGGGATGTTCGGAAAGTGGCACAACACCCCGGAGCCCGACATCAGCCCCGCCGGTCCCTTCGACCGCTGGCCGACGGGATTGGGTTTCGACTATTTCTATGGATTTAATCAAGGCGAAACGCACCAGTTCTATCCGACGATCTACCGGAATACGACATGGGTCCCGCAGCCCAAGTCGCCAGAACAGGGATACCACTTCACAGCCGACATGACGGACGAGGCGATCGCGTGGACGCGGAACATTCGCGCCGCAAATCCAGATCAGCCGTGGTTCAACTACTTCAGTACATCAGGCGTTCACGCACCCCATCACGCTCCCAAAGACTGGCTTGCCAAGTACGTCGGCAAGTTCGACTACGGCTGGGACAAGCAGCGCGAGTTGACCCATGCAAAGCAACTTGAGCTGGGGATTATTCCTAGTGGAACCAAGCTGACACCTCGCCCGAAACAGATCCCCGCGTGGAACGAACAGTCGGCGGACGCGAAGAAGGTCTACGCCCGACTGATGGAGAATTACGCGGCCTACATGGCCTATACCGATCACGAAGTCGGCCGCCTGATCGACAGTTTGCGTGATTCGGGCGAACTCGACAACACGCTAATCCTTTACGTTGTGGGTGACAATGGCGCAAGTGCCGAAGGTGGATTGGAAGGAACGTTCAGTGAAATCGCCAGCCTGGTCGGATTGCAGCTTGGACTGGCGAGCACGATCAAGCGGATTGACGAAATCGGCGGACCAAAGAGTGAGCCGCATGTGCCCGTCGGTTGGGCATGGGCGATGACGGCGCCGTTCCAATGGACAAAACAAGTTGCCAGCCATTTCGGAGGAACCCGAAATCCGATGATCGTTCACTGGCCGAATGGAATCAAAGCCAAGGGTGAGACGCGCACTCAGTTCCATCACGTGATCGACGTGGTTCCGACGATTCTGGAGGCGTGCCACATCCCTGAGCCCAAGACCGTGAATGGGATCAATCAAAAGCCGATCGAAGGAATTTCGATGGTCTACTCGTTCGAGGACGGTCGGGCCAAGGACCGCAGAAGCACCCAGTACTTCGAACTTGCCACGAACCGGGCGATCTATCATGACGGCTGGGTGGCGTGCAGTCAGTACGGACTGCCATGGGAAACCGCCGGCCGGGGCGATGGATTCCTAACAGCACCGTGGGAGCTTTACGACATCGAACGAGACTTCAGTGAAGCGGACAACCTGGCGGCGAAGCATCCCGAGAAACTGAAGGAGTTGATCACGCTCTTTAAGGAGCAGGCAAGACAGTACGACGTCCTTCCGCTTGACTCGCGATTCAGCGAGCGAATGGATCCGAAATTACGAATCGCCGGCCCCCCGAAGACGCATTGGAATTATTTCGGCAATTCTGTCTGGTTGCCAGAACCCATCGGCCCGCAACTGTTCCCCCGCCCGTTCACGCTCACAGCCTCGTTAGACATTCCGAAAGGCGGCGCAGAAGGTGTGGTGACGTGCGTTGGAGCATTCTCGTGTGGTTGGACACTGTACATCAAAGATACCAAGCCCGTGTTTCACTACACCTACTTCGACGTCGCAGATGCAACGATCGCTGGCAGCGCCCCAGTGCCCGAAGGCAAAGTCACGCTGGGAACCGAGTTCATTCCTGACGGCACGAAGGAAGGCAGCGGGACACTGAAGCTTGTCGTCAATGGGAAGCAGGTTGCCGAAGGGCATCTGAAGCGAACGGCTTTCCGGCATGGCCTCGAACCGTTCGAGGTCGGCCGTGACTCGATCACTCCCATCGATTCCATCTACGCGAATCGAGGTGACTTTGCGTTCACCGGCAAAATTGAGAAGATCACATTCAACTTAACGAAGATGAAGTAGCAACAGCTCGCTCATCGTCGCGCGGTTGATACTTCATTACACCGTCCGAGAGACGAAGAGAATTGTCGGGGCTCCGCAGGACGCGGTCGCCGCGGCAGATTCGTGAACACGACTCCCAGCTCTCGATCCCGCGCATCACTGGATCGCGACCGTTCCCGAACCCGTGTACGCGAACGATTGGCCGTAGATGCTGTACTTGAATGTCTGAGCACCACTCGGTACGGCAGCAGTCAGGGTGAAGGTCGGATTGCCTGGCACGTTAAAGTGCCCACTGAGCGTCACGGTCCCTTTCGCGGTTACGACTCTTGTGACTGCGAAACTATAACGGAATCGCGGCCCTGTGATTTGGCCCGAACCGCTGACAGAACCATTCGCCGCGACCGTGGTTGTCGTCGAGATCTTCAGTCCGCCGGGGATCGTCGTCGTGACAACCACTCTTTTTGGTGCATTCGCCGCGTATGCCAATGAAGAGACCAGAAGAATCGCCACCGTCAACGCCATGATCCGCTGCATCGTGAATCCTTTCGATGGGGCACGAACTGAACAGATACGCAGAAAACGACGACAAACGCCGCGTCCCCTGAGCCCGCAAATCTGTCTTGATCGCAACGCAGATCCGATGCCAATTTCGTCAAAGCAAGGCAGAACCTGAAATCATCATGACGTTCCGACAAAGAAACAGTCACGATGCAGAAAGCTCGCGCTCAAATGCAGCAAACGTGCCGTTTCGCGCCGTTCGACAATCTTGACGACACGCGCATTTCGACGAGTGCGGAGTCACGAATACCAAATTTGGTGTAACGTTCTATGATCGCCTTCAATCATGCAACGGCCCCCGAGCCGAAGTATTCCGGACAACAAAACACGAGGATTGATTGGACGCTACAATAACCGAACAGCGAAGGGCTTCGATTCGCGATCATGGCGCAGCGATATACTCATGAGCCCTGAGCCAATCAATCGCACGCTTTTGCCAGTCAGTGGGACCAGTGGCGTTGGAGCGAGAACGCATTCCGAAGCCATGGCCGCCTTTTTCGTAGATGTGGAGTTCGGCAGGGATTTGGCGGTTAATGAGTTCCAGATACAGCAACGTACTGCCCTGAGCTAACGAGCCTTTGTCGTCGCCCATCTGTGCAATGAACGTGGGCGGTAGACCGGCATCGAGATTGATGTCGGAGCGCAGGCCCTTCGTCATGGGATCGTAGATCTGGTACGCATACAGCAACACCAGAAAATCCGGTTTGTAGGACTCGGTGTTTGCCTCGACGGGAAAGCTGGGCTGGTTCGTCGCAGCGACAAGCGTGACCTGACCTCCGGCAGAGAATCCAAGGACACCGACTTTCGTGGGATCAACCTGATATTCGGTTGCGTGACGACGCACTTCAATGAGCGACTTTTGAAGGTCTTGAGTGGGTCCGATATTCGGCACGGGTAGCTTGTTCGTAGGGACTCGGTGAGCCAACTGAAAACCGACAATACCGTGCTGAGCCAACCAAATCGCGGCATCCGAACCTTCGTGCTCGTCCGCTAGCAGGCCGAAACCGCCGCCTGGCACTACGATCACGGCGGCTCCTGTTCGCTTCACATCAGCGGGTGGTTCGTGAACGAAAAGTCGAGGCTGCGAAACGCTCGTCCGACGCTGAATCCCATCAACCCCCTTCTCGACCTTTTCAGGAGGGTCTGCGGGTATGACAGGATCAGGCATACCTTTCGACCACAGCAGAATTTCAGGGGGTGCCGCTGATGCCGTTGAAACAACGACCGCCAGACATATCAGGAAGATCAAACGATTTATGAGCGATAGCATCGTGACTCTTTCACTTGCATAGGCGGGTTGAAAAGGGGCGAAGCCTGGATTGGCATGAATTGCAAACCTGGGCGTCAAAGTGAAGTTCGCACGATGCGGACATCGGCCCCAGCTCATTTTGTTTCCGCAGGACTGATCCCGCAAACGTGGACCGAGCGAAATCATTGCCGTCGTGTCTGTCATCAGCACACACTTGTGGAATGTCTGCGTCGTTCAAGACCTGCGCAAGCCAACGTCCATGATCCTCACGAGAATCCTTCGGTGTTCCGCGACGATCATGGACGGATTTGACAGAGAACGAACGACGAAACCCTCCGAAGAAAGTTTCAAAACATGAGCGGACAAAACAAAGCCCCAGAGGCGGCGTAAAAAACACCCCAGGGGCTCATTGATTTTGATCGAGATCGCTCGTATTAAACGTCGAGATCTTTCACATCGAGAGCATGCTTCTCGATGAATTCACGGCGCGGTTCAACGGCGTCGCCCATCAAAACGCGGAACATTTCATCTGCAGCCGCGGCATCAGCCATGGTCACCTTGAGCAACGTGCGAGTGCCTGGGTCCATGGTGGTATCCCACAGCTCTTCGGCGTCCATTTCACCGAGACCTTTAAAGCGTGTCACCTTCATGCCTCGTTCGCCCAGGTCACGCAGTTGTGGCCGCAGTTCGCGAAGACTGGTCATCTTCACGGTGTGATCGTCCTGCAGAATGCGGAACGGATAGAAGGTTTCGCCATCTTTCGCACCGGGCGGATAAAGGTCCTGCAACTGAATGCCATACCCTCTGAGCTCACGCAGAACGTCATTAATCGTGCGCATTTCGTGCAGGTCGATGATTTGCAGCGGTGCCTCTTTCACCGTTCCAGCGGGCGTTGCCGCAGGGGGAGTTGCCCCCTCTTTCACCGGGGCTGGAGTTCCGTTCGGTTCGCCAGCAATCTCCAGTTCCGTGCCGCGTTTCTGTTCTTCTGCATGCACGAACTGTTCGACTTCATCGCGGGTATGGAACCACTTTTCTTCCTTGCCAAGGAAGACGCGGTACTGGGGCAGCGGCTTATCAGCTTCCGGCGACTGGCGATGGAGATACTTCAGCGTGATCCCACGCCGTTCGAGCAATTCGATTGGTTCTTCCACTCGTCCGAGCAATGTCGAGATACGGCGCAGGTGATCGCCTTCGATGGCATCGCCATTCGAAAACATCACTCGGCTTCCGTTCAAGCCCAGTTCCATCAACTCGGTAACCATCACCTCGTGCGTCTGCACGTAACGACTTTTGTTCCGCTGCGTCACTTTGTACAGCGGCGGTTGGGCGATGTAGATGCATCCGTTTTCGACCAGCGGCTTCATGTGTCGGAACATGAATGTCAGCAGCAGCGTTCGAATGTGGCTGCCGTCGATATCGGCATCGGTCATCAGGATGATTTTACCGTAACGCCGTTTCGTCACATCCTCGAACTCGGCCATCGGCGGAATGCCAATCGCTTTGAACAAGTTGGAGATTTCGGCGTTGTCGAGAATCTTGATCAACTGCGCCTTTTCGACGTTCAGAATCTTACCACGCAGCGGCAGAATGGCCTGGACGTTCGAGTCACGTCCGGTATCGGCCGAACCACCGGCCGAGTCCCCTTCCACGAGGTACAGTTCGGTAATATCGAGTTCGCGGCTGCGGCAATCTCGCAGTTTTTCAGGCAGGCCGCCTGATGTGAGGGCCCCCTTGCGCCGCACCATTTCGCGCGACTTGCGGGCCGCTTCTCGTGCTTCGGCGGCCATCAACCCCTTCTGTGCGATTCGCTTGGCGATGTTGGGATTCTCTTCCATGAACTTCGACAATTGCTCGAAGACAATGGAATTGACGACACCTTCAACCGAGGCGTTGACCAGTTTTTCCTTGGTCTGTCCCTGAAACTGCGGATCGGGCACTCGGACGGCGACGACAGCCACTAGCCCTTCGCGGAAGTCGTCACCTGACGGGACGATTTCTTCGAACAACTTTTCACGTTTGCCGTAGTTGTTTACGGCTCGCGTCAGCGCCGCGCGGAATCCGCTGAGGTGCGTTCCACCCAGGAAGTTATTCACGCAGTTTCCAAACGTCCGCACGTTGTCGTTGAAACCGTCGTTGTGCTGGATTGTCACAGCAACTTCGATCCCATCCAGCAGTCCATTAACCCGGATGATCGGTTCGTAGAGCGGCGTTTCCGTGCGGTTGAGCCAGCGGACAAATTCGACGATGCCATCGGGATAGAAGTATTCGTCTTTTTCACCTGACCGTTCGTCAAGAATGCGGATGCGCACCCCCGCATTGAGAAACGCGAGCTCCTGTAGTCGCTTGGCCAGCGGTTCGAAGTTGTAGCGGGTATCCGGAAAGATATCCGGGTCGGCCTTGAAGGTGATCTTCGTTCCAGTCGTATCGCTTTTGCCCAGCTTTTTCAGCTCGGTAGTGGGCTTGCCGCGCGCGAAGTCCATGGTCCAGACATGACCTTCACGACGGACTTCGGCTTCCAACCACTCCGCCAAGGCGTTGACTGCCTTGATCCCGACACCGTGCAAACCGCCGGTTCCGACTTTATAACCACCATCGCGATTGAACTTGCCGCCAGCATGGATATTGGTCAGCACGACTTCCAGCGCCGATTTATTGTCTTCTTCGGGCATCGGTCCGACGGGAATGCCGCGTCCATCGTCCGCCACCGAGACACTACCGTCGGCATGAATCACCACAGACAACTGCGTGGCAAATTTGTTGGCGCATTCGTCGATACAGTTGTCGACCAATTCATAAACGAGGTGGTGCAACCCCAGCGTCGTCGTATCGCCGATGTACATCGCGGGGCGATGTCGAATCCCTTCGAGCCCTTTCAGCGCCTGCAGATGTTCCGGCCCGTAATCACTGCTGGCGGGACCGGTCGCCGCCGCAGGCTCGGCACCGGCGGGTGCGTTGTCTGAGGCTGGAAAAGAAGGATCGTCTGCGTTGAGCTTGTTCGAGTCGGCCAAAATCGGTCTCCGTATCGTCAATCACTGCTCACACCAGCAAGGGGTTGCTGGCGAGTCATTTTTCGAGGGGGATCAAGTTCCACTGAGTTTGAATTTGAGGTTCTTGATCTTCAGGTGCGGGGCTTTTTGTTTCAGTCTCTGCAGCAATTCCGGTCCCTGAAATGCAGAGATTTCGCTGAGCAGCGGAGCATTCTCGACCGAGACCATCAGAACCCCCCGGCTGACCTGTAGCGGTCGCGTCTGCGCGGCGAGTTCGGGTCCAGCGACGGCTTTCCAAACAGCTTCGAGTTCATTGTCGCCCCGCACGCGCGCAAATCCACGCAGCGCAATCAGTTCGCTGAGAGCCAGGGACAGCAGTTGGGGGTCACGTGCAGCCATGCGTAAAGTTTGTCATCCGTTTCCAGTAATCAGGTCTGGTCCATCATCCCGATCAAGCACTCAAATTCTGACAGAACCAGCGGTACAGGCAGTTACAAGTCCATTTCTAAAGAACAACTCGGTCAGCTCAATTGTGTGCATCAAAGGAACGTCCCCGTCGATGATCGACGGGGACGACAACTCAATCACGCGCCAGCGGCATTACCACGTACGTGTAGTGATCATCGGTCACCATGGTGGCTCGATCGTCATGGCTGATCAGGTTGAGATGGAATGTGGAGCTCGAATCGAGCACTTTCAAAAACTCGGCCACGTAGCGAGGATCGAACGTGATCGTCATCTCGGGTCCGTCGTACGCAATGGGCATTTCGATGGTCGAGGCGCCGATATCCGTGGCCTTACTCTGAAGTTTCAGATTGCCTTTGCCAAACACGAAATCGACCCCGCGACTTTCTTCATTTGTGACGATCATCGCCTGCCGCACCGCCGTGTAGAACGGAGCGACAACCAGATCGATCGTCGTGTTGCAGGTTTCGGGCACCACTTTGCGATAGTCGGGGAACCGGCCCTGCACCAATTGGCTGGCGATTGTCGTCCCCTGGCAGCGGACGACGATGTCATTTTGATGCAACGCGATGTGCACTTCTCCGGTGCCGTCCCCAAGACTCTTTTCGATCAAACCCATCGCTTTGGAGGGAATCACAGGCGACGTAGCGGGGATCGCGGGATTACCAACGACGCTCGAGGCGGCTGTCACGACAGCCAGTCGGCGACTATCCGTGGCGGCGAGTGTCACCTTGTCGAGGCCGAGTTCCATCTGGATTCCCCCCAGCGCATAGCGGGTGCTCTCGCTGTCGGTGGCGAAAATCGTCCTTCGGATCATCGTCCGCAGCGCGGCGGCTGGAACGACGAAATAGTCGGTGTCTTCGAAGGTGGCAACTGGCGGGAAATCGGCGGGATCTTCGGCAGACAGCCGGAACTCGCTGTATCCACAGCGAATCCAGGTTGCGTCGTTCGTGATTTCCAACTGAACCAGGTCGTCGTTCAATTCGCGCAGAACAGCCAGCACGCGAGCGGTGGGAAGCAACGCTTCGCCGCGCGAATCGGACTGGACGTCGGGCACGTCACAACGCATGCCAATCTCGCTGTCGTTTCCGGTCAGCGTGGCCTGGTTTCCACTGACCTGCAGCTTGACGTTCTTGAGAATGTCTTTTGGCGTACGCGATGGCACGACGCCCGCGACCGTCTGGAAGGCGGCGGTCAATGAATTTCGCTGGCAAGTCAATTGCATGGTTGAGAACGGCCTCTTGAGAGGGGACATTTTTCCCCGGATGCATCGCTGCCGGGCCCTGAATCTGGCGGCAGAAATCCCTTATTTTTCCGGGCTGTGTAGTGTAACAAAACGGCCCTGTCGACGCACTCGATTTGACCCATCCTCGTAGCTAAAAACTGCGGAACAGACGGAGAATTCCGGCGAGCCAAGAATCAGTGCTCCCCAGTTCGCGAAAAGGCCCATCTGAAGCTTGATTTTCGAGCCCCCCGACGTTCACCGACACGCCGCCCCCTCAGCGAGGAAATCACGATACGGAATGCCAAATCGGCCGTGTCCCCGGCGCACGCTGATCAGCGGCCAGAAAGAACACCCCGCGGCCGACAGTTTCCTAAGCCGACGATTTACCATGTCGCCACTGATCGACGGCGACGGCAATGACAATCACGATTCCGAGCAACATGTCCTGAACGGGGTTCGAGACTTCAAGCTGCGTGCAGCCACTGGCCACCACTGACATGATCAACGCTCCCGATAATGCCCCCAGAACCGTAGCCCTTCCGCCATTCAGGCTGCCGCCGCCGATCACAACTGACGCGATGACACGCAACTCCAGCCCGACGCCCGACGTCGGGTTACCAACCGTCATACGAGAAAACTGGTAGAGCCCTGCGATTCCGACGAACAGCCCGCTTAAGGTGTAGATCGCGATCTTGTTCCGCGGCACATTGATTCCACACAGGCGTGCGGTCGCCTCATTGGAACCAATCGCGAAGACGTAACGTCCAAATACCGTATAGTGCAGCACGGCCGCCAAAATGATTGACAGAACAATCGTCACCCAAACCCCCGCTGGCACACCAAGCCACTGTGCCGACGGCCGGACGCTTAGCAAATCCATATACCAGGCGGGCACCTGGGTACTACGGTCGGGCCGCACTGTCGTATTGTCAGCCACCCACTTCGCCAGCCCCAAGTAGAACTGCATGGTCCCCAGGGTGACAATGAATGGAACCATCTTCAAATAACTGATCAGAAATCCGTTGAGCAACCCGCAGAAGCAACCGGTTCCGACGCCGACAACAAGCGCCAGCCACGGGGTCCATTTCGTCCAGCGTTTTGACGCCAGCTCAACGGACTCGAAACGCACTGTGAGCTCGGCAACTCGCTTTTCAGCCGTTCCAAGCGCCTCGGCGTCTTTTGCGGCGTTCCTATCGGATTCAGCGGCTTTTAGGCGTTGAGCGGCATGCGCAACGTTCTCCCCGACAACAAGCCGCAGCGCGATGTCTTCCTTCAGACTCCACGCCAGCATTGTGGCGGCCAGCGCAATCGCCGTCCCCACCGACAGGTCAATCCCGCCAGAAATGATCACAACGGTCATACCCAGCGCCGCCACCGCGACGATCGCCGTTTGCGTCGCGATGTTGCGAAGGTTTTCTTCCTGACCAAAGGCGGCCGCCTGACCATGCTTCCAATAGTCGGCAACATAGAACAGCAAGGCGACAGTAAACAGCGCCAGAAACGGCCGACCCAGCCGGAGTGCAAACCTCCACATGGAACGAGTCAGACCACGAGTTTCGAGTGAATTCGTCATGGCAACTGTTCACGTCCTTGGCGCGAGACGAGCGTTTGCGTGATCGAGATCATTTCGAGCGTCGGCAAGCCGCAGTTCACCAGCCGCCTGACTGTACTGGCCGCAATGTCACTTTCCGCTCGGCCGCTTGGGGTCTTTGGCCAACGGCAACGCAACACGCCTGCCCGTCCAAGAGGACTGATAAATGGCGAGAATGATTTCAACCGCCTTCCGCCCTTCGTCACCGGTGATTTTGGGCTTTTTGCCCAGTTGAATCGCCTTCACGAAGTCCTTGAGCTGCTCCATATGTCCTACGTAGCTGATCGCCTTGGGATCGCTGGCCCCGCCCGAACCTTCTTCTTTGTTCATCAACTTGTCGACAACCGCACGATCTTTGGGCTTTGTCTTTTCGAAATTCCAAAGCAACACGTCGTCCTGTTCGACAATCGCCGAACCAGCCGTACCATGGATTTCGGTCTTCTTCAACAAGCCGGGCCAGATGGCCGTACTGGCGGTAATGGTGCCGACCGCACCATTTTTGAACTTGATCGCCGCGACGCCGACATCTTCGACCTCGATCCGCTCGTGCCCCAGGGTCGCGGTCACGGCGCTGACTTCCGCCACGTCGCCCATGAGCCAGTAGAGCAAATCGACGTTGTGGATCGCCTGATTCATGTACGCGCCACCACCATCGAGACTCCAAGTGCCGCGCCAGCCGGTTTTGACGGGGGTCTTGGAGCCCTTGGGCTGGGGCCCGTCGTAGTACTCTTGTGTCCGCCACCATTTGACGAATGTATCGGCCAGTGTCAGTTTGCCGAATCGCCCTTCGTCGATCGCTTCTTTCAATGCGATATTGGCCGGACTGAACCGAGACTGGAAGATCGGGCAAAGCATCACACCATTGCGGCGGCAGGCATCGAGGATGGCGTCACATCGCTTCAGCGTGATCTCCATCGGCTTTTCGACGACGACGTGCTTCTTCGCCTGTGCGGCCTTCACCGCGGGTTCCATATGAGCCCCGCTGGGAGTGCAAATCGTGACGATATGCAGTGTCGGATCCTTCAGCATTTCGTCCAGGTCGGTGTAAACGGTCACACCGGGATTGGCGGCTGCGAACGCCGTGGCGGATTCGGGACGGCTGTCGAAACAGGCAACAAGCTTGGTGCCCTTCATCCGCTTGATCGCTTCCGCATGGAAATTGGCGATCATTCCGCAACCCACGATCCCGAAACCTACGTGCGACATATCTGAACCCTAAAACGGTCGAAGTCCGGTTTGTTTGATCACAAAGCCCGGCATTCTACAGTCGCGCTGCGCGAAGTTCGATCCAACGGAGGTTTCTGGTTGATCACGACACACAGATGGTTCAAGAGTGTCCCCACGAATCAGAAACGCAGTCCAAGCTCGGTAATTTGAGCGAACTTTAATGCGAATCGTGCCGAGCGCCAGGCCATGCCCTCCGCAATCTCTTTCTCTGTGCCTTCGCGCCTCTCACACTACCAATGTGCGCCCAGAGGCGAAAAACGTACAGGTGGACTCAACGGAACTGGGGAGACACAGAGAGCAGACTTTGGTAACCGGCGATCAGCCCTGGGGAGCGGCGGCGAGTTGTTCGCGTTTCCAGCGAATGATGTCGTCCAGGATCTGGCCAAGCGTCATTGTTGGTTTTCGCCCCAGCGTCTTTTCCAGACGGGACACATCGGGAACTCGACGGCGGACATCTTCGAAATCGTCGCCGTAGGCATCGCGATACGGCAGAAACTCAATTTTGACTGCCGGATCCACGCGTTGAATGATTTCTTCCGCCAACTGCCGGATGGTCACGGGATAGTCACTGCCGATGTTATAGACGGCACCATGCGCGGACGGTGTTTCCACCAGACCGATCACCGCATCGACGACTTCTCGAACATGCCCGAAGCAGCGGACCTGTTGGCCATCGTCATAAACGACGACGGGCCCCCCTTTTAGTGCCGCATCGACAAACCGGGGAATAACCATGCCATAGTGCCCCACCTGGCGTGGACCGACGACATTAAAGAACCGGCCGATCACGACGGGTAACCCCAGCTTGCGATGAAAGGCCAGGGCCAGAAATTCGTCGATCGCCTTGGAACAACCGTAGGCCCAACGCGGTCGAGACGTCGGCCCGAAGACCAGGTCATCTTCTTCAGTCCAACGTTCTTTCGGATTCTTTCCGTAGACTTCGCTGGTCGACGCGATGAACACGCGGATGTTTCGTTGCGCAGCCAGTCGCAACAGTTCTTCGGTGGGATAAATGTTTGTTTGAATGGTTCGAACCGGGTCATCCGCAACGAGCTTCACACCCACGGCGGCCGCCATGTGATAGACGACATCGGCTTTGGACATCACGTCCGCCAGAAGCACCGAATCCGTGATCGAACCAGAGCGAACTCGGAGCAACGGATGCTTTTCGATCGCGGCAATGTTTTCGCGCCGGCCCGTAGACAGATCGTCGAGGATCGTGACCTCGTTCCCCATCTCCAACAGTCGCTCGGAAAGGTGACTGCCAATGAAACCCGCGCCACCGGTGACAAGAACACGTTGCATGAACCGCTCCAGAAACGTCGTGGCCGCCAGAAAGAAACTCGGCGCCCGGAAAGCCGTCACGATACCCGAGATCTGCTTCCGGCAACAACCGAACAGCGTTTCGCACCAAAATTCGATCAACTTCGGCATCAAGACATCCTCGACGTTTCCTTCATTTGAAGGTCTGCTCGCCGAATCGCTCTTTCGTCATGCAGAACACCGACCAGACTCGCTATCGCGAATGCATTGTGGAACAAAAAGAGGACTTTCATGGCCAGTTCGCGCCGTGCATCAGTGCTTTCCGATGGATTGTCCGATACGATTCCGCAGAGACTGACTTGGACACCGTCGAGCATGCTGGAAAGGCACTACATCAATGCGATTGCGCCAATGGATTGCGATTGGGATCGTCGTTCTTTTCGCCAACCGACATGGACTGGGACTGGAACCAACGACGGCCTTTCAGGCGTTCGTGCAGAAGCAGGGATTACAGCTTCGCAGTAATGATCCGCCCGCCGCGTCGCTGGACGATTGGAACAGACGCCGAACCACGTTGCGAAAGACGATGCAGGAACTGCTTGGTGGATTTCCCGCAACGGATTGTGACCTGACGCCGCGGACGTTCGGTGAATTTCAACGCGACGGATATCGGGTCGAAAAACTGGCATTCCAGACGCGACCGGGGGTCTGGATGACGGCCAATGCGTACGTTCCGGGGAAGCCAGGAAGACATCCGGCCATCCTGCATGTCCACGGGCACTGGAAGGGCGCCAAGCAAGATCCGGTGGTCCAAGCCCGGTGTATCGGCTGCGCCAAGCTGGGATTCTTCGTACTGTGCGTCGACGCATTTGGCGCCGGGGAACGCGGCATCGAAAAATCGCTGGGGCAATACCATGGCGAGATGACGGCCGCGACGCTGCTGCCAGTCGGATTGCCGCTGGCGGGGCTACAAGTTTACGAAAACAAGAGGGCCGTGGACTATCTGCTCACTCGGCCTGAAGTGGATGGACAACGTATCGGGATCACGGGGGCCAGCGGCGGTGGAAACCAGACGATGTACGCGGGGGCGATGGACGAACGACTTCGATGCGTGGTGCCGACCTGCTCGGTTGGAACGTATCAGTCGTACTTGAGCGCCGCCTGCTGCTTGTGTGAGCTCGTTCCAGGCGCACTGCGATTCACCGAAGAAGGCGATCTGCTCGGACTGGCGGCTGATCGAGGAGTCATGATCACCAGCGCGACACAAGACGCATATCAGTTTTCGGTAGGTGAAGCGCAGAAAACATTCGCGCGCCTCGAAGGAATCGCTCGCCTTTTCCCACAGGCCAAAGTTCGACACACGATCATTGAATCACCCCACGCCTACAATCAGGCGATGCGCGAGGCGATGTACGGCTGGATGACGTTGCATCTCAAGGGAGAAGGTGATGGCTCACCAATTCCTGATCCAGACATTCGGCCCGAAGACCCCGAGATGCTGCGTTGTTTTCCGGGTGACTCGCGTCCCGATGACTTTGTGACAATCCCACAGTTCGCAGCGGCGGAAGCACGACGTTTGCTTCAACAAAGCGCCGCCGCCGCCGAAGATCGATCGACACGGGAAACGGCTCGCGTCGATCAAGTTGCGAAGCTCTCAAAACTCTTGGGCGGGTTCCCGTCGGCCACACCGCTGCAGTTGAAATCCGAACGGGATCTGAGCGGCAATCGTCAAATCCTGACGTATCAAGCCGAGTCGAATATGACGCTTGTGGCACACTGCGATTTGGCGGAAAAGCCCCATCGGCTGGCAATGGTACTGGATCTGGACGGAGGGGCCGATCAGGCGTGGTCGAGCGACATGGCAAAACGGCTGCGATCGGAAGGATGGGCGATTGTCGCGCCAGAACTTCGCGCCACCGGCCGATTTGCCAATGCAGGAGACAAAATTGGCAACGCGGTCGATCACAATACGGCGGAATGGGCGATGTGGATCGGACGACCGTTGTTAGGACAATGGGTCTACGATATTCACCGAACATTGGACGCCATTCAGGAACTTCATGGCGAATTGCCGAACGACATCCTGATCGTGGGCAAGGGATCATCCGGCGTCGTCGCCCTGTGCTCGACCGCGCTCGATGAACGGATCAAACGCGTCACGGCAATTGACAGCCTGGCCACGTACGTCACAGACAGACCCTATCGCGGATTTCGCCTGGGCCTGATGGTACCGGGGATCCTTAAAGAGTTCGGCGACATCCCTGAGATCGTCTCACTGATCGCCCCCCGATCTGTGACCATCCAGGGCGGCCAGCGAGGTGACGGGGATGCGCTGGACCAATCTCAGTTGGAACAGACGTTTCGTTCGACACAACGCGTTTTCGACCAACTGGACGCAGATAACCGCTTTCTGCTTTTGAAAGCCTCTCAATAAATCGGGGTGACACGCATCGCGACGATTCCGACGAACGAGTGTTTCACGTTCTATTTTGCGACGAATTGAGGCAATGATCCGGCGTCAATTGGGCCGCGGCACTCCTGTTGCGACACATTTGGGATTTCTGCTAAATTTGATGGGATATCCCCATCTCAAGTCTTTGACTCAAATTGGGCAGACGACTTGTTCCTTGACCACGATCGGTCCGAACAGGTCGCTCAAGCCTTGTGCGAAGACTCTCTTTAGGGCCCTTCGGAGGTGGGACATCGGTTCTGCGTCGACGATCGGCGCAACAGGAATAACAGATTCATGGCGCGATTAACGCAGGCTGACCTGAACGACATCAATCAGACATTCGAAAACGATTCGCCTTTGGAACTGTTGCGATGGGCTCATGACATTTTCGGTACCCGCATCGGCATGTTGTCGGCCATGCAACGGGCAGGCAGTATGGTCTGCCACATGATCGGGCACAACAAACTGAACATTCCAGTCCTGTTCGTCGACACCGGAGTCAACTTTCAGGAAACGCTCGACACGCGCGATCGACTGGCAAAAGAATACGGGCTGAACATCATTTCGCTGAAGCCCCGCCTGACGATGGAAGATCAGATTCATGAATTCGGTGTGCTTTACCTGACGCCTGAAGGCCAAAAGAAATGCTGTCAGATGCGCAAGACAGAACCGCTGCTGCAAGAGAAGGGAAAATATGACTGCCTGATCGGTAGCCTGCGTCGATCTGAAGGTGGCAAGCGAGGCAAGATTCCCATCGTGTCTGTCGACACTCAGATGAACTGTGTCCGAGTGAACCCGCTGGCGAACGTTTCGGATGACGAGTTGAAGTCATACCTCGCCGAACACCACGTGATCGTGAACCCCCTGCACTCCCAAGGTTTCACGACAATTGGATGCAACCGCTGCACGACCCCCGTGCTACCGGACGAGCCAACTCGGGCAGGCCGCTGGCGCCATCTGGGAACCTGGTCCGCGTACTGCGAAATCAATCCCACAGACCGCGACGGCGGGCTATCGAAAGCGATCGAACTTCCCGCAGACTTGATCGATCGAATCCTGGGACAGAAGACCGATTTCGCCATTTGAAGTGGTGGCGAAGTCAGATCAAATGGGCGAACAAGCTCGTTCCCAAGCGCGCGCTTGGGAACGCTTACCGTACCGCTCAACGCGGGTGACGCAGACGCTACTTGACGCTCGCCTGAGTGTTTTCCACCGCTGGCTTCGGCACTTCAAACTTGTACAGTTCCTGGCCGTTGGTGCCGTTCCAAACTCGGAAAATACCATCTTCCCCACCCGCCACGGCCAGACTTTCGTCCCGGGTCGCTGCGACCGCGTAAACGAAGTCGGTGGGCCCCGCGAACGTGCGATAGTTGTTTCCATCGTTTGAACGGTGCATCTTCACGGTCTTGTCGCCACTACCGCTGATCAGATTGTCGCTGGCCCCGATAAAATGAATCGCGGTGACCTGCTTGGAATAGTTCTGGATCGTGCGGTGCTGCTCGCCCGTTTCCACGTTCCATACCTTGATCGCATTGTCGGCGCCCGCACTGGCGATGCGGCTGCCATCGCCTTTCCAGGTCACCCCGAGGACGTGATGCGTATGGCCTTCAAACGAACGAACGAGTTTTCCTGATTCCACATCAAACTGCTTCACAAATTTGTCGGCGGCCCCGGACACCAGAGACTTCCCATCACGCGAGAAATCGAGCCCGAAAACGGTATCACTGTGGGCGTCGACGAACTGTTTTGCGACGGATCTTGTTTCGACGTTCCACAAGAACAGTTCCCCGCTTCGTGACGGTTCACCGCCGCCGGTGGCCAGCAGTTTGCCATCGGGACTGAATGCGAGTGAAAGAACACGATTGGTGAAAGTCGACTTTGAAAGATCGAGCGAATTCTCTGGTGCGGGACCGAGTGTCGCCATCAGTGACCATGTGGGATTCGCATCCCAGGCCAAGACCTGTTTGTCATCACTGGATGCGACCAACATGCGGTTTGGCCCAGACGCCAGCAAACCGATGGCCGCCTGATGCCCGGTAATTTCTTCGAGCGGCTTACCCGTTGTTCCATTCCAAAGGCGAATGACACCATCTTCCCCCGCAGTCGCAATCAGCTTGCCGTCGGCGACATATGTCACCGACTTGATCGCCTTGGCTTCGATGGCGGGAAGTTCGGATTTCGCTTGATTGAACACCGCTTCGACGGCTTTCGCGGCCTCGGTTTCGGCGTCGAGATGCTGCTTGACTTGCTTCTGCTGTTCGTCCGCAGATTGCTGGCCCTTCTCGGTCTGGGCAAGTGCTTTCACGGCAGCGTCGACCGCTTCCTGAGCTTTCTTGACTGCTTCAACTTCCTTCGCGGCCGCAGCATCGGCATCCGCTTTCTTCTTTTTCAGTGCCTCGTCGTCAGGTTTAGCGTCGAGTTCCGTCTTCGCGGCGGCAACCGCTGCCACAGCGGGCTCTTCTTTGGCTTTGGCATCAACCAAGGCCTTTTCCATGGCCACTTTTTGCTCCATGGCTTTCTTGGTCGATTCTTCGCGTTCTTTGAAGTTCTTTTCCGCGGCTTTGAAGCCTGCGTCAGCCAAGGCCACACGCGACTTTGCCACAGCGTCATCGTCGGTCAGGACGAGCACTCGCCTCTGCGCGGTGATATTGCCCTTCAGCTCGGCGACTGCGGTCCCATCGATCTTCCACAACTTGGCAATGTTGTTGGCGCCCGCCGTCACCACGAATTGACCGTCACTCTTGAGAGCCAGAGCATTGATTGGTGCACCGTGGTTTTGTGTACGAACCTGGCTGCCATTCGCAACGTCCCAAACACGCCAGGTGGAATCCGCACTCGTCGAAACCAGTTGCGTGCTTCCGGGAAGAATCAAATCAATGCCTGTCACGGGCGCTTCGTGGCCTTTCATTTCGATGACGGGCTTGGAGGGTTCGCCGGGTTTCGGTGCTTCGAAAGGAACATTCCAACCGCGAATGACATTATCGCCAGAGTGACCAGTAAAGACGCGCGTGACTTCAGGATTCAGCACGAGGCAGTTTACTTCGTGCGGAGTTTCAACGATCCCCGTCTGAGTGCCTTCAATCACTGCCCAGGATCGAACCGTCTTGTCTTTCGAACCGCTGAACAGGACCAACGAACTCGAGCTGAATTCGACCGCCGTTACCGGCCCCGCGTGTCCGGCGAGAACTCGTTTGGCATTCGGATCGGTGACGCTCTGCAGGATGATCGAGTTATCGGCCCGACCGAAAGCAAGCCATTTTCCATCAGCGGATGCCGCCAACGATGTGACCACCTGATCCTGCGGGAACGCACCGGTCTGAACGTTCGACGGTCGCTGCCACAGTTTCACTTCGCGATACCCTGCGGATGCCAGCAGGTTTCCGGCGGGGTTGAACGCCAAGGCATGAACGAAGTCACGGTGAGCGGCACCGTTGGGATAGAACGGTTTATCGCCGTTCTTAACTGCCAGAAGCGCAGGATCCTGCAAACGGGCAACATACTCACCCGACGTCAGGTCATACAGATCGATTTGATTGGATCGGCCGCAAGCACCCCAGCGGCCCCAAGTGGATAGTGCGACACTGTAGATGGAATGAAGATTGGCAGGAATCGTCTGCCATGGAACACTGTGCTGACCCGTTCCCATTCCCTGAGTGGCCCCTTCTTCGATCCACTTCTTCAGCAGCCCCAACTCCTGGGGAGTGAATGCGGAAGCCGACACCTTGTTGGGCAGCGGGGGCATGACCGGATCAGCAGCACGGGCCGCGACCTGATAGAGCAGGCTTTTTTCGACATCTTTGGCAACGACGGCTGGACCGCGTTTTCCGCCTTTCAGAATCGATGCAACATCTTCGAGAATCAGTTTGCTCTCGGCGACAGCAACGTTGTGGCAGGCAACGCATTTGTCATCAAGGATTGGCTGAATGTCCTTCTCGAATTCGATCGGGCGATCGAGCGTGACTGCGGCGGGTTCAATCTTTCCAGCCGGAGCCTCGTCTGCCGCGAATGACACAGCTTGATTCACTAAACAAAGGCAGACCAGACTGTGAACGAAGGACGTTCGCAACGACTGAAACCGGGCAGATGTATTCATCGTGTCACCAAAGACGTGAGGTTGAGCGGGATTATGGGAAACAGCCAGAGCCGTGGCAGGAACGATCTTTGACGATGGTCCCTGCACATCGCTGGCCTCGTTTTATTTAACAACTTTCAATGCCACCGGCTGATCGACGATTGCTTCGCCATCCCATTCGGCCACGGCACGTACCACCATATTGGCGAGTGCCGCTTCTGGAGTATCGGCCGCCGCTTCCACGGTCAGGCTTGCCGCCGACTGGTCGGGAGCGATCACAATCGAATCCGCCTTGACTCCCACCACGTTCGGTGGAACGGGTAATGACAAAGTCACCGGTCCGGCGAAGCCGTTCTGCCGTTTGATCTCGCATTTGATTTCGAGTTTGCCACCAGCCTTGAGACTGCCGCCGTCAACGGGAGTCGCGGCCAACGTGTAGGGAGCGGCCTTCACCGTGATGACAATCGGCGTAGTCGTCGGATGGAAGTTGATATTCGCAGCTTTTGCGTACGCATCGGCCGTCTTGAATTTCTGATCGGCGGCAGCCTTCGCCGCCGCAGCGGCCTTATTGGATTCATCAGCCGCCTTCGCATCCGCCTCGGACTTGGTCTTGGCATCTTCGGCCTGCTTGGCGGCAATTTCCGCTTCGCTACGCGACTTCTCGGCCGCGCCGAATGCATCTGCGGCGGCCTTCGTGGCGGCCTGAGCTTCCGTCAACTTCTTTTCTGCGGCGGCTTTCAAGTCGGCGTTGTCACCAGCATTCTTGACCAGTTCCCCCGCGGCCTTTTCATTGTTCTGGGCCTCGGCCAATGCTTTTTCGGATTGAAGTTTGGCATCGGTCAGCTTCTTCACATTGGCCTGATCGTCGGTGGCCTTCTTCACGGCGGCATCTTTCACCGCAGTCGCGGCTTTGAGTGCCTCGGTGGCCGCGGCCACCGCCTGATCTGCTGCGGTCAATTCCGCTTGAGCTCGATCAGCACGCGCAGGATTCTTCCGATAAGACACAGCAGCCTGTCCGGTAAGATACGTCACATAGGTTCCCGGCGGAGCATTCGGCGGAATAAAGATGCGGAAAGTTTCTTCCGTCTTCTCTTTGGGAATCGGTTTGTTTTCGATCTGGGCATTTGGCGGCATGCCGAGCACCGTCAAGTTGACCGGTGCATCGAAGCCATTTCGGCGGGCAATCTTCACGGGGACGAGAATTTGTCGACTGTGATTGGCGTCGACCCGATAGACATCGGTCGTCAGTTGGTATGGTGCGGGCTCTTCCATCACCGACAGTTCGATGGCTTGAGCGACTCGGACATCACCGGGGATATTCGGCTGGGCGGCACCCCAGATCACGGTCCCGTACCGCGCGACATGCGTGACGTCACGCGCCGCTGCGTCTTTGGCGGTGGTTGCCCTTTGAACCGCCGCAAGGGCTTCATTTCGCTTTTGTTCCGCTGCCGTCCTTGCAGCAGCCAATGGTTGTTGGACCGCCGCAGCGGCGGTCACTTTCGCATCCGCTTCGGTGGCTTTCTGTTTCAAGGCGGCGTCATTGGGATTCGCAGCAAGTTCCGATTTGGCGGCGGCTGCTGCCTCATTGGCTTTAACCAGATCGTCGTTGGGTTTGGCAAACGCCTTGTCGGCGGCCACAAAGGCATCGTTCGCCGCCTTTGCCGTCGCTTCGACGGCGGCCAACGCTGCCACGACGGGAGGTGAATCGATACGTGCTTTCGCCACCAGTCGGATCGTACCCGTCCATGCGGGCGCATCTTCGGCCGAGGTAAAGACAATCACGCCACTGGACGGCGCCGTGCCCAGCGTCACATCGCGGCACGTCACACCGGGCGGCAGACCTTCCGCCGACACCGTAATCGGTCCCGCGAAGCCATCGCGTCGAATTGCCATTAGATTCACGGGAAAGTTATCGCCGCGTCGAAGATTGATCCCCGACGGCGCCGACTGGCGAGGTCCCGGTGCAATCAAAGCGGTCGGTACTGCGACCACGCGAAAATCAGGGGATTCCTTCCGAACGATCAAACGATAGACGCCGAGATCCTGCTTGGAATTGCCGAATCGCTCCCGCATCGTCACGCGGTACTTCCCGTCCGCGGGTGCCACGAACTTGACCGTATTGTCGTCGTTGAGCGTATCGAACAGATTTACCAGCGGGTTTGTGGGGTCATCGTCTAATGCACTGATTCGCGTCAGCGTTTCCTCGCCCTTGTCGTTGACCTTGACCTGGTCGATCACCAAAACGGCGTCGATCGCCGCTCCCGCGCGGTGCGCGATCACTTCGACCCAAAACGTGTCTTTCGCGTGTGCTTCAAACTGAAAGCAGTCGACATCGCCTTTGGACTGAAACTGGCCATCAACTTCACCCGGCACAACGATTGTCTGTGCTTGCGAACCTTTATCATTTGGCTCGATTTCGAGGACCGGCACGAACTCACTGAGTTGAATCATGACCGTATTCGATGCACCGGCGGGTGACTCGATCGAGAACGGTGTCGCATCCAGCCCCGCGGAATACGACTCAAGCATGACTTTGGGGTCAAGAGTGTCGATCGACGGCGGCAACGTGATACTGACGGCCAGTTTCTCCAGCGGATGCCCCCGCAATGAAACACCGGACGGTTTCCCGCCGGGCAAGTTTCGACCATACAGGGTGTACTGAGCATTCGAACCAGGGAAGCCAGCCGTGGGCAAGACGAAATCGATGTAGGGACCAGCCGACAATGTCAAACGGTACGGATAGTCTTCCCCGCCGGCGTAGGTGAAGTCGTAGACCTTGACGAAATATTCGCCGTCAACCGTCACAGTGAAGTCGAGCAGCGGGTCCTGGCTGACAAGATTGCGACGGGCAAAATCGAGGCGTTTTCCGGCGGTATTGTAGAGCTCCAGTGCGGCGTCGAGCTTGGAATCCAAGCGCTTGGCCATGCAATCGATCAACAATCGCTGTCCCGCTTTGGCGGTGAATTTGTACCAGTCGACATCGGCCCCGCCGTTCACACGGGCATTGACCGTTTGGTTAGCGTCCAATGCCACCGCCTGCTCGCGAGCATTGTTCGGCTCGATCTCATTGATTTCCTTGCGTGCCCCCACGACGAAGAATCGGGGATTGCTGACTCCGAAGAAACCGCTGGTGCGGACTTCGTACTGCCCGGGCGGCACATCGGATGCAACTGAGACGACGAAGACATTGGGAACCGGTGCGAGCTTTCCGCCAACATCCTGCATCTTCGGCAGGGCCGTGATTCCCGGCTCGTTGAAAATCAGTTTAGTGAGTTCTTCGAGTTCGACACCACTGGTAATCGTCACCTCGACAATGGTCCCCGCCTGAGCACCCGGCGGGAAAACCGCAGACAACCGCGTTGCGGGCAACTGAGCCGTCACCGAGGACACCAGACCCAAAACCAACCCGCACGTCGTCAGAATATGTCGAGCACGAGAGACGGCGACGTTACGCATAGCTCGTCTTTCAATAAACAGAGGCATAGGAATCCAAGCGGCACAACAGGGTGATCGGTCAACGGCCGCGTAAGCAGACAACAACGCTACCGGTGACGGAATCAGCAAGTGGAGGGACACTGACCGATCCGAGATCGTTCTTAATCCGAATTTTGCCGCCAGCCTCCGCTCGACGTCGTAATGATTTCACCAACGAATTCCATCCCCAACGCGATACTTTTTCCTCGACACAGACCGAAGGTCCGCTGTGAAGAACAGTAAAAGTGGACTTCAATCCTGAATTGACACGCGGATGAACTCGAACCGAGCAGGCCAACGAGCCCACAGGCGTTTGCTCACAACCCTGTCAGCACAGGGTGGCTGTGCCACTAGTGGTTGAACAGGAACTCTTTGGAATTCACAAGGGCCCAAACGATATCTTCAAAAGCAAGCTTGGGATTGTCTTTGTGTTTCTCGAGGTGCGCCATCGCAATTTTCAGTTCTTCCGCATCGGGCTCACGACTGTAAACCCAGCGATACAGTTCCTGAATCTTCGCTTCGCTCGCATGCTCTTTATCGCCCGCAAACTTCGATGCACGACCGTTTGCATCGGCGATCTTGTTCTGCACTTCACTGCTGTTCAGAAGATGCAGACTTTGGGCCAGGTTGGCTTCCTGTGAGCGTTCGCATTCGCATGCGGTGTCTGCCTGGGGTTGACCAAACACTTTCAGGAAGTAGGGACCGACACTGGGGTCAGGTAGCTGGATGGCACGAGTCCCAGCGGGCAGGCCATTGTAGGTCTGATTCGTGGATGTGACTTGATGGAAACCATCGTAAAGCACTTCAGCGGTCAGACGTTTCGGATAGTAGCGAGAGAAGTTTTGCTTGTCCTTCAAATTGTACTCGTTCGGCAGCGAGCTGAGCTGATACGTTGACGAGTTACAAATTGTGCGGACGAGCTCTTTCAAGTCAAACTTCGATGCGACGAAGTGTTCGGCAAGCTTGTTCAAGAGCTCTGGATTTGTCGGCGGATTCGTTTCACGCATATCATCTTCAGGCTCGACGATCCCGCGACTGAAGAAGTGCTTCCAGTAACGATTCACCAACGCCTTGGCGAAGAATGGGTTCTGTGGATCAGACAGCCACTCGGCCAGCAATGCGCGAGGATCTTCGTCGGCCGTCACGGTGTACGGCTTGCTGCCGAGTCCCGTCGGTGCGAGCATTTTGCCCGTCCGTTCGTTCTTGGCTTGTGCCGGCCCCTGATTGTCGATGGCAAAAATTCGCTTGTCGCGCATCGCGTTGTTACCACCGATAATGTTCTTCCGTCCGACACGGCTGAAAAACGCCGCCATGCCGTAGTAATCGTCCTGACTCCATTTTTCGAAGGGATGGTGGTGACAGCGGGCACACTGGATTCGCAAACCAAGAAACAGTTGTGAAACGTCTTCAACCTGTTCGTTGGGCTGATCAACTTCGCGGTACCAGGCCACGGGTGGATTGTCGTCGGCGTCCCCGGACGCAGTGACGATTTCACGCACGAACTGATCGTATGGCTTGTTGTCGTACAGGCTCGACCAGATCCACTTGTGGAAACCATAGGTTGGCGCGAGCTTGTCGTTATTTCGCTTCTTATTTCGCAGAACCATATTCCACTTGTTGGCGAAATAGTCGGCATAAGCAGGTGAATCGAGCAATCGATCGATCACTTTCTCGCGTTTCAGACTGTCGGTATCAGCGAGGAAGGCCGAGACTTCACTCGCGGTTGGCAGCGTGCCCGTGATATCGATTGAGACGCGTCGCAGGAACGTCCCGTCATCACAAACCGGCGAGGCGGGAATGCCGAGCAGGTCGAGTTTGGAGACGATGGCCTGATCGACCAAATTCTTAACGGGTGGTTTCACGGCAATTTCCGCACCCAACGGAATTGTCGAGCGGAACACAGAGACCTGTCCCTGATAGCGGGCCATGATCGCCACTTCGCCAGCAAGGTCCAATGTCTTCACCAAACCCGTGACGGTCACTTCGGCCATTTCAGGATCATTGGCTTCGTACAACGCCATTCGCGTGACGTCTTCCGTCGATCCATCGCTATACATCGCAATGACGGTAATCTGCTGATCGGCGCCGCGATCCATCACACGGCCTTCGGGCAGGCACTTGATTCCGACCACATAAGGGTCCTTCGCGTCACCGTAAGGCATGCCCTGCTCGATCCAGCGTTGGATCAATCGATATTCGTATCCATCGACATCCATTCGCTTTCCACCGCCATGTGGCGACTTGCCAACCGGTTTGGTGAGCAGCAGGCTTTGACCTGGCGACGGAACGAAAATGCGGCGACCACGATCTTCTTTGACTAGAAACTCGTGATCGTCTTCGGGGTAGAAACCCAGCAGAGACAGCTTGAATCCGTTTTGACCGCTCGCCTTGCCGTGACAACCACCACTATTGCAGCCCAGCTTGGTAAAGATCGGCGTAATCTGATTCGGAAAGTTGACGGGAATATCGTTGGTCAAACCGGTGACAGAAACCGGCAGATGCGCTTCCACGCCGGATGCGACAGCGGTGACAACCGTCATCCCATCGCGAAGCGGCGTCATGTGACCAGCGGCGTCGACCTGGACAATCCCGGCCGGTTCCGAGGTGTACTGGACCTTGCGGGTGAAATCATGAAGCTGTCCGGAGGAATAGACCGCAGTCGCGAACAACTGTTGACGACCATCTCGCCCGCGGAGCGTAATTCCCTTCGAGTCGAGATTCGGCTCAAGCCGCAGACCCGTCAGTTGACCGGGATCACCTAAGCCCTTGGGCGTCGCGGAATACGCAGAGTTGGGTGTTGAACACACCAAGGTTCCCAAAGCCAGAATACCGGTCAGCCAAATGCGAACAGTCGACGCTTGAGTTCTCATGGGGACTCTCTCCTGGTGGGGATATCGCTTCAATCCGCGGGAGTCATCTTGAAGGCGAATACCAGTCAAAATTCGAGGCGTGGCTACATCTTGCAGGTGCAAAGGCGGGGCAATCAGGCAGGACACCGACTCTTCAACATATCGACAACCATTGGTTTGTCAAGCTTTTGGGATTACGTGATCAGTACAGATTGCACTCAAAAAGCTGGCAATCGGTTCAGACCAGAGGGATTGTACGGGTGATTCAGGCAGAGAAAAACGGGGCTCGATGTGGCAACCCGAACGACTTCGGTAAACCTGAAGTCACGCGCGAGCATCGCTTCGCAAAACCAAAAATCGCCACAACCCATTATCAAAAAACGCCTTACAAATCACGAAACCACCTCAATCCGATACAACTATGGAAGGATCGGGTGTTGCGACAGCTTGAATCCGGCCTGATTTTGCCGCATTTTGCAAGGTTTCGAAATCAAGTTCCGTTTGATCCGCATAGGCAGCCGCGAACTCACTGATGGCATCCTGAAATGGATCGCCGTTGCCGACGTACCCGACAATAGCCGAGGCATCGCCAGCTTTGGCGTGAGCTCGAGCGAGAGCCCAACCGCAAAGTTGGCAGTAGTCCTGCAATTCGGGCCACGACATGCGATCGACGTTCAATGACAATTTCATGTCACGCAACTGACGAAAGTAGTAGCTGCGACCCTTGGCATCGTTGGCCCACCCCAGAAAAATGTCGCTCGCCGACTGCATGACCCGTTGTCCGTGAACGATCCGATGACCGTGATGGGTGCGAGCACTGGGGCCGACATATTTCTCCAGCACGCTCGCCCGCGCCTCTTTGATCTGGAGCACGAGCGGATCATCGTCAGGGTCGAGTAAAAGGAGAATGCCGCACCGCAATCCGACGCTGCCAATGCCTACGACCTTATGAGCCGCATCGACCAGCCTGTAACGGTCGAGCAGCAATTGTCGCTCGTCTGAAAGCGTCGAACGGTAACCGATCATCAGTTTCTGAATTTTGTCGAGATAGCCCTGACCTTCTTTGGCGTGCGTCAACAACGAAGAGCGATCTTTGAACCGCAATGCGCCCTCGACACGCTCGGTCAATTTGGGCAACAGAGAATCAATCGTCCGCTGGCGGGCTGCATCGATCATGGCCTGCGCACGCTTCACAGAATCTACCGCGGCCGCACGATTCAACAATGCCTGGGCATCCAGGCGAGCGTACCAGGCCTGCAGGGGCGATAATGGTTCGTATTCAGCCAAACGATCGCGATACTCTTGTACGACCGCTTGCACCAGTTGTCGCTGATTCGCGGCCGACGCCTTGAGCGTTCTCGCTGCCAGGATCACGCTGGCCGCGAGGCGTTTCAAATCCCATTCCCAAGGTGCGTTCCGTGTTTCGTCAAAATCATTGACATCAAACAACAGATTCCGCTCTGGCGACGCGAACCAGCCAAAATTCTGTAGATGGCAGTCTCCGCAGATCTGCAGCCGAATCCCCGTATTGGCCAGGTCTGATAAATCGCGCGCCATCACGATTGCCGAACCACGCAAAAAGGCCAGCGGGGACTGCAGCATCCGCCCGTATCGCAGGGGAACTAGCTCTTCGATGCGATCTCGATTGGACTCTTCGAGCAGGGAAACAATGTCGGGACGATCCGCTGATGGCTTCCAGGCGGCATGTGCAGATCGTGGAATGGATTCACGGACAGCCTTACCGGCGGCACGGCGATCTATCCGCGTGAGTCCTGGTTGTGGTGAGGGACGATTTCCGGTGCTCATATTGCCCACTCAGTCCTGTTGAGATACGGGACTCGACGAAGTCGCATCGGGCGATGGGGCAAACTTCAGAACCAAGGCCTCAACTCTTCGGCCGATCACCAAAACTCCGCACGCGAGTACAAACGAAGTCAGGCCCAGTTCCCATTGGCCCAAGCCAAAGACCATGCCCAGAATGGCCGAGATCCAAATCGAAGATGCCGTCGTAATACCGTGCACTTGTTCTTTTCCAGGAGCTCGCATAATGACGCCAGCTCCCAGAAATCCAATTCCCGAGAGAACCCCCTGCACCGTTCGCAAGACACCATCGACGGGTGTTTTTGAAGGAACAGCCATCGCAGCGATACTGGCCATGGTGATCGCAGCGGACCCCAAACAGACCATCGCCAGCACGCGCACGCCTGCTGGCTTGCGGTGAAGGTCTCGGTCAATACCTAAGACTCCGCCAAGGACGGTCGCGAGCCCCAGGCGAAACAGCATTTTGTGAATTTCATCGAACTCGTGTGGATTCAAAGCAAGCCCTTCTGCGAGATGTGTCTGCCGTGGCAGCATGCGATTCGGCTACTCGAAAATCAAGAGGATCTGGTGCGAGTTGCAACCGCCGACCGTCCCCGCCAAACTGCCACTAGAATTCATTTGCCAACTCACTTCCACATCGGCAGAGGCCCTGCATGTCAGAACAATTGGTGCAACGACTGTTGAACGAATTGACCAAGCTTGCCCTGGTCGATCCCCACACTCACATTAATCCGCACGCGCCTGCGTCGAAAACGCTCGCGGACATCATGGGATACCACTACTACACCGAACTTGCCCATTCGGCGGGAATGCCCAAGTCACAAATCGAAGAACCGGGCCTTGACCCCAAGACCAAAGTCGGGCGGCTCGTCGAATCTCTCGTTCACCTGGACAACACGGTTCAAGTGGGCTGGTTGGTCGAGCTGTGCCGCAAGTTTTTCGGTTTTTCCGACGACCGAATCACACCCGCAAACTGGGAGGCCTTGTACGATCGCGCGGCCGCGAAAATGGCTGAACCGGACTGGGAAGATCAATGTTTGAAGCAATCAGGGATTGAGCGTGTCTTTCTGACGAACGATTTCGACGACCCGCTGACGGGGTTTGACTTAAAGCGTTATATCCCTTGCTTGCGAACCGACGATCTGGTGTTTCATTTTTCGAACCCAACCGTCCGGCAGCGGCTCGCCAAAGCAACGGGCATTGAGGCAACAAGCCCCGACAAAATCCGACAGGCGATCGGCAAGTTGTTCGAACATTTCGTCCGTCACGGGGTGAAAGCCTGTGCGATCAGTCTGCCCCCGAGCTTTTCGCCACGTCGCCCCGCCAAGTCGGAGGACTTGGCACAGCACTTCAATGCTGCATTCATTGATGCCGATACGGTCCCCGGAGAAATCTCGTCCCATCGACGCTTGGGACAGGAATTCGTGTTCTGGACCATCGCCGAATTTTGTGCCGAGTACAAACTGCCATTCGATCTGATGATCGGAGTCAATCGACGCGTCTATCCAAACGGTGTTTTTCAAGGCCAGGACCTGTTTGACCAGCGGGTATCGCTGATTCAGTACAAGGACTTGTTCAACGCCTTTCCGCAAGTGACATTCCCTGTCTCGGTACTGGCCCAGGTCAGCAATCAAGAACTGGTCAGCTACAGTTGGATCTTCCCGAACGTGGTCACGAACGCGCATTGGTGGTATTCAAACATTCCGGCGTTCATTGAATTGGATACACGGGCCCGATTGCAGGCAGTGCCGCGAAACAAACAGATCGGCTACTACAGTGACATGTACAAGCTGGAATTTGCCTGGCCCAAGTTCAATATGTACCGCGAATGCCTCTCGCGCGTTCTGGCCCAAGACTTTGTCATCGCACGGAAATGGAGTGAGGACGAAGCCCTTTTATTGGGACGTCAGATTCTGCGAGGCAACGTCGAATCTATCTTCAAAGTCTGACTCAGCCTGAGCGAAAGGTGTTATGCCACAAATTTCGATAGCCGATTCTAATCGCTACGAGTTCGTTTCTCGGTGGGAGATCCCTGCCCCGATCGAACGCGTGTGGGTGGAATTAATGCGGCCTGACGACTGGCCAAGTTGGTGGCGCGGCATGGAAAAGGTGGAACTTGTGCAGCCGGGAATCGACGAAATGGGTCACGGGGCCAGGCGTCGCTACACGTGGTGCAGTCGCCTGCCCTATCGGTTGACGTTCACCATGGAAAGCACGCTGATCAAGCCGTACTCGCGGATCGAAGGACACGCGACAGGTGAACTGGAAGGCGATGGCTGCTGGCAACTTTCCTACGACAACGGCATCACGCACGTCCGATATGACTGGAATGTCGCCGCCAAGAAAAAGTGGATGATCTGGCTGGCTCCCATCGCCCGACCGCTGTTTGAATGGAACCACGACATCTTGATGGAATGGGGACGAAAGGGCCTGCTGAAACGGGTTCAGTCGCCACTTGCCCATTCGCCATCGAAAGCTTGATGTCGCCTGCGACATTATCCCACTTGCAAAGGCTCTGTCATGACGACTCCCGTGTTTGCCGCTCAACCCTATGCTGGAATCGCCACATTCGGCCGAGCCCCCCTGGCGACCGACGCGACGGGGTACGACGTTTCCATTCTGGGGATTCCATACGATGGATCGGTCTCGTACCGTAGCGGCACGCGGTTCGGCCCCCGCGCGATCCGTGAGCAATCGATGCTCTTGTGGGGCTACAACAATTCGCAGCGGGTCGCGCCGTTCAAGCAGCTACGCATCGCCGACCTAGGTGATGCGGACGTCGTACCACCTGACATCCGAGCCACACATCAAGAAATTGAAAAGAAGGCCACTGCGATCGTCGAGAGCGGATCACTTCTGGTCTCCATCGGTGGTGATCATTCAATTTCATTGCCGCTGCTCAGGGCTCATGCGAAAAAACATGGACCGATGGCAGTCGTGCATTTCGACGCTCATCCCGACACCTGGGATTCCGAATATCCTGGGCAGCCTTTTAGCCATGGCACGCCGTTTCGACGCGCCATGGAAGAGTCGCTGATCGATCCTGCCGCCTATGTTCAGATCGGAATTCGTGGTCCAACGAATGGACCCGAAGACTATGAGGACGCGCTCAAGTTGGGGGCGAGAATGATCACGTTCGATGAATTTCATCAGGTGGGACTCGACGCCGTCCTGAAAGAGATCCACTGCCGTGTCGGCAATCGCGCGACGTATGTCACGCTGGATATCGATGCGATCGACCCGGCATTTGCACCTGGTACGGGCACCCCGGAAGTTGGTGGATTCACAAGTTACGAGATGCTGCGACTGATTCGTGGACTGCATGGTCTGAACCTCAAAGGTTTCGACCTGGTTGAGGTTTCGCCCCCATTCGATTCCGCCGGAATCACAGCAATTTTAGGTGTCAATTTAATCTTCGAGTTCTTGTCACTGATCGCGAAAAATCGAGCCACGCCATCGTAATCTCTGTGTCTCCGTGCCTCCCCCTCCCCCCGCTGGCCCCACTTGGACGTTCGGCGTACTTCGGGTCCACAGTGGAGGAGGGGAGACACAGAGAGTGGTGATTGCCAGACGCACTCAGCGCGATTGTTTTTCGATTTCGTTCCAGATCGCGACGAACCATAACAAGGCGGCGCGGCGTTGACCCACTGGGGAGAAGTGGCGACGCGAGTTGATGTCACCGCGGTTTTCGCCGGACAGTAGATCGGTGTCAGGGCCCGGCGCAAAATGGGGGCGCTTCCACAACTGGTGGATCGCCATTCGAATGTTTTCTTCTCCTTGAGGATCGTTGTAAACGGTGGGGTGCAACGTCGATTTAGCGAGCAGCCAGTTCGGCTCGAAATGCCAGGCCCGAGCCGCCACGTCACGAATCCGGTTCATGTTCTTGATGTAGACGTCTGTTGGCGTCTTTTCGATCACGTCCGACTCTCCTTGTTGCCAGAGAACGGCACGGAACGCACCGACATCATTTCCGACGGCAACGAGTCGTTTGTGCAATTCACCGTCAGGCATCCACTGCTTCGTTGATGTCCCTCCCACGGCGACGTTCACAAATCCGACAGGAACACGCAGGGTCGGCACGAGCAAATCACCGAGCGCGGGCCAGATCGTACCTCCATCACCAACATTCGGCTGAGGGTCGTTGGCAAGCTGCCAGCGTTTGGTATGCCAGTCGTATGCCGAGACACGACCTTGCGGATCGGCGACTTTCTGCAGCTCATCATTGGCGCCGGCGGCATACGATTGCCCGGCAACGACAAACAGCTCGCCGATCCCGAATGGCTCAACAACTCCTTCTGCCACCGTCGTTTCTTGATCGACGCAGCGCACTTCAAGTCGATACCAACCGCCTGCATTCACTTCGGCGGGGGCGCGAAAGGTTTTCCCTTCGACCTCTACGTCGAGCGGCATCCAGTCGGATCCCGTTCCAAACGCCGACTGCAGCGGCCGGACGCGGAATTCCCAACGTCCTGTAACCCCTTCTGGAATTGATCCCATCACATCCACATCGGCGTATCCGAGCGTTGATCCGGTCGGATTGTGTTCGTGTGAGGTCTGCGACTCGAATCCTTCGCGCTGCACAACCTGATAGGGCAACGGGGATGTCAGTTCAATCTTCGCCGCCGCCTGCGCAGCGCTCGCGCTGGCGATCAAAGC
Source organism: Schlesneria paludicola DSM 18645 (assembly GCF_000255655.1). Classification (NCBI taxonomy): domain Bacteria; kingdom Pseudomonadati; phylum Planctomycetota; class Planctomycetia; order Planctomycetales; family Planctomycetaceae; genus Schlesneria; species Schlesneria paludicola. The sequence continues at coordinate 817,347 of NZ_JH636436.1, read as the reverse complement.
CAAAAACATCACACCTCGGCACGCATGAGACATGCAATTACCCTTCGTTAGACATCACCGAGACGACATCGGAACCCGTCGGCCTCGCTCTGGAATCCGGATCATTTTCAACTACGGTTTCTCAGCAATCTTCCAAAGCGTCGCATCGCTGCGAACATACAATGCTCCGTTCGAGATTGCGGGGGTACACAAAAATCTTTCACCGGCAAGGTCACCGGTGGACACCAACTCGCCCGCTTCTTCGCCCAGCTTCACGCAGTGACCTTCCCCCTTCTCGTTGAAGACAAAAAGGTGACCGCCGGCGGCGATCGGAGATCCGCTGAAGGGTCCACCAATTCGCAACTGCCACTTCGTCTGACCCGTTTTCAGGTCGGCAGCGAGCAATACACCCGCACTGTTGATCGCATACAGCCGTCCTTGATAGACGAGCGGACTGGCCGTGCCCGGCCCCAACTTGCTCGCCCGCCAGAGTTGTTCGATATTCGCGCTTTCGGTTGGTGGCCTGAGCGCCGTGATCCCGTGAGAGACGGCATAAAGGGTGCCATCTGCAACCACTGAAGAAGGAATTGTCGAAGCACCATCCGTGTACTTCCAGGCCACTTCGCCAGTCAGAGGACGGATCGCCGAAATTCCCTCGGACGACTGCAGTAGGGCCAAGTCTTCACCACCACCAAACCGTCTTGGCCAGACAAGCGCCGACGACCAGTTCGCCTTTTTGGGACGGACGGACGTCCAGCGTGAAATACCTGTCGCGACGTCGATTCCCGTCGCCAGGGATTCACTGTCATTTTCAATCTGCGTCACGAGAGTCTGATCCACGACGATCGGCGACGACGCCATACCCAAACTGTTGGACGCGTTGCGATGGTCGTATGTGAGACCGCGATACCATTGAAGGTTTCCGTCCAGATCCAGGCAAGCCAGATCGTTGCTGGAATAAAGTGCGAAGATCCGCTGTCCGTCGCTGGCGGGCGTCGATGTCGCGATACTGGTCGTGGGATAGTGCGAAGTGCGGCCCGTCGCCGAAAACTGTCGCTCCCAAAGCTTCACGCCATCCTTGACAGCGAAGCAGACAACGTGAAGCCGATCTTGATTGAATCCGCTGGAACAGGTCACAAAAACACGATCACCGACGATGATGGGGGACGACAGTCCTTTCCCTGGTAGAGCCACTTTCCATGCGACATTTTCTGTCGCGGAGAACGTCGTTGGAGGCAGAATGTCGTCGCCCAGCCCGTTTGATTCACTGCCACGAAACTGGCGCCAATCGCCGGTGAATGCGTTCGCGGCCAGACTGCACCAGGTGATCGTGACGAGGAACAGAAATCTCAACATATCCAACTTCCTCTTTGAAACAGGCACAACGGATCGCTGGAGGAACGCGAGCGGCAGGGTCCTCAAGAGTGAATCGTATGGTCGCAGCAATTCCTTGTGAACTCAATCGAGTCCGATCAACGAGGACCGTTTCAACGAAGCCGTCGCAGGCAACCATGCATCAGCGTCATTTCTGCGCCGCGAAAGCAATCGCATCAGAGGGCCACTCCGGTGCACCGGTGATGGCCGAGAAAACCTCTTCAGGCTCATTCACAACTTGCCACATTGTTGCGTGTTTTTCACCCAGGAACCGTTCCGTAATTGCTCGATCGAGCAACTCAATGAGCGGATCGTAAAATCCACGGGTGTTCAGCAGCACAATCGGATGCAAATATAACCCCAGCCGCTTCAGCGTGATTGCTTCAAACAGTTCCTCCAAAGTGCCCGTTCCGCCTGGCAAGGCGACCACAGCGTGGCTTTTGGAAAGCATGAGATGTTTGCGAGTGCGCATATCTTCGACACGCAATAATTCGGTCACGCCTGGATGCTCCCATTCCAGCTTGACCATGAACTCGGGAATCACGCCAACCACTTTCCCCTGTTTACTGAGCGCGCCGTCGGCCACGGCCCCCATGGAGCCTACGGCGCCGCCGCCGTACACGATTGAGCAACCATTTTCGGCGAGCAATTCTCCCAGGCGATATGCGGCTTCGTGGTATTGTGGATGGCAAGCACTGCTCGACGCGCAGTACACACAGACAATTCGGTCACCAGGTTTGTTTTTTTCGTCCATCGTTTCCTCGTCGTTCAATTTGTCGAGGTTCAACCACCTCGACATGCTGGGAACCGTTTTACCAGATCAAGCCGTCTTTCACGAATTCGCCCTGGATCGTACGATGCTCAGCAGACGGAATGACGGCGCGAATTCAACCGACCGGATTGGGTTCATTGTCGATGGAAACGAGATGTCGCGAGAAGGAGCTGGCCAGAAGATGAACGTGTTGGGGATCGTCTGGAAACTGCTGGTCATACTCGCCGTCGCCGAGACCGCGTTTGCGGAAGATCACGCCGCCCCGGCCGCTCGCGCGGCTGCACCCACGATCGATGTCCGTCAGATGTTTATTGACGGCGGTGCGATCGGATACATCATTGTGGCTCTCAGCCTGGTCATGCTTGCGTTGATTTTCGAACACATCATGACAATTCGGCGTCAAACCCTGATGCCCAACGGTTTGCAAGAAGACATCCACAAATTGATCGCCCAGGGACAGATCAAACTGGCTGAAGAACGTTGCATCGCGAGTTCCAGTTTTCTCGGATACCTGCTCGCAGCAGGACTCAAGGAAATTGAACTGGGATATGCCGCGGTCGAAAAAGCGATGGAAGATGCGGCAGCGCAGCAGGCGGCTCGCCTGATGCGCAAGATCGAATACCTGTCGATGATCAGCACGGTTGCCCCCATGCTCGGCTTGATGGGCACCGTCTGGGGGATGATCCTGGCGTTCATGGAATTCGAGCGGAAGGCGAATCCACAGGTCAGTGAGCTTGCTCCGGGGATCTATAAGGCGCTCGTTACGACATTGTTCGGCCTGATCGTCGCCATTCCTGCCATTGCCGCATTCGGATTCTTTCGCAACCGAATCGACGAATTGGTCGCACAAACGGCGCTGACTGCCGAGCAGGTGTTTGCGGACTTCAAGCGGAATCTGGCACTGCATCGCCGGGAAGAACGGCGACAGGCACATCATGCCGCCGAATCATCGAATGCTCCTGTGGCCCCCGTCGTGCGACGGGAGACTCGCGGATGAAAATCCCGACGCGGACACAAGACCGCGGCTTCGCGTTTAACATCACACCACTGATCGACGTGGTGTTCCTGTTAATCATCTTCTTCCTGGTTGCCAGCCATTTTATCCGCAACGAAACGGTTGAGCGTGTTGAACTGCCACTCGCATCACAAGGCAAGGATGACGAAGAGTCGTCAACCCGCCTGATCATCACGGTGATGCCTTCGGGAGAATGGAAACAGGGTTCCACCGCGATTTCTCCCGAGGAGTTCGAACAGCACCTGCAGGGCTTGGTCGCTCAGCATGGTGCAGCAGCAATCGAACTTCGTGTCAGAGCCGACCGAGATGTTGTGTATTCGAAGGTGGAACCGATCCTACTGACCGCAGCACGAAATGGTGTGACGAAAGTGCGGTTCGCCGTGCTTAAGCAAGCGGAATAGGTCGTGAGCCTGATCGTCGAGCGCGCAACGTACTTAGCAGGTATCACGAGTGAAAATTGGCGGGACCAGCGCTGATCCCGCCGCTCAAATCACGAAATCCCGATTCGAATCGCCCCTCAGAACAATCGATTAAATCCATTCAGCGCGGCCACACGGTAGGCCTCGGCCATTGTGGGATAGTTGAAGGTCGTATTGATGAAGTACATCAACGTGTTATTGGGTTTTGGCTGCGCCATGATCGCCTGACCAATGTGGATAATTTCACTGGCGTTCGCACCAAAGCAGTGGATTCCCAACACTTCCAATGTTTCGCGGTGGAACAAGATCTTCAGCATGCCAGTGGTCTGTCCGGTGATTTGCGCACGGGCAATACTCTTGAAGTGGGCATGCCCCACCTCATAGGGGACGTGCGCTTCGGTCAGTTCACGCTCCGTTTTTCCGAGCGAACTGATTTCAGGACTCGTGTAGATCCCCGCGGGGATATCCAATGAGGGAGCGGGGCCACACTGTTCGGCGTTTCCGCCATCGCAGAGCAAATGGCTCGCGGCGTACCGCCCCTGATTGTAGGCGGCACTCGCCAGTGCGGGCGGACCGATGACATCCCCTGCCCCGTAAATGTGCGGCACGATGGTTTGAAGGTTGCTGTTGACGGGGATATTTCCGCGGCTGTCCGGCACGATTCCAGTCACGTCCAGACCAAGGTGGTCTGAATTCCCTGTACGACCTTGTGCCCATAGCAGCACATCGGTTTTGAGCTGCTTGCCCGATTTCAAATGCAGAATCACGCCATCGTCGCACGTTTCCACACGATCAAACGATTCACGATGACGGACGATGACACCGCGTTCGCGCAGGTGATAACTGAGCGCGTCGACGATCTCTTCATCGAGAAAATCGAGCAACCGGTCGCGGGTGTTGATCAGGTTGACCTTAATTTCGAGATTGCGAAACATCGAGGCATATTCGCACCCGATGACGCCCGCGCCGAAAATCGTGATCGACTTAACGTGAAAATCGACATCAAGAATGGTATCGCTGTCGAAGACTCGCGGGTGATTGAAGTCGATCTCGGGCGGACGATAGGGCCGTGATCCCGTGGCGATCACAACGTACTTTGCGCGGAGTGTCGTTCGTGATCCATCTTCTTCGGTCGCTTCGATGGTATGAGGATCAAGAAATCGTGCCTGTCCGCGGATGATGGGAATGTCGTTCCGGTCATAGAACGCCGTTCGCATTTTGATTTGCGCTTCGATCACCGAGCGGGCTCGGCGACGAAGTTCGGGCAGCATGAAGTTCGCGGTGATCCCATGTTCGCGAAACAGCACATTGTTGTTCACTTCGGTCATCTGGAAGATGGCGAATCGCAGCGCTTTGCTGGGAATCGTGCCGCGATGCGTGCAGTTACCGCCGACGGCGTGCTCGCGTTCGACAACCGCCACACTCCGCCCGTTCTTGACCGCCTGCATGGCGGCCCCTTCTCCGCCGGGACCCGTCCCCAGCACCACGACGTCGTATTCCTGAATGACTTCGGCCATGAAAATCCGTTCATTTAGTTATTTGGTGAACAAGCCAGCCGGAGCGCGCCTTGATCCGCTCTCTCTATTTCGTAGCATTCAATCGCTTTTGCAAGTCTGCATAGGCGCCTTCAATTTCAGGAAAGAGCGTCGCTTTCATCGTATCGACTTGGGCCATGCGTTTTTTGGCTGTATCGGCCTCGCCCTTAATCTGAGCCAGGATCGCGAGTCCTGCTAGTCCGTCGGCTTTGAATTTCGGATCGATTTCCATGGCCCGAAACGTCGATTCGGCCAATGCGCGGCGATTGGTATTCAGGTAAATCAAAGCCAGCGCCGTCTGGGCACGGGCCTTCATTTCATCCGACGCATCCTTGTGTTCTTTGAGCAGAATCCAAGCCGTTTCGTTGAGTGGATTCGTTTCCGCGAAGTAAAGCTGCGCTTCGGGCGGATTCAAGGGATCAAGTTCACGACCTTTAGACACAATCGACTTCAGGTCAGGTGCCCGCATGATCCACCCGACTCCTGCCGAGACCATCATGACGAGCAGACTGCAAGCGAGCAGCCATATCAATTGACGCCGCAAAGGTCGGTCAACCAGTCTTCCGGTTCCTGGCAGCGACGGAACGGATTGAAAGACAGCCGTCGCATCGTCTTTGGCAGAGAACTGCCGCAACATGGCTTTGATTTCTGCGAGGACGACCTCGAAGTCCGCGGGCCGATCCTCCTTCTTTTTCTGAATCAACCGCCGAATAAAATCACTCAAGACGGGCGGAATATCGTTGCGGAAATCCGCAATCTTTGGCGGCTTTTCATTGAGATGCTTAATCGCGACGGACATGGCGGTTTCACCCAGAAACGGCGGACGTCCGGCGAGCATGTGCCACGCCATGATTCCAAATGAATAGATGTCACTGCGTGCATCCAGCGGTTGCCCGTTGACCTGCTCGGGGCTCATGTACAATGGCGTCCCCATCGTCATCCCAGTTTGCGTCAGGGAGATTCGCTCGCCCTGAAGGGTCAACTGAGCAAGTCCAAAGTCGGCAACTTTGACCTCACCTTTGTTGTTGAGCAGGATATTCTCGGGCTTGATGTCGCGATGAACGATCCCACTAACGCCGGCCGTCTGAAGAGCCGAAGCCACTTGTCGCAGGATATGCAGCGCGATTCGGAATTCAATCGGTCCTTTCCGCTTCAGGTATTCCTTTAAGGTTCGCCCCTGCACGTACTCTTGGGCAATGTAGTTGATGCCGTCCTGTTCCCCGACCATGTAGACTTGAACGATGTTCGGGTGGTTCAGACTGCCCGCGGCAGCGGCCTCATGCCGGAACCGTTTGACATACATCTCATCCTTCACGAACTCGGGTCGCAGGATTTTGACGGCGACTTGGCGCCGCAATGTGGTCTGCTCTGCGAGATACACTTCCGCCATGCCACCGGTGCCCAGTTTGCGGAGCAGACGGAACTCGCCCAACATGGTGTTGCAAATCTCGGCAGTGCCGCCTGCAGCTTTGTCCACACTGCCTCTGGCTTCAGAAGCACTCTCGACGTTTGAAGTTGGAACATCGGAACTCGGGGGCTCACTCATCACACTCTGGTTCCCACGAATGAGAAGGACGACGTCATCCTGATCACCGACACTGTAGCAGACGTCGGCACCCTCGTCTGCGGCTGTCGGCGACAACGCCTGACCGATTGACCACAGGCCGTACGGCGGCAACTTCCGAGTGGTCTTTGCCACAATCGAACTCGCGTCGATTTCATCTGTTGCAAAATCGGGCCCCATTGAATCGGGAAGTCGGGTTGTATCGGGGCTTCTGTGTTGTTGCGAACAGTTCCAAGCGCGATATCCGATACTACTGATCGCCAGATCAATCTGTGTCGTAGCCTTTGAGAATCAACAATCATCGCAATCCCCTCATGGGGATGCTTCACCAAGTCCATTGGCCATTCGGTCTGCAGATTCGCAATCGCCCATCAGGATGAGCACCAACAACAAGCACTCTCACGATTGTTTCATCCATGCCTGCCTCGATCAAATCAACAGCCTTTGATCATTCGCCGTGCGGCAACACGGACTGCCCCTCGCGTGGAGGGCGTCGGCGATGATTGAAACGATCAACGAACCGGGAATTCCGTCCACGGCTTCCCCAATAAATTCGACAGCCGATACCCCATGCGGGCTACTCAACTGGTTCCACGAATTCGCCGGGTTGCTGGGGCTGCCCTGCGCGTGCTTTGTACGTACAACGGGGCGAGTCGTCGCACGGTCCTCTCACGAAAGCGTGCCCGAGGGATCGTCCGATCTTCGGAGGCAGTCCCTGAGCTGCAGAAGCCTCGAAGTCAGTGTGTTACCGGGTGAGCTGCTGCACTTTGTACTGCCCGTCCCCATGGACAACCGGTATGTGATCGAAGGGTTCGCGCGGGGAGGCGCGGCACCGATCGCATTCGCGCTGGTTGCACATCTTTGGGATTCCCGCTGGGACGAAACTCAGTTTCAGTCCTGGGCAGAGACCGTACCTGTCTGTGAGCAGCGCATTCTGGAACGATTGCTGTTGTGCTCGCTCAGAACGCTGGAGAAAGACCATCGCGAGGCCGAGTTGCAACTGGAGGTTCGATCGCTGACGCAGCAGATGGATTACGCACAGGAACAGATGAACCTGCTTCACGTCCTGGCTCATAACCTTCATCTGTCGCGTCCCACGGAAGAGCTAGCGAGCCTGTGCCTTGGAAACCTGGAGAGCCTGATCGACTGCGGCGGTGCGGTCATCTGCTTTGAGGACATTGAGAAAGGCCGTCGGTTCCTGCCCCAGGGCGAATTGCCGTTTGACGATGCGGGACTGTCGCGGTTGCTCGCTCGATTCGAGCACAATGACTGGTCGCAACCGTTGGTTCGCAACAAGTTGCACCACTCCGTGCTGGGCTCGGAATTTCCCGGACTGAAGAATCTGGTGATCGCCTCGATTGGGGATGACGCCCACCGCTATGGCTGGATTGTCGCGTGCAATTTGCGTGGCGGAACGGACTTTGAAATGGCGGAAGCGAGCCTGGTCGGATCGATTGCCACGATTTTGGGAACACACGCCCAAAATATTCGGCTGTTCGACGAGCACGATGACCTGCTACTGAGTTTCGTGCGATCACTCGTCTCGTCACTTGACGCAAAAGACCGACACACGCGTGGACACAGCGAACGCGTGGCACTCATCGCACGTCGAATTGGGATGGAGCTTCATCTGGCGGACAGCGATCTGGACGACATCTATCTCTCAAGCCTTCTGCACGACCTTGGAAAGATCGGTGTCGACGATCGCATTCTGTCGAAGCCCGGCCGACTGACAATCAGCGAATTCGCACAGATTCAGCAGCATCCCCTGATAGGCCATCAGATTCTGCAGCAATTGAAGAATCTGAAGTCGATTCTGCCAGGTGTGCGGAATCATCACGAAGCCTACAACGGCTCGGGCTATCCCGATCAGCTTCGTGGCGAGGACATTCCGCTGATGGCACGCATCATCTCGGTCGCGGACAGTTACGATGCGATGGTGACGGATCGACCGTATCGAAAAGGGATGCCTCTGGAGAAAGTGGAAGAGATCTTCCACCGCGGCGCCGGCGAACAATGGGATCCCCGCGTCATCGAAGCCTATTTTGCAGCGCGCGACGACATCCGAGTCTTATTCGAATCGTATTCATCGACGATTGGCAATTTGCTGGACAATCAGAGCCTCAGTCAGTCTGGAATCTTTTCCTCGCGGACGGGACTCCGCTGATTGGAGCACTCTCAACCTCGCGTGGCTTGAAGGATTCGTCAGACGGCCCCGTGGAGCGCCCCGTCTCGTCACGAATTGTGGAGGAAAACCAACCACACTCTGGACCAGAGTGGCAGAAGTCGTTGAACATCACTCTTCAAAGGCGGGTTACGTCGGTTTTGGGCCGCGACCACCGGTACGCAGGACTTGAGACGCAAGTTCGACAAGTTCCGGCTCCAATCCACTCTGCTCGATTTGCGCCACGGCTGCCTCAACGTCGTAATCAACTCGTTTGAGCTCGACGTGTCCGTCCTGAATGATGGCATAGGCGGCGCGTGGGTCGCCATCGCGCGGTTGTCCGATGCTGCCCGGGTTCAGCAACTGGCAGCGACTAAGCTTCAGATGAAACGGGATATGAGTATGGCCGACGCAGACAAAGTCGGCCTCAATGCTTTCGAGACGCTTTTCCCAACCCAATGGATCGGACGCCAGGTATTCGTCCATCGGGTCGCGTGGAGTGGCATGGACCAGATGGAACCGGAGACCGTCGAGTGTCAGGTTCTGAGTCACAGGAAGCTGCGACAAATACTTCACGTGTGAAGGCCGCAGGACATCCCAATGAAGCTGTCGCGTCGCACCGGCCAGACGTCGAAAGCCCGTTCCGGTCGGCGGTGGTACCCGCTGGGCGACGGAATGATCGTGGTTTCCTCGAATGGAACAGGTCGCGTTTTTTCGCACCCAATCAATGCAGGGAATCGGATCAACGCCGTACTCGACCAGATCCCCAAGAAACAAACACGCGTCGAACGATTCACGGATCGACTGCAGTGCGAACCAGTTCGCATGAATGTCGGCGAGAACCAGAATCTTCATGAAGCGAACTCACAACAGTTTTGATCTGATTGAATCGTTTGAATCGATTTTATCACCGGCAATTTCCCGCCAGGCGTCGAGTTCACCCCAGCGGATATCGATTCTCCGGTCAAGTCGTTTCCCTTGAGGAACTCGACCACTTCTCGGTCATGTCATGCGATCCATCTTGACGATTGACGACTGACAACGGTCTAATTGCTGCACATATCGCACCGAATCCCGTCTGAAACGAGCGTTTCCATGAGTTCGGACATCGACAACTTGACACTGCGTGAGAAGCTTCGCGACACAGCCCGCGGGGTAAAAGAACTTATTGAACATCTGGAGATGGGTTTTGTACCCAAAGTCCACGAACTCAGAAAGTTAAGCAGGCAACATGACCCGTCATCGGGAAATCCCCCTGTCGCCGACGTGACAATTCGAAGCTATGTTTCAGCAGTCGTCGAAAGTGACCGATTTACCGTTGGGTTGAATGAGACACTCGAGAAATACCTGAACTCGATCAAAAATGACGTGTCCGATGTGATCGGTCGCGGAGTCGGACGGTGAAGGCTAGATTATGGACACCATTACGGCCATCCGAAACACCGTAAAAACACGGATCAATAAGAAACAGCGCCGATTGGGGTCGAGCCCTCACACGTTGATTGATGTTCGTTCGTAAGGCAGTCTGGCAGAGAACGAGTTACCGTGAGTGGCGGACGTCTCGTGAGATGAGTTTTCCTTTTCGACCTGTGGCGACACTGGAATGGCAAGCAGCCTGAATCAACCGAAATCCGAATCGGACCTGGGAACAGGTTCGGCGTTCGGATTTTCGTGGCGTTCAGGTAAGGGTGTCGGTCCCGAAACTGTGATTACTCAGCCCCGTTCGAATCCCCCCCCGGGCGGTTCGAGCGAAGGGCCGGTCATCAACAATGAACTTGTCCCGCGACTGTTTCCGACTCACTACGAAACGGAAATTGTTTCCGGCATCTTGATCGGTCATTTCCGGATTCAGCGACGCATCGGTGTCGGCGGTATGGGAAGCGTCTTTCTCGCACTCGACGAAAGCCTGAAGCGCGAAGTCGCTCTGAAAATCCTGTCGCCGTCACTCTCGCTTGATCATACGTCCATTCAACGTTTTCAGAATGAGGCCCAAGCTGCCGCGCGACTGGACCATGACAACATCGCTCGGGTGTTCTATTCGGGCGAAGAGGCGGGCCTGCATTTCATTGCGTACGAGTACGTTCCCGGCCAGAACTTGCGAGATGTCATCCGCGCCAAAGGCTGGCTCGAGCCGTCAGAGGCGGTCAACTACGCCATTCAACTGGCCGCCGCATTGCATCATTCTTCGAGCGCCGGCGTCATTCATCGCGACATCAAACCATCCAACGTCTTGATCACTCCTTTCGGGCGCGCAAAGCTTGTCGACCTGGGGTTGGCACGAAAAACGTCGGTGGAATCGTCGATCGAACTGACGGTGCCGGGCACGACGATGGGCACCTTCGACTACATCTCGCCCGAGCAGGCGCGCGATCCACATAGCGTCGACGTCCGCAGCGATATCTATTCGCTGGGCTGCACGCTGTACCATATGCTGACTGGCGAGCCACCGTACCCTGAAGGCACGGTCCTGCAGAAGCTTCTTGACCATCAGGCCAAAGAACCCCCCGACCCTTCCAAGAAGAATCGTCGCGTTTCCCCGATCCTGTCTCGTGTGGTCCGCAAGATGATGGCCAGCCAGCCCGCACGGCGGTACGCCACACCAAGCGAATTGTTGCGAGATTTGCTACTGGTTGCGCGCGACCTCGGAGCAGGGGCCGTCCCGATCGACGGACAGGTCTGGCTGACCGCCACGCGATTCAAACCTCCCGTCTGGCAAAGCAATTTCGGGTGGGTCGCCACCACTTGTGCCCTGTGCTTGATGGTAACGGTGGCTCAACTTTATCCAGGACTTCTGCTGCGCCTCATGCAGCCAATCACAGGTGTGCGCTACTCGCCGCCCACCGTCACGAAGGCAGGCGACACACTCGGCAATCGTCCCAATCTGGAATCAGAGAAACCGTCCGTTGATGCAGAGACGCTGACGTCGCCAAAACTGGCAAGCACATCAGGAAGTACGCTCGCACCTGTCACAAGCGAATCCAAGTTCTTCGGCCCGGGCAAAAACGATCCGTCACTACCAGCGTCACCATTCGATGGCGATCGGCCCAATGCCATCGTCCCCATCCCACTAACAACCCCTGAAACGACTCCCAAGACCGAGTCGCGGCCGGGAGCAACAATCACGGCCGAAAACCCCACGCCGTTTCAGATTGTCGGAGGGGGATCATACTCCACGCTTGAGGCAGCCTGTGCCGAAGCTTCGGACTCGGGCGGAATCCGCGTGATCGAGCTTCTTTACGACGGACTACGCGAGCCCGAGCGACCAATCCGGCTCAACAAGAAGAAAGTCGTGATCCGGGCACGTGATGGCTTCCATCCGACGATTCGATTTTCGGACGTCGATACCAGCTCAGAACAACCGCACATGATTACCGTGGCGGGAGGATCTCTGGAGTTTTTCAACGTCGATCTGGAAATGACGGTTCCGAGCAGGATCGGTACCGATCGCTGGTCCCTGTTCGCCTTGGAACGGCCCGAGAAAGTGCAACTCAAGGGTGTCACTCTGACAGTGAACAATCCGCAGTATAAGTCTGCCTGCTTTTTCGAGCAGCGGGCTTCAGCGGGTCAAGGGCTGGAAACCATTGGAAGTCGCCTCGACGGGATGCCGCTGGTCCCGCCCGAGCTTGTATTGACCGGATGCCTGGTGCGTGGCAAGGCCGATCTCATCGTCATGCGTGATCCCGTTCCCGCCCGTTACGAACTGAAAGATTCCGCGATCGGCATTGATGGCAATCTACTGCAATTGAAGCTGGTGATGGACTCGGACGGGATGGAAAGGGAAAGCATCAAGCTGGAACTGGAACATTTGACGCTGCGGTCTGCACAGTGCCTGCTGGCAATCGAAGGATCTGGCGGACAGACGGAAAGACTCCCCCCGATCATCATCGACGCGCGAAATAACATCCTCTCGTGTCGCCCCGTCCGTACGCTGGTGTCAATGCGCGGACTGGCCGATTTCATGGACTTTCAAAAGTCGTTCCAATGGCGCGGCAACTTTAACTTCTATGACAACGTGGAAACGTTCCTGGAGGTACTGTCCTCGCAACCCAACAGCAGCCGCAAACTGGATCACAACGATTGGAAAAACCTGACCAATGAAGGCATCGGCTCCAACAATACCGTCGTGAACTGGCGCAATAAGAACGTCGATCGTTCGTATTCGAACTGGACCACCGGCAGCTTCAGAGTGAGCAGCGAATCGGAGCTGGCCGTACGTGGAAGCGACGGAACCGCGGGAGCTCCCCTCGATAGCTTACGACCTCAGGATAAGAACTAATTGCAGAGCCACTCATCCCTGACAGGCTCGCTCGTCTTGCAGACGGGCTCGACACGAGAGAAATCGTGAAGCAACTTCAAGGTCAGTGTGGATTGCGGATTCTTGAAGGTCGATTCTCAAACGAATTCCCCTTGCACTTGTACGTCGCGTCATCCATTCTTTGGTGTCGTCGTGCCCGCCGTCATGGTTCAGCCACCAAAAGTTGACACCTGTGTCCTCACCCGCATCGCCCTCGCCCACCCCAACGGCCTCGAACTGGTCGTTAATTCACCGCATGCTGCTGCTGGGTTGGAAGCACCGCGCAACGTCGCTTGTGTTTGTGATCCTGAACATCGCGCTCGTCGCCTTGAATCTGGCTGGCTTGAGCTTCGCAGGGGTCGCAATTGACGTTTTACGCAATGCAGTACAATCCCCAGCAGAAACTCCCGTCCCAATCTATTGGCCTTTGGGGATTGAACCTCCCGCCAGTTGGTCGCCATTTGCAGTCGTGACAACAGTGGCCCTGATCGTCCTGGGAGTCGCAACGCTCCAAGGAGCCTTGAAATTCATCACCGCCGTTGTGAATGCCACACTCAGCCAGACGATCGTGATCCAGTTGCGCACGGACGTCTATGACAAAGTACAACGATTGAGCTTTCGGTACTTCGACGAAAACGACAGCAGCTCATTGATCAACCGGGTTGCGGGCGACGTCCAGGCGGTTCGCGGATTTGTGGATGGTGTCATCCTAAAGGTGCTGACAGTCGTCCTGTCGCTCGGCCTTTACTTTGGATACATGTGGGCTGTCCATGCACCGTTGGCCCTCGCCTGCCTGATCACATCCCCCCTCTTGTGGATCGGTGCCGTCTGGTTCTCGAAATCCGTCCGGCCGCTTTATCAGCGCAGCAGCGAGTTGGGGGACGACCTGGTCCTGCGGCTTTCCGAAAACATTCAAGGCATTCAGGTCGTCAAAGGATTTGCGCGCGAGGATGATGAAATTGTCCGGTTCGAAACGGCAAACCGGGCCCTGCTCGACCAAAAGGTCGACATTTTCTGGCGATTGAGTGTCTATCAGCCGGCAATGGGACTTCTAACCCAGGTCAGCCAACTGATCCTGATTGGATATGGGGGGATGCTGGTCATCCGAGGGCAATTGCCGCTGGGAACCGGGTTGTTCGTTTTCGCCAATCTGATTCACGAGTTTGCGAATCAGGTAGGTCAGATCATCAATATCGCGAATAGCATTCAAAGCAGTTTGACGGGCGCCGAGCGCGTCTTCGCGATTCTTGACGCGGAAGTTGAAATCCAAAGCCCTGCCGACGCGATTCCACTCCCCCGCGCACGCGGAAATGTCACCTTCGAGAACGTCTGCTTTCACTACGCACGTCAGCCGGGCCTGGCCGAATCCAACGGCGCCACAGCAACGAAATCGGAGGTTTCCGTCAACTCGGACAACCTGGTTCTGAAAAACATCAACCTGACGATTCCCGCCGGTAAGTGCGTGGGAATTGTCGGCGAAACTGGATCTGGTAAGTCAACGCTGTTGCAACTTGTGGCGCGTTTCTACGACGCAACTTCAGGTCGAGTCCTGGTGGATGACATTGACGTTCGCGACTTGCAGCTTCAAGACTTGCGTCGCAACATCGGACTCGTGTTCCAAGAGAGTTTTCTATTCAGCAACACCGTGGCCGCAAATATCGCCTTCGGCCAGCCTGACGCCGATCTTGAAACGATTGAGCGTGCCGCGCAACTGGCTGCTGCGCACGAATTCGTCAGCGAACTGCCGAATGGATATCTGAATCTTGTCGGCGAGCACGGTTCGAATCTCTCGGGCGGACAGCGCCAACGACTGGCCATCGCACGTGCGTTGCTTCTCGACCCACCGATTCTGATCCTGGATGATGCGACGGCCGCTGTCGACGCCGAAACCGAACATGAGATTCAAGAGGCGGTTGAATCGGCACGTGGCGGTCGCACGACCATACTGGTGTCGAGCCGAATCCGATCGGTGCGACATGCAGACCGAATTTATGTGTTGCAACACGGCAGCATTGTAGAATCGGGCACGCACGCCGAACTGATCGCACTGAATGGCGAATACGCCAAGCTGGCGCGTTTGCAGCTTGTCGCCGATAGCGAGCAAGGTTTCGAAACGCAGGCACAGCGACAGGCGGGATAAAGGACACGAAATGTTTTGGTTGCTGCGAGGACTGGAACTCGCCTTGATTGCGGGTTTCGCAAAAGTCTCGAGTTTCTTCTTGAACCGATACTGCGCCACGCCGCATCCGAAATCTTACGGCGCGATTGGAAAATGCGTTCAATTGGGGGCAATCCCAATCTATGGTTGGATGATTCACCACGAACTGTCGCGGATCGCGGCCTCTCAAGCAATCGATTCGATGTCGTGGACCACGACAAACCCATTCGCAATGGTCTTATTGGTGATCGGCAGCTTTGGCTTCATCCATCTCGCTGCCTCCACGATTGCCTTCCATCGATATCGCCCCCCACGGTGCCAGTTGTCATGCGAATCGCGCATTGTCGATTTCCGCCAGGACAGCAGATATCAACCGTGGCGCAACGTGCTTGTCGGCCCGCGCCCGATGCGTCGAATCACACAACTTCCTGGCAATGAACAACTCAAGCTGGAAGTCAGCACGAAAGAATTCCTGTTTTCTCGCTTACCCGCGGAATGGGATGGGTTGTCGATCGTGCATCTGGCAGACCTGCACTTTCGGGGTGGAGTCGCACGGCCCTATTTTGAGGCGGTGTGCGAGCAGGCCGCGGCATTGAAGCCGGACTTGTTCGTGTTCACAGGCGACCTGCTCGACGAGCAGAAGCGGCTCGAATGGCTGCCAGACACCTTGGGGCGTCTGCAAGCGCCGCTGGGGCAGTTCTTTATTTTGGGAAATCACGACTGGTATCTGGATCCTGAAGCGACTCGTCGTGAATTCGAGCGTTTTGGATGGGTGGATGTTTCGAGCCGTTCCCATGTGCTGTCAATCGCACGGTTCGCATCCAAAATCACCATCGCCGGTGATGAAACCCCCTGGCTGGGCCGTCATCCAGAACTCATTGAGAATCCGTTCAAGATCCTTGTCAGCCACTCGCCGGACAATATTGCTTGGGCGCGCGAGCAAGATATCGATTTGATGCTCGCCGGACACACGCACGGGGGACAAATTCGGTTGCCCATTCTTGGCCCCATCTATTCACCCAGTCTCTACGGTGTCCGATATGCATCGGGAGTATTCTGGAAAGATCCAACGCTGATGTATGTCTCACGCGGGATCAGCGGCCGCGAACCGATTCGCTATGGGTGCCCTCCTGAATTGACCAAGCTAGTCCTTCGATCAGAAGCCGCTCGCCAATCGACCGAAGCCTGAAGGATCGACGTCCATTTCTGACGTGCCATGGGCAGGAGGTCATCCAACCTGCACTATGTGCGGCACTGCCAATCGGTCCCGGCTGGGTCGCGAGCCTCGCCCGCAAGCGAGTTAACATGCTCGCGACGAGTTCCTCGACGTATCAACTCGGATACGATGCTCCGCTATTCGCCATCCCCTGGGTGCGACGGTACGCCGTCCTTGGCGGTCAGCATCCGCAGCGTGAACGCCAACGAGTTTAGACGCGTTTCCGTCGAATCGGCGCGTGACATGAACACGACGGGGCACGCTGCCCCACATAACACTCCGCCAAACCGGCAGTCCGCGGTGTACATGATCGCCTTCACGGTCAAATTTGCCGCGAGCAGATTGGGGAACAGCATGGCATCGGCGGCCCCAACGACGGCACCTTCAATCCGCTTTTTTTCACCGGCATCCGAAGCATACGCCAGGTCAAATGACAGCGGCCCCTGCACAACACAACCAGTGATGTCACCAGCGATGTTTCTTCGCACAAGCTCAGCGGCCTCGCGAGTGTCGGGCATCGCATCGGTGACCTTTTCAGTCGCCGACATCACACCAATTCGAGGCAGTTCATCGGCGGCGCCGTCATTCAAAGCGCGGGCCACGTCGACCATGCTATTCAGAATATCGACCTTCTGATCCAGCGTTGGCTCAACTGTGATTCCCGTATCTGACAACAGGAACCGACGAGAATCGCGGGGAATCTCCATCAGAACGACCTGACAGATGCAGCGATTGGTCCGCAGCCCCACCTCGCGATTTAACACCGCCTTCATGAGGGCCGGCGTCGCAATTTGTCCCTTCATCAACAGCCGTGCTCGCCCGGCGCGAACTTCGGCTACAGCCGCCGCGGCAGGGTCACTACTGTCGATCAACCGAAACTCACTCAGATCGACATCAAGATCCTTCGCAAGTGTCCGCATTTCATCGATCGCGCCGGCCAAAATTGGCTCGACCCATCCTCGACGGTGCGCCAATGACATCGATTCCAGGACAGTCCGATCGGCGCCACCGGCCACCACGACAGGTAGCGGAGCGGGAAGTTGATCTGCCAATCGATAGAGCGATCCGAAACTCAGCAAAGCCATCGTGTGCGTTCCCTAAAAGCTCGTTTGAACAGGCATCTCAGCTTATCCGAGCAGAATCGCCCCTCCAAGGGGTAGGAGATTCCTTGTTGATTCAAAATCAAGTGTGCCACAGGTTGGCGACGAGATCGACACGACAATTCGAATGCGTCGTTCGCAGTTCAATACCACAATCGTTTATCGACCTGAGTTACAGGCGGCCGTCCGCTGACAAATCGACGGACATTCTCGACCAGCGTTTCCAAATGCCGTTCGGCGATCCGAGGCGAGGCCGCGGCAACATGCGGTGTGATGATGACGTTCGGCATTCGCCACAAGGGATGATCCGAAGGCAATGGCTCCGTTTCGCAAACGTCGAGCGCGGCGCCGCCAATTTCTTGCGCCTGCAGCGATGCCGTCAGATCATGGAGATCGACAATCGCGCCGCGACCGATGTTAATCAGCACCCCAGTGGACTTCATCTGCCTGATGCGATCGCGATTGAACAGCTTGGTTGTCTCGGGCGTATGTGGAGCAGCAATGACGACGTAGTCGGCCACTTCCAACAATTCGTTCAGTCGCTCAAGCGGCCAGACTTCGTCTAACACGTCAGGCACCTGCCGCGTGTTCGGATCAACGCCCATCAGGGTCATTCCGAACGCCGATGCGCGACGCAAGATTTCAGAACCAATGTGTCCAACCCCAACAACGCCCAACGAGCAATCGGACAGATGTTGATGCGCGAGGTCCATCGGCAATGTCGTGCCAGGGCCACTGACAAATTCCACGACATACTTTTGATCGCCTGCCGGCGACCACTCGCCCCGCAACTGGTTGCGAAAATAGTGAGGCAGGTTTCGGGCGAAACACAGCACAAACCCCATGACATGATCGGCAACCACATCGGAAAACAGTCCGCGCATATTGCTCAAGACGCAGGAATGTTCGATCAATTCGGGAAATAGAAAATGTTCCAGACTGGCCGTCGGCGACTGCACCCATCGCAGGCACTTGGCCCGCGCCAAAAGGGGCGGCGTGAGCTTACCGAAGAATGCATCTGCTTGCTCAATTTCGAACAATGCCCGTTCAAGACTTTCGGCATTGACCACGCACATCGAACCGGCGGCATCAAGTACACGTGCCAGGCGTGCCTCACCAATGGCAGGGAAGATCACAAGCTTCATGTTGAATGACGATTCCTCGCGCGAGATCAATCGATGAGTTCGCCTGCAGTTTGAACAAGGTTCAGCCGACGCTGTCAAGCATCGACGCGAGTGACTTTTTTACTTTGAGAAACATCATTTTTTCGACTTGCTCTCGTGATGGTGTGACGGCAGAATACCGCCCCGTGTCGGTTCCCCATGGAACCTTCTGGCATCTCTCGATTCATGCCCCTCATGAGGTCGCCCGATGCAGTGCTTGTTGAGTTTGAATGATTCTTTGATGGTCGGCGAGGTCGAGATTAGCGTGCTTGAAGTCCGCTATGATTCGGTCAAGCTGGGCATCATCGATCCCAATGCGTCACCGACCTATCGCGAAGAAGTTCTCTTTCTGAATTCCGAAGATGAAGACCTTGGCTACAACGACGACGTCGAGGCAAAGTCAATTCCATTCGAATTCGAGCCGTTCCATTCGTTCGCAATTTCAGTTCTCTAAGGTCGCAGGCTTGCCCTTTGCGTGACCGCGCGGACACAATCCGGCAGAGGTTTCACGCGAATGGCATCGACGACCGTACCATCCAGTTCACCTGGATCCCATTTGATGACTGCTAGCCACAGGCGTTCTGCCGATGAACCGTATTCATCCGAGCAGATTGCCGCGCTGGATTTGCGCGCCGCTCGCCTGCCGCGACATGTGGCGATCATTATGGACGGAAACGGTCGCTGGGCCCAAGCCCGTGGATTTCCACGGATCGAAGGCCACCGCCGCGGTGTGTCGACCGTTCGCAGCATCATTGAGTGTTGCTCACGTCTGAACATGCAGCAGCTCACGCTGTATTGTTTCAGCAGCGAGAACTGGAAGCGCCCAGAACTTGAACAAAAGTTGCTGATGCGTTTGCTGGAACAGTATCTCGTCGAAGAACGGGCCGAGATCGCCCGGCAGAATCTCCGGTTCTCGGTCATCGGTCGACGCGAACCTTTGGGCGAAGGGGTGAATCGCGAGATCGATCGAACGTACGAAGTCGCAAGTGAAAACACCGGCATGCGCCTGTGTCTGGCGATCAACTACGGCAGTCGCAGCGAACTGGCCGACGCCGCGCAGGCGATTGCGCGCGAAGTCGCTGCGGGACGGCTTGATCCCGATGCGATCAATGAGTCAACAATTGAAGCTCATCTCTATACTGCGGGGATGCCCGACCCAGATCTTGTGATTCGGACAGCAGGCGAAATGCGAGTCAGTAACTACTTGCTCTGGCAAATCAGCTATGCTGAACTCTGGGTTACCGAAAAGTGCTGGCCCGATTTCGACAAAGATGAGCTGTTTGCAGCACTGCGTGATTTCGCGCAACGGAACCGGCGGTTCGGGGGCCTGTCAAACTGAGGCAAGCATGCTGCGTTGGCGACTTCTTGTTTCCGCGATTCTGATCCCTCTGTTTTTCGGGTGCTTTTACCTCGATTCCCAGTTGGGGGCGTCCGCGCCGATCTTTCTGACCATCGTGATCGGACTGGCAATTTGCGGCGCAGGCGAGATGGTCGACCTGCTTTGGACTCGCTCATTTACACCGAACAAGATCATCGTGTCCGCTTGTTGCGTGCTGGTCGCCGCCGCCGCCTGGTGGGGACGCTTCGGTCATATGCCCATCAGGATTCCCTCTGATGACAATACACTCGCGCAGGTGATGCTCGCGTATGCGATGACAATCCTGGTGTTATTTCTCCTGGCAACCTATCGCTATCGCGAACCCGGGGCCAGCATGGAAACACTTGGCGCAGAACTGTTGATCGTCAGCTATGTCGGCGTGTTGCTGGGCGTTGTGGCCCAGTTGCGATGGGTGGCGGGAAGCCAGGCTGGATATCTGGTCATCGGCTCGTTGCTCTTCGTCACAAAAGGAGGTGACGTCGGAGCCTACTTTTTCGGGCGCCTGTTTGGACGACGGAAGATGGTCCCCCATCTGTCGCCCGGAAAAACCTGGGCGGGAGCGGTGGGGGCATTGGTCGGGTCGGCCACCAGCGCGGTGGCGTGGCTGCACTACTCCACTCCCCTGTTTACTCCGACTGGTCAATCCACCTGGCTGCCACCGATTTGGTATGCTTCCGCCATCTATGGACTGATCCTGGGCGTCACAGGATTGGTCGGCGACCTGTGCGAATCGCTGATCAAGCGTGATGTGGGAAAGAAAGATTCGTCGAGCCTGGTGCCAGGATTCGGTGGACTGCTCGACCTGATGGACAGCGTCTTGTATGCGGGCCCCGTGGCCTATGTACTGTGGAAAGCATTGCCTCTGGCAACCTGGATCCACGTCACGGACGGATAACGCGCCAAGCCCGCAGTCGAAGAGGATACCTGGTGACCGATTATCTGAACGAGACATTTCGAATCCTGGATGCGTCCGCCAATCGCACTCGCGAAGGTCTGCGTGTTATCGAAGACTTCGCTCGATTTGTCCTGGACGACGCACACCTGTCGCGGCTGCTCAAAGAACGTCGGCATGAACTGGCCGAGATCATGGCTCAACTACCCGAGTCCAGCCTGCTGTCCGCCCGCGATACGTTGCAGGATGTTGGGACAACAATTACGACCGCAGCCGAGTCTCATCGATCATCGGCCATTGACGTCGTCCAGGCGGCTTTTAAACGATCCCAAGAGGCGATGCGGACGCTCGAAGAATATGGCAAAGTGATCGCCCCATCGACCGCACCGCGTTTCGAACAATTGCGATATCAACTTTACAGCCTGGAAAAGGCAGTGCTTCGCACGGAATCCGCGAGCCGACGATTGGATTCACAACGCTTGTACGTACTCGTTCAGTCGCAGCAATGCTCCAGCAACTTGGAGTCTGTCGTGAAATCAGCGCTCGATGCGGGTGTCCGCCTGATCCAGTTGCGCGAGAAGACGTTGAGCGATCGAGATTTCGTCAACTTGGCGCGGCGCCTGCGGAAATGGACGGCCAGCCAGGAGGCGCTGTTGATCATCAACGATCGCCCCGACATTGCCGTCGTGAGTGAAGCCGACGGAGTTCACGTCGGACAAGACGAGCTAACCGTTCACGACGCACGGCGTGTGGTTGGCCCCAACCGCATCGTCGGCGTTTCCACACACTCGATCGAACAAGCACGCGCGGCGGTCCTGGACGGAGCAGATTATCTGGGCGTGGGCCCCACCTTTCAAAGCGGGACCAAGTCCTTCTCGGAGTTTCCAGGGACCCATTTTGTCGCTCAAGTTGCGGCCGAGATTCGTCTGCCGTGGTATGCCATCGGTGGCATTGATACAAGCAATATTGAAGAAGTCGTGCGAGCCGGTGCAACGCGCGTCGCCGTCAGCGGTGCGATCTGTCGCACCCCGTCTCCTGCCGTCGCAGCAAAGCACCTGCTCGACGTCTTAATGAAAGATCATCAATCGAATCGACTCGGCTAAGAAGAACTTCCGATCCTCCACCGGCAATCATCGACGTGCCTTGACCCGACGTGCCCCATGCCTGTTTCGACCTGCCTTCGACTGCTGCTGATACCTTTGCTGATTGCGGCGATAATTGTCCCCGCGTTTGCGCAAAACGAATGGGAAATTGCGCCGGAAGGTGACCAGGCTCTCGAGCGGGGACTCGCATGGCTCGCCAAGACGCAAGGACCTCAGGGAAACTGGGATTCGAATGACCTGGGGCTAGTCAGCCTGGGAGCACTCGCGTTTCTGTCCGCTGGCCACATGCCAGGCCGCGGTCCCTATGGCGATCACGTCGACCGAGCACTCAAGTATGTCGTGAAGAACGCCAAACCGTCCGGCCTTCTCAACATCGCCGATGCACAGCGTGACCTCTACAATCATGGGCTGGCGGCATTTGTGCTGGGCCAGGCCTATGGGATGACGGACGACCCACAAATCGGCAAAACCCTTGAAAAGTCGTTGAAGATCATCGCGAATACTCAATGCGATGACGGGGGCTGGGACTATCGCGCCAAACGCCAGTCACACGGACACGACCTCAGCCTTTCCGTGATGCAGGCCAAGGCCTTGCGGAGCGCTGTCGACAGCGGATTTGAAGTTCGCAATGACGTGATCAAACTCGCACTGCAATCAGTCCGAGAACATTACAAAGCCGACAATGGCGCTCGCGGCTTGGAAGAACGAGCCAAAGAGGGTGGCGGAAAATTCACCTACGATGGCAATCGAACCACCGTCGCCATGGCGGCTTGCGGTGTCGTTTGTCTGCAGGAATTCGGACAGTATGACGATTGGCGAATTCCCAAGAATCTGGACTATCTCGCCAAAGAGATCGCCCGATTGACACCCGTGAAAGGAAGTGGCGAAGTTCCCTTCGACGCTTACACACTCTATTACGTCGGCCAGGCGTTGTATCAATCCGGCGGAAACAGTTGGCGGACAAACTACCCTGTTCTTCGCGACTATCTGATCGAATCGCAGTTTCGGAAGTCCGAAAACCCGAATGAAGAAGGCTCGTGGCGCGACACGCGATGGGTGCATGGAAAGCCAGGATTGCTTTACGGGACTGCTGTCGGGTGCTTCATCCTGGCAATCCCCAATCGGTATTTACCAATCCTTCAGGAAGGTAAGATCGAAGGGTTACTCGACAAAACAGCCATCGAGACCGGAAGAGCGAAGAATTGAGATTTGACGCCGCTTCGTTCGCCATTGCCGGTGCCATCGCGTCGGCCGTACCGATCTTCATCCATCTGGTGAATCGTCGGCACTACAAGACGGTGCACTGGGGAGCCATGGCATTCCTGCGGGAAGCGATGGAACGCCACCGCCGAGTCTTACATCTTCGAGACGTGTTGTTGCTCGTAATGCGGATGCTGGCGGTCTTACTTTTTGGATTTCTGCTGGCACGCCCCTTCATCCATCGCACCTCCGCTGAATCCCTCGGACAGATTGCCTGGCTGGCTGTCAGCGGTACAGCGACAATCACCTTTGCCACGGCGTGGGCCACATCAAAGGTTCCACGACGAAAATCACTCGTGGCGGGTTTCGTCGCAAGTCTGATTGCGGCCGGTTTTGCGTTCTCCAGCATCACACGACAGACAGCGTCAGAAACATTCTCGACAACGACTTCAAAGACGCCGGTCCACGCCATTCTCTTGATCGACAATAGTCGCAGCATGGGGGTGGAGTCTGCTGGTGGCACTTTGTTCGATCGCGCGCGAACGATTGCCGCGTCATTCATCGCGTCCCTGCCCCTTGGCAGTCACGTCACCATCATTCCACTTGCTGGCAGCGAAGAGGTCACCACACTCGACGCGTATCGCAGCAAATCCGGAGCACAGCGCGCACTCGATCGACTCAAACTGGTCGACACCGAAGGCGGCCTGCGTCATGGGTTCGAACTGGCCGAACGTGCGAGCCAACAAATGACGGACGTCGCAGAGAAGCGTTTTGTCCTGCTCACAGATGCGCAGGCGTCAGCCTGGCAGAAAATCTCACCGGCTGAATCCCAGCAACTCGCAGGATGGCAGGTTGTCAATGTGACCCAAAGCCCGGCGAGGAATCTTTGGGTCTCGCATTTCCACCTCGAAGAGGGTATTGCGAGTACGGAGTCACCAAGTCGGTTTCGTGCACGACTCCAGACCAATCAGACTCCATCCGAGGGAACGCAGACTGCCGACGAATCATTCAATGTTCAAGCCGAACTCTGGATCGACGGAATCGAAGTCGCCAGCAAGACCTCGACGATGTTTCCAGGTCTGGATCGCGAAATCGAGTTTGCCTATCAGTTCGACGGGACAGCCGATCCGCTGCAACCACGCTGGGCCATCGCCTCATTGATCATTCATGCCGACCGTCAATCCGTCGATCAGCTCCCCACCGACAATCGACAACAAATTGCGGTGCCGGTCACAACATCAATCCCAGTGATCTTCATCGACCAATATGGGGATCGTGAGCAGGTCGAACAGAATCAGATCGGCGAAACCCATGCACTGCGTCACTTGATGTCGCCTCGATTGAGGAATTCGAACTCCGAACGTCCACTAATTCGAATCTCGCATCTGCGGGCCGACCAGGTATCGCAAGAAACGCTGCGAACAGCGCGACTGGTCGTCATCGGTGGGATTGAACGCCCGGACGAGGCATTCGTTTCGTTGTTACACGAATTCGTCCAACAGGGCGGACCGCTCGTCATTCTCGCTGGCGGACAATTCAATCCTGCGGCATGGACCGACCAAGCCTGGCGAAACGGAAATGGCATCCTGCCAGCACCGCTTGACGCGAGTTTCTTAGGACAGACACCGGAAGAAGCATCCCAGCAACTCACACCGTTCTATGTCGATTTTTCGTCGGTGCAAGACGATCGACTAAAGATCGAAGGCGAAGACCCGCAAACATTGTCGGCACTGTTCGAGTCCACTCCGTTCTTCAAAGCAATTCGAGTCATTCTGAACTCGACGGTCCTCGATGAGATCAAACAAGCAAACGTTCAACAGGCATTCGACCTGCGGACGAATCTCGACCAACCGGTCGCGTCACGCTCGAATCACGCACCACCAAGGACTTCGGAACCGGCCTGGTGGGCCTGGCGATCTCCCTTTTCACAAATCGCGCGATTCCAGTCACCAGAAACCAAGGTCGGGCAGAGTCAACCACGTGTTCTCGCTTCGTTTGAAGGCAATCACGAACCTTTTGCCGTCGAACGTCACATTGGTGCGGGTCGAGTTGTACTGTTTACCAGTGGCGTCAGCTCCAACTGGAATTTGTTAAGAAGTTCCGGTGCGATGTATCTGTTTCATCGCACATTCGTTCAATTGATCGACCAGACATTTCCCCGACGAACGTACGATGCGGGGCAGCTCATTGTTCAGCCAATCGAGCATCGGCGCGATCTGGTGTATGCGGTTATTCGGCCGTCCGGCGAACACAATCCGCTCCCGATGGATCTTTTGAACGCCTCCCTTGCCAAGGCGACGATTCGACGCCCCTTGAGCGCGGGAACCTACGTCATCACGTCAGCGCCATTCGAGACCACAACAAGCGACGCGGCAATGGACGCAACCGAAGTTCTTTCGTTGA
This sequence comes from Schlesneria paludicola DSM 18645, assembly GCF_000255655.1. Taxonomy (NCBI): domain Bacteria; kingdom Pseudomonadati; phylum Planctomycetota; class Planctomycetia; order Planctomycetales; family Planctomycetaceae; genus Schlesneria; species Schlesneria paludicola. The sequence continues at coordinate 791,618 of NZ_JH636436.1, read as the reverse complement.
CCGTCAATGGCGCGGAATCGGAATCCGATCTGTCTGTGCTCACAAAGCACGACCTTGAGCATCTGATCGGAAACGATGATGCGCATGTGCTGGCGTACGATGAACCGATCGGATTGGACGGAGGGACTCGCAAAGGATACGAACTCTCAAAAGCGCTGGGGTGGTGCGCACTCGGTTGCCTGTTGTTCGAGATGGGAATGCTCGCCTGGCCTGTTGCTGGCGATCGTCGTTTGTTTTCGCGGCTTCGGCGCCGTTCAGCCGGGTGACACGGAAGGCGATGAACGAGAATACAGATCCGAGTGCTAACGCATCTCGGCTCACCTGGAACTCGGGATTGGTGAGTGTGCTTATTCTCAAGAGGGTTGCACGCGACGTATGAACTTGACGAAGACGATCGGCTGGCTGCTAGGTCACGACAACGTGTCAGAGATTGACTCTGCCCGCTTGTCGTTCGCCGCTTCGTGGGCACATGCATTTCCCGTCCTAGTGGTCCTGGGCGGCCTCGCACTTGTCGCAACCACAATCTGGTTTTACCTCGATCGTCCACGCCGCGTTTCATCGTCCACGAATGTCGCGCTGACCGTGCTGCGGTCAGTATCGCTCTGCCTGATCTTCCTGGTACTTGCCGATCCAATTGTCGAACTGAGCTTCGTCAGCCTGAATAAGCCCGTGATGTGGTTTCTGCTCGATGGCAGTGACAGCATGTCCATTCCCGACCAGCTTCCTGCTGCCGACCAAACTCGCCTGGAGATGGCTGTCGACATGCCTGGGTATCTCGCAGCAAGTTCTTCGCAGCCTGAACGCTCTGTGGGCGAACCATCGCAAACGGATGATTTGATCGCTCGGGTTGACTACGCCCGTGCCCTGCTCGCACGCAAGAAAGAGAATCTGATTGAACAGCTTTCGAAACGGTTCCGGCTGCAATTCTTCACCTTCGCCGAATCAAACGGTGTTCGGGAACTGATCACCCATGATCAGCCCGAGGGTCGTGCGATCGCGCGTGATTGGTCGACCACGGGTCGCATGACCGCACTGGGTGATGCCTTCGAAGACCTGGCACGAAAGCGCACTACCGAAAGTTTGTCTGCGGTACTCGTACTGAGTGACTTCAATCAGAATTCGGGAACGGCGGCATTGGCGGCTGCGAAGAAATTGGGAGTCCCCGTATTTACGGTCGGCGTCGGGCCACAGAGCGCGATCGATTTGAGCGTCGAATTGATTGCGACGTCAAAAATCAAGAAAGCAGAATCGTCCACAATCAATGTCGTCATCCACAAGAACGACGCCGATGAGACACCCGTGCAGACGAGGTTGTCGATTCGCCCTTTTGGATCGACGAGCGCAGATTCCCAATTGATTGGGGAAACAACCTCCACGCTCACCGGCAACAGTTCCACGGTCGAGTTCTCGTACACGCCAGACTCCGCAGGTCGATTCATCCTTGTGGCCGAGGTTGATCCGATCGAAGGTGAAGTGATCACACAAAACAACCAGGCCGAGCGTGAAGTGACTGTGATCGACGACTTCTTACGGCTGATGTACGTCGAATCCGAACCGACATGGGAATGGCGGTTCATCAAAGAAGTCTTTCATCGCGACAAACTCATTGGACGGCGGGGCTTTCGAACCTTCATCCGTTCGGCCGACCCGATCGTGCGTGAAACCAACGAACTCTTTCTTTCCACTCTGACCCCACCCCGAAGCGAATTTTTCGAGAATGACGTCATCTTCCTGGGTGACATGCCCCGCACGGCGCTCAGCGATCGTTTCTGCGAGATGACCAAAGAGTTTGTCAGTGAATTCGGCGGCGGCCTGGTCGTCATCGCGGGTCCACGGTTTGGCCCTGGGCAACTTGCCGGTACACCACTGGCGGACCTGTTGCCCGTGGTGATCGATGCCGATGTCAAGCGTCGCGATGGCAATGGCTTCACACTGAGCTTGACGTCGGCCGCCTTGCAGTATGACTTCATGCGAATTGGAAACTCGCCCGAGAAACCGCTGAATGGCTGGGACAGCCTGGGGCAACTCCCTTGGTACCAGCCGGCCCTTCGCGTTGAGGCACGTGGAACTCGTGTGCTCGCGCAGCATCCGACCGACAAGTGCGCCGACGGCCAGACCGCTCAACCTCTGATTGCCATTCGGCAGTACGGCCGCGGCGAAGTGGTCTATATTGGATTCAATGAAATGTGGCGGCTGCGTCGACTTCACGGTGAAACATTCTATCGGCAGTTTTGGGGCCAGTTGATCCACCGCTTGGGACTAAGTCACGCTTTGGGTCGCCACAAACGTTTCGTCGTCAGGACGGACCAGACGACGTATCACCCAGATGACCAAGTCCTTGTCACCGTCGAGGCGTATGATCGCGAGTTTCAACCACTCGATGAGAAGCAACTTCGTGAACGACGACTCACCGCAACACTCATGCGTCCCTCCACGACAGCAAATGCAGGCCGCCTGCAAACCATGAGCATTCCGCAGCTCAAACCCGGTGTATTCGAAACTCGATTGCCAGTGGCGACGGTCGGCGAATACCGGCTGCAGGTGAACGACCCGAGCTCGAACGAGGTGACCGAGCTCGAATTCCAGGTCACCGACGTCTCTCTGGAACGGCGCAGCGCCGTTCGAAATGAATCGTTGCAATCCAGCATCGCAACTGAGACGAACGGCAAATCGTATGATTTACTGAATGTCAATCACTTCATCCACGATTTCACCCCCGATCCGCGAAAGGAAACGAGCCTGGAAATCATTCCCCTTTGGAACAACTGGCTGATGTTTGGCACCGTCATCGGCTGCTTGTCGGTCGAGTGGTTCTTAAGGAAGCAAGTGAATCTGAATTAACGTTGATGCATGAAATCATCCGAGTCCAATAGGCCGCAAAGTTTTCTTATTCATGTCCACAGAACTCGCCGATCTCCGAACTCGAATCCGATCGCTTCAGCAGCGAAGAGCGGCCATTCGATTTGCCACCGCAGGCTGCCTGGGATTGACGATCCTGTGCGGGGGACTTGTGACCTGGTACGCCTGCGACCGACTATTCAATTTTTCGATCGCAGCACGGATCGGCTTGAACCTTTGTGTCATGGGGATTCTATCCCTGTTGATCAAACAGCGGGTCTTGCCATTCATTGCGCCCCGTGAATCTGACGAAGAGATCGCCTTGATCGTAGAACGCAAGCATCAACTCGATAGTTCCTTGATCGCAGCGTTGCAGTTCGAATCGCCACACGCGGTCACATGGGGTTCAGCACAGCTGACGTCCGCAGTCGTGCACGATGCCGCCAGGCTTGGCAGCTCGCTCACTCTCGACGAGGGCCAAGGCGTGCATCGCCTGTCACAGCACGCCTTGGCCCTCGTCGGCATGTTGACGATGCTGATCGCTGGCATCATTACATGGCCCGCCGATGCATTGATCTTCTGGAACCGAGTCTGCCTGCGATCGGACCAGTATCCGACGCGAACTCAGATTGCCTCCGTGACAATGAACGGTCACCCCGTCTCGTTCAATTCCATTAGTCCCCCACCTCGAATCCGCGTGCCATTCGGACAGACCATTGCCGTTGAACTGAGCGCTCAGGGAGAGATCCCCACCAATGGTTTTGCCACGCTATCAAACCTCAAGCACGAAGTTCTCACTCGCGTGAAACTCCAGCCAATCGCGAATCAGGCGACTCAGTTCCGTGGAAACCTGACTCAACTTGTCGAGTCGACTGATGTCACATTCGCGCTGGGTGACGCGGTTTCAAGACAGATCGCAATCGATGTGGTGCCGCTTCCGTTTGTCGACGTCGATTGGAACATCGAACGGCCGAAGTATGCGGTCTCTTCCTCGATCGAGGAATCGGCAGACCGAGGGGCTCGGCAACGTTCGGTTCTGGAAGGATCTGCGGCTCGACTGGAACTGACGTGCTCAAACAAACGACTTCAGTCGGCACGAATGCTCGTCGCGGATACGACCTATGAATTGGCGTCGGCCGTCGAGCCCGGGGCCACCGCCACCGTCTGGAGCTTACCAACGGGCACGCCATTTGACTGTCTGCGTGAATCGATCAAGTATGAGATTCAGGTCGTCGATCAAGACGGACTCTCGCTGGAACGTCCCATCCTCGGACAATTGCGGTTGGTTGCCGATCGAGCGCCCCGCCTGACGGCATCCGCAGTCACTCGCAAGGTGTTGCCCACCGCGGAACCGAGAATAGACTATGTGGCCACTGATGACTTCGGGATTGCTGCGATCCATGCAACGATCGAAATTTCCCACGAGACCGAAGACAGTTCGAAGTTCGAAGTGACCGAGCCGGTACCAACAACTTCAGACTCACCAATGCTGATACGACAAGGTCGGTTCCCGATTCCACTGTCGGGATACTCGCTACGAAAAGGAGACACCGTCCAAGTCGTCCTGCACGCCGAAGATTGGCGCGGCGAACGTCCTGGCCAACGCACGGACAGTCCATCCATCACATTTTCCGTCGTTGAACTGGCCGAGGTGCTGCTTGAATCAAGCGAAGACGACAAGAAATCAGCGAGGCAACTTGATGAGATCTTGAAACGTGAACAATCGATTCGAACCGAGAAGAAATAGGGTGTTGACATCAAGAAGACTGGCTCCGCAAAGTGCCCGTCTCCTTGATGTCAACACGCTGCGGCTCAATCGATTTGCCGAACTTTTCACGCGAACGGACCGTTCAGCCGTTGGCAAGGCGACCTCACCGTGCGACGATTTCCCTTGAAAAAGCAGAACCCGATCGCGGAGTTGGACGGTGTCACTTACGAGAGGACGAATCACGAATTGGATTGCGGGCCTGACGGTCAGCGTGATCGGGGTGTCCGCCTTCGCACAGCGCATCGATCGCGAAACGATTGACCGTACATTGGACGAGCAGCAACGCGCTCAAGTCCAAACCGCGGATCTGCTCGCCAGCGTATTGCATGTCCAACTAAGACAGTTGGAAGAAAACGGGCTGACCGAGCACGAGATCTATCGCGACGTGCAACTGATGCGACGGAACCTGCAGAATTTGGTCGCGAGCGACATGCAGAGAATTGTCGACACACTACGAAAGGCGCGACAATTGCCGCCTGCACAGCGCGACGAAGCGTTTAAGGAGGCCCGCCTTCAGATCCGACAGGTCGTACGGCAATTGACCGTCGAGCGACAATTGTTGCTACAGCGCTTGAAGATTTTTGATCTGGCGGATCAAGTCCGAAAGCTGATTCAACAGCAGGCCATGGTGCAATCCTCGACCGCGCAATTGATCAGACGTGATACCTCGAGCGACCAGGGTGCTCAGACACTCAAAGCAATCGAAGATCAGCGCGATATTCATGAACTATACCGGCATCTGATCGAGACCCTGCATGACATGAAAACTCGGCGGGGGCCGAATGCTGTCATTGCCGCTGACGGATTGAGAATTCTGACTGTTCTTGAATTGGACAGGCAAGTCGACAGTGCCAGCCGCTTGCTGCAGGCGATCCAATTGGAATCGGCGAACGAAGCACAGACGTTCGTCGTGAATGGCCTGAAAGAACTGCTGAGACTCATCGGTCGGGCACAAGGGACTATCGATACCGAGAACGCAACCGCACGTGAAATTGTTCGTGCGCTGATTGAACGCCAGAAACAACTGCGCGATCAGACAAAGTTATTGACTTCGCCGCAAGCCCCACCCGCGGAGCTGGTTGAACAACAGGTTCAACTTCAGGGCGGCATTTCGCGACTGCACGAGCACGTTGCCACTCATGCGAAGGCCGATGCATACCGGCAACAAGCCGATGCCGCCGTTTTCGACGCCGCCAGCAATCTGCTCGAAAACAAACTTCCGCAGGCCATCACTGACCAGGGACGAGTCCTGGGAAGTCTCGCTGCACTCGAACGCGCGGTCTCTGACGATGCGCCTTATCTGTCGCGCGACCAGTCGGCGGACGACCTTTCACAAACAGTGCGGATCCTGACGAACGTCCAAAAGGAACTGGCAGATGCGATCGAAAAGAATGATGTTTCGGGAACCGAGGCATCATCATCCGAATTCGCAAGAATCGTTCGTGAGCTCAGAGTATTGATCCAGCCCCAGGACGAACAGAATCCCTGGCCCGACTTCGTCCGCGTGGCACTCACCGAGGTCACCGACGCTCTCAGCTCGAAGGCCGCGGATTCGGGCGGGTTACCTCCGACGGACCACATCGAACCGTCAGATGGCAATCCGACGAGGACCGAATCGCTGTCCGCCGTAAAGCAAGCCAAAGCCACGATCGACCGTACATTGATCGAGGCCCGTCGCATCAGTCTCGCCATCCGAATTGGAGAACTGACTCGCTCTGCCGAGGTTCTTGAGCGTACAGCTGCGGAACAGCGATCGATCGTGAAGGACACCGTCGGTCTGATGGATGGCGGCCGAACGGCGATGGTTGAAGGAATCGAACGAGCTAAGGAACTTTCTGCGCGACAGAATCACGTCGCTGAGGTGGCCGATCGAATTGCGACGGCGTTGGCGCGCATGACACCTGATCTGGCCAAAAGCGTCGCCAATAACGCAAGCCGTGCGAGAACGCTCAACGGCGGTGACGTTTTGACAATGGCAATCACATCGCCCGATGGGGTTCAAAAATCGCTGGAGACGGCGACGTCCATCGCACAACACCTTGCCAGCTCCGCACAGGATCTTCGTGAACAGATTGTGCTTACCGCCGACGAATTGACGCTGCTTTCCACCGAACAAGCAGCACGACTCTCCGAGCTTCGGACGGCGGTTGAAACTGCCGTCGATCAGATGCCCACTCAGGATCTGCCGAACCAACTGGAACAAGTTCGACTCGACCTTGATCGAGCGATCCAGGAACAACTCCGTGCTCAAGGACACCACAGAGCGGCTGATGCAATGAGTGTGGCCAGTGCCATCCAAGAGGTCCTGAATACTCAGGAAATTGCGGATGTCGTACTCGACGTGAATTCTTCCATTGAAAACACGGATCTGAAAGCAACAACCGTCCAAGCGGAAGTCGCCGAAAAGGCTCGTGCCGTAGCGGCGGCCGTCCGAGCGATGCTAAAAGCCGCGCCCACCAAGGAACACGAACGAGTCACACAATTGCTCACGTCAATTGACGAAGTCGAGCAATCCGCAACCAACGCTGCAAAACAGACCCTGGCCAGAGACGCCACTGCGGCCAAAGAGTCTCGTGCGAGAATTCAAACCACGCTCAAGGCCGCGATGTCGCTGGCGCAGCAGAATGTCGCACAGGCGATGAGCGACGAGTTACGCAATCCACCCAACAAGCAGGCTCAAGCCGAGGTCACGAAGGTCGTCACCGTCGCTCAGCAAAGACTCACGGCCATCCCAGGTGAAACGAGTGAAAAGCTAACGGCCGCATTCCAGGCGATGGCAGATGCCACTACGGCGCTGTCGAACGACACCCTTCACTCTGCCGAAGAACAGGCGAAGGCTCTGACAGAATTGGTGCAGACGCGAGACGTACTCAATCAGACGATTCAACAGATGGTGGTCACACAATCACAACAGATGGCGCAGCAGTCTGCCCAGAATCTCGACGTGGCGAAGCGCGTCGAGGTTGTCGAGCCATCGGCAAGCGCCGCAATCCGAGAGGCGATCGCCAAGGTCGGGCGAGACACGAAATCGGATCTCTCTGCCCGGCACATCGCCGCGGAAATTGGCCGCGTGACGCTGGGGCTGGAGCAGGCGGTTGCAGAATTGGGAGCACGCGAGCAAGAAGTCCGACATGACTTGGCGATCGCAGAATCGGTCTCGGCTTCGATTAAGCGGCAACAAGCAGCAACGACGACCATCACCGAGCAGGCGCTGGAACTGGAGCGAATGGCGATGGCGTCACGACAAGAAGTGTCCGCTACGGCACAGCGAGCCGCCGCTCATAAGCTCAACGAGGCACGACGACGATTTGTCGATGCGCAACGTGCAACAGGACAAGCGGCGGTGGAGCTATCAGGCCAGATCGAAATCGCCAATCCTCCTCTGCGCGAAGCACTCGAACTCGCGGCAAAATTCGTCGGAACGGAACAGGGAATCAATTCGCCTGAGAATACCGATGAGATGCGCGAGGCGTCCGCGGAGAACGATAATCCGTTCGGGACGCCACAACAACAAGACGCAGAGGCGTCTCAAGTGGCCGATGCAAATGGCTCCAAAGCAGGCGAAAAAACAGGAAGCGAACGACGCGAAGGATCGAACGCGCGCGGGGCACCCGCGGGGAAAAACCCCAATGGGCTCGGAACGGGCTTCATCTCACAGTCACCCGATCTGACCGCAGAAATGATGGCAGGGGCTGACGCGATCCATGCCGCAAGACAAGCACTCACTGCGCAACTTCCCCCTTCGCAACAATCCGATGCGGATTCAAAAGCTCCTCCGGGGGACAGCAACGACACGGAACAAAATGAATCTCAGTTGAGCGAATCAGGGCGATCGTCCAAGCTGGCAAAAGGAAACAACGCCAGCGGAGTCAATCAGAAAGTCAAAGACGGAATGATTGATCAGCAACCCGAAGGCACAGAAGCCAAAGGTCAAGCATCGGGGGAATCCAGACAGACGGACGAGAACGTGAATACCAAAGCACTGAAGGAGGATGCCTGGTTCGCCAAACTGCCGCCAGAACTTCGAAATTCCCTGCGTGCTGGCATCGGCCAAAAAGGACCTCGCACATATGAAGAACGGCTGAAGAAGTACTTTCAGAGCGTGGATTAACTATGATGAATGTGCATTCTGTGATGTGACCCGATTTCGATCGATTTGGTGCCCCGACAATATGACAACTGATGAACTGACCGTGGACGATGTGGCTGCGGTCGCAACCTGCGCGAAAATGTACCTGTCGTTGCGTGATGAACTTGGCAAGGCAATTGTCGGCCAGCAAGACGTCATTGAACAGGTGCTCATCGCGATTCTCGCTCGCGGACATGCCCTGCTGGAAGGCGTCCCTGGTCTGGCGAAGACGCTGCTAGTGAGTTCGCTTGCACAGGCACTACACCTGTCATTCAAACGAATCCAGTTCACTCCCGATCTGATGCCGAGCGATGTCACGGGGACGGATGTCATCCAAGAGAATCTCGAAACGCGCAATCGCGAGTACCGGTTCCTGCCGGGTCCGCTGTTTGCCAACATGATTCTGGCGGACGAGATCAATCGAACCCCGCCGAAGACCCAAGCCGCGATGCTCGAATCGATGCAGGAACGCCAAGTCTCAATCGGCGGCACGATCCATGCACTTCCGAGTCCGTTTTTTGTTCTTGCGACGCAGAACCCTTTGGAACAAGAAGGCACATACCCCCTGCCTGAAGCACAGCTCGACCGATTTTTACTGCATATCCGCGTGAGCTACCCTTCTGCCGCGGATGAATGGGAAGTGGCACGTCGAGTCACCTCGGGCAAATTGGGACAAATCCAGGCCGTCCTGTCGGCGGACGAAATCCTCTCGTTTCAGCAACTCGTACTGCGGGTGCCAGTCAGCGATCATGTCTTAGGGTACGCTCACGCGCTGGTCCGCGCTTCGCGGCCCGGCACGGCCGAAGCCCCCGAATTCGTCAACAAGTGGGTGAACTGGGGAGCAGGCCCGCGCGGTGTGCTGACACTGGTGACCTGTGCCAAAGCCCGTGCGATCCTGCATGGACGATATCACGCGACGATCGGCGATGTTCAAGCGGTGACACCCGGTGCCCTGCGCCATCGGATTGCACCAAACTATGCCGCTCAAGCGGCCGAGATCACCAGTGAAAAAATCATCGCGATGCTGATGGAGCAAATTCCGATCGACAAACCATTTGTCCGCCCCAACTGAAGGACAACGACCAGGGGTTGGAATTCGCAGTCCGGCGATGTTCTTTGGTTCGTGCCCTATTGGAAGACTTTGACAATTCGAAAGGACTCCGATGTCTTCCAGCATTCTTTCGCGATATCTCAATCCAGAGTATCTCAAACGCGTCGCAGACCGACCGATCGAACCACACGGGCTGGTCGTCGGCAATCTGGCGGGGTCGCACAAATCTCCACTGAGCGGCTTTGCGGTCGAGTTTGCCGGGCATCGTGACTACATTCCCGGTGACGACCCTCGCCACGTTGACTGGCGGTTGTACTACAAACGCGACCGACTCTCGGTCAAACAGTACGAGATGGAGACGAACTTTGTCTGCCATCTATTGCTCGACATCAGTGCGTCGATGCGCTACGGCGACGAATCGCAACAGAAACTGCTGTACGCCGCTCATGCGGCGATGACATTGGGTTACTCGATTATTGGACGCAATGACAAGGTTTCACTCGCCACGTTTGATGATCAGGTCCGAGACTCTGTTCCGCCCGGCAAATCGCTGACTCAACTGTATCGGATGATAAATCACCTCGATCAGATCTCGCCTGTTGAGAAAACAAAAATGGCCGAGTGTCTGATGGACCTGACGGCACGGATGGGACGGCGTGAGATCGTGATCATCTTCAGCGATTTCTTGACCGACCTCGGGGCATTGGAAACGGCCCTGCACGGAATGAAATACAGTCGACACGAAATCGTGCTGTTCCAGATTCTGCATCCACACGAACGGTCGTTTGAATTCAATGGCATGGTGAAATTCCTGGGCCTGGAAGAAACCGACGAGTTTCTCACGCAGGCCGAGGATGTTCGCGAAGGCTATCTGATGGCCTTCCGAAGGCATGAGGCACAGCTGGATGAAATCTGCCGTCGTAATGCCATTGAACGCGTACCACTTGAAACCAGCCGCAACTTAGGGAACGACCTGGTCGAGTATCTCAATGAACGGCTGCGAGTCCGCGTTCGCTGATCAACGCGACGGCTTCAGCATTACTTTGGCTTCGCATTACCAAAGCAGAACAGTGTTTCCTTGCGGGCAGCACCATGCCCATTCCCCACGCGCAGAAAGATCTGACCGCCGCAAATCGCGGGACTGGGGAATGAATCGGTTCCCACATGATTTTCGGTGATCAGTTCGAAACTCTCTGGCGTGGCGCGGAAGACATAAACGGTGCCCAGTTCATTCGCCCAGTAGATATTTCCATTTGCCAGAACAGGTGAGGCGCTGACAGGCCCCTTCAGGCGTTCTTTCCACATCTCTTTGCCATCTGTCCCGCGCCAGCAGAACATCACGCCATTGTCAGTTAACGCGTAGACGTAACCGTCGTATGCCAGCATCGATTGTTCGTAACACTTCTGATTGTTATGCCACAGCACTTCTCCACTGCCGTCCGCCTTGACGGCCACGGTTTCCGCCTTGGGAAAACCGCCACTGGCAAACACGATATTTTTCGTTTCGTCCCAGACCATCGTCCCACAGGTGGCAAACGTGGTTCCGTCGGCCGTCCAGAACGGATTACCATCGGCTGGACTGTATGATGAGACCTTGAGTGCACCGCTGATCAGCATCTGATCTTTGCCGCCGACATGGGCAATTACAGGCGTCGAAAAGGTAATCATCGTGGGGCGCGGTGATTGCCATTCACGTTCCCCGGTCTCGCGATTCAGTGCCGTGATAAAGCTGTCACCGTCGTACTCGGCCGAGATGAGCACCTTGTCCTGGTAGATCACCGGTGACGGTGCGTACCCGTATTCATAAGCCCGAGGACGAAACTTGCAAACGTCTTTCTTCCAGAGGATTTCCCCTTTCAGATCGAGCGCCACCGCTCCCACATGATCGTGGTGATAAAACGTCGCAAAGATCCGGTCACCATCCGATGCAATGGTCGAAGAGGCTTCCGTATTTTTGGCGTGATTCTTCGCGGGAAATCCGCCCTGATTGACTTGCGTGTCCCACAATCGTTTTCCGGTCGCACGATCGAATGCGACGACGGAATGTATCTTCTGCTTCTCGTCGGCGGTTGCGAGGAAGACGTAGTCGCCGACGACGGTGGGGGACGCATGCCCGCGTCCGGGGACGGGAGCCTTCCAAATCACGTTTTCTGTTTCGCTGAACGTTGTCGGTACCGGGGTGGAATCCGCGATGCCATTTCGCGAAGGTCCACGCCACCATGGCCAATCGCGTGTGACTGACAGCTTGGGGAAATCGGCAATCCCTTTCTCATCGGCAGTACCGATCGATGTCAGGACAATACAACCGATCATGACGACGATCGTGGCCAGACCCCGGTACGAGCGAGTTAGGTTCACAGGATTCCTTTGGGTAAAAACAATTTCGATCTCACAAATTGTAGACGACTCCGCGGATTCGTCACGGGTCCATCAAGCCACACATCATGTTCGCCAGATCGTCATTCCCCGGCATTCTTCGACGCCATGCGTCGCTGAACAAGGTGCGTGAACTGCGCCCCGCGATCGGCAAAGTTGCGGAACCAGTCGTAGCTGGCACAGCCGGGTGACAGCAAAATAACATCCCCCGGTTCCGACTGCTCATACGCCCAGGCGAACGCCTCGGTGAATGAGACATGTGGTTCTGACACATGGCAGCGGTTTTTCTCGCATTTCGTGATCATTGACTTCAGCGACGGTGCGGTTTGCCCCATCAGCGAAACGGCTTTCACTCGTCTCGCAATTGCAATCGCCATCTGGCCGAGATCGACCTGCTTGTCGTAGCCACCTGCCAAGAGCACAATCGGCTGCTCAAACGCAGCAAGTGCCACCTCGTTAGATTCCGGCGTAGTCGCCAGAGAGTCATTGTAAAATCTTCGCCCGTCAACCTCGCCCACGAACTGCAGACGGTGCGGCAAAGGCTGGTAGTTCTTGAGTGCGAATTGAACGCTCGCGATGTCGGCTCCTGCGGACATTGCAGCTGCCGTCGCAGCGAGTGCATTCGCGACATTGTGCTGCCCGGGCAACGTCAGCCAGTCACGTAGCGGCAGTTCGAGTTCTTGGCCATTTTGCCGAAGTACGGCGCCTTTGCCATTCCAAAACGCCCCAGACGCTCCCATATCTCGTAAACCGAAACCAAGCCGCCGACCGATCAAAGGCCAATGCGCAACGTCTTGATCATCGTCATTCAACACCACGACATCGCCCTGCGTCTGCCACCGCAAGATCGCCTGCTTTGATTCTCGATAGTGATTCAGATCGGAGTGCCAGTCGAGATGGTTCGGGGCAAAGTTCGTCACCACAGCAACATGAGGACTGACCTGCAGGCGATTGAGATCCGCAAGCTGAAAGCTACTGAGTTCAAGGACAACTAGATCGTCGCGCCGAATCTGATCGACGGACGGCAGCAGGCTGGCTCCAATATTGCCCCCGAGCCACGCGCGCCGGCCTGGCTGTTTTGACAGAGCGCGTTCGACAATGGCATGCGTCATCGCCGTCGTTGTCGATTTTCCGTTGCTGCCCGTCACCGCCACGATCGGTGCACGGTTCCATCTCCAAAACAGATTCATCTCACTGGTGATCGGAACACCGGCAGATCGTGCAATCACGAGAAAGGGGCAATCTCGTTTGACGGCGGGATTCGCAACGATCAGTTCCGCGTTCCGAAAGTCCTCTTCATCATGTCGGCCAAGCACTAATCGATCGGGTGACGTTTCACTCAACGCCGCGAGCGATTCGGCAAGTTTCTCTGCAGATCGCAGGTCGGTCACTGTGACTACCGCACCACGATCGACCAGAAACTTGACGGCTCCAAGCCCCCCGCCGAACGCCCCCAGCCCCATCACCAGGACACGCCGACCACGATAGTCGTCGAAGGGATGGTCTGGAATCATTCGTCGCTCGCGTGCAGTGTGCTCAGCAGCGATGCCGCCTCATCGAAATGACGCAAGATAAAATCGGCTTCAGAAGAGAAGTGAGGAATCTCGTTCGGGGCAAACAATACACTTCGCATGCCCGCGTTTCTCCCCAAGTGCAGGTCATACAAATAGTCGCCAATCACGATGACGTCGCTGACAGGCAGTCCCCATTCTTCGACGATCTTCTTGACAGCCGTCGGATCAGGTTTTGGCGGCGCATCGTCACGCGTGATGACATGGGTAAAGGAAAGATTCAGACGAGACAAAGTCCGGTCGGTCGTCTCGCGCGAATTTCGCGTCAGGATGGCCGATCGAATCCCACGTTCGTCGATATGACTCAGGAACTCAAGGACTCCGTCGAACAAGACGGCTTCGTCGGCTCCCGCCAATTCATGACGCCGCATCGCCTGCAGCATGTGGTCTCGCACAGGCCCCTCGGGCTGCGCAATCAACGATTCGAGAATGGGAACTCCTTGAGGAAGCCCCATGTCTCGACGAATGGCGTCGTAATCGAGTCGCGAATCGACAAGAGTGCCATCCATGTCAAAGATGATCCCGCGAACGCGTGGCATGATTTGAATCTCACTGTTTCACTGTCCTGCCGACGATCAATGGTGCTTGTGCACCGGCAGAGCTGATGACACACATTCTATAAAACCAATTGAGTACCAAAATTGGCTACGCGGAACGAACCAACTTGACAGCGGGCGTCGCCGTGGCCAGGTCGGCGATCATCTGTTTCGTAGCCGCTTCGGCGGCTGCTTCCCATTGTTTTGGACCGAATTGTTCGGCATAGGCCTTTGACTTGAAGGCGAAATTGATGCCGCGAGAATTGTTGATGACAGCGCCCAATCCGTCATTCGCGAACGCTGCGACCACATCGCTGGCCCCGCCGCCCTGACTGCCGTAGCCAGGAACGAGTAACGGAACATGCGGCATCGCGGCCCGCAGTTCGATCAGTTCTTGTGGGTACGTCGCGCCAACGACGGCACCCACCACCCCATATCCGTCTTCTTGCGTTTCCAGCGACAGGCTTTCAACGACGCTCGCAACATGCCGATAGATCGTCGAGGGGCCCGACACCAGATCTTGAAACGAAGCGGAACCGGGGTTACTCGTCTTCACCAGGACGTAGATGCCGGCGCCTCGCTCTTTGGCGACATTCACAAACGGTTCGAGCGTGTCGCGTCCAAGATACGGATTGACGGTCAGCGCATCGGCCTGCCAGATGGCGGCTTGTGGATCAGCCCCCGCGAGGTAGGCCCGTGCGTACGCTTCCGCCGTCGTCCCAATGTCGCCCCGCTTCGCATCGCAGATGACGATGAGCCCCTGCTGTCTCGCGTAGCGGATGACGCGTGCCAGCGCCAGGCAACCGTCGGGTCCCCATTCTTCAAAAAACGCCGCCTGTGGTTTCACAGCGGGAACCAGAGGAGCCACAACGTCGATCAGTCGCACACAAAACTCTTCAAAAGCTGCAGCCGCTTGAGCAACCGGATCGTCGTGAAGTTCGCGAGCGTGCGCCAGAACATCGGGGGGAAGCTGATCCAAACGTGGGTCAAGTCCGACGAGGGCTGGTGTTCCCTTGACCTTCATCGCCGCATGCAGTCGTGTCGCGTAATGGATACTCATCAATCAATTCAATTGTAAAAAGGGTTGAAACAGATCAGCGGGCCTCCGCCACCCCGAATTCCAAACGAACGTTGCCGATTTCGCAATCGTCGAATTCGCGTGGCGCATCTTTCTTCGAATGTTGCTTGAGACGAATCGAATTGCGGCCAATCTTAAGCAGACTGGGGGGAATCGCCAGTTGGATTCGATCGGGATTCTGTGCGGTCGCTTTGAATCGAATCCGAGAATTCAGATTGCCCACGCTTTGATCGTTGACGAAAATCTCCGTCGTTAAATCTCCAGCACGCAAATCGGCCAGGAATGGACTGGCAGGCGGTGCATCGGGTCCGGCCGCTTCGAGTTCGGCCACATCAACAGTGAGGTCACATTTTCCTGTCGGAATCTCGTCCAAAGCGATTTCCAAAAGACAGTCAGTTCCATCCGGTTGCTGCCGATGAAAGTCAGATCGAATCGCATTCCCCAAATGAAACCGGCGTCCATCAACCAACAGGGAACGCCCGACAAATTGCGGATCGATCCGCCGAATCTCATTCCAACTCAGGGGAATCGGTCCAATCAACGGATGGTGCAGAACAATTTCATTCTCGTCGACCTGAATGATGGTTCCTGTCCAGCGTTCAGGCGGACAATCAGGCCGGTCCGTGAGCGGTTGCATCTCGACTTCGGCGACAATGCCCGTCGGAACCCGCCCCGATTGTTGAACCGGCGATGAAGACTGAGCAAAACACACACCCGCAATCCGAGTCCAACGGATCGACTGAGGTTCATCAAAGGCATCAACTCGAACACGGTGCCGATCCAGATTCGACACGCGTCCCAAAAGTTGATCACCCGTCGAGAATGCAATCATGTCCAGTGTCAGTGATTCATCGCGTGCGAACATCTGATCATCCGGTGGATCGAGCCGACGCACCCGAAGCGAATCCAGCTGCAACCGATTCTTCGATGCGTTGCCCGCTGCTCGAAAATGAATCGATTTCAACGCGTGATCCGGTATCGCGAACACGGCAAGGTTCGCATCATCGACAATCAATCGCGTTCTCTCGGGTGTGACGATTGCAATGAACGAGTGCCATCCTTCAGCAAGAGTAAACGATTGAACGGACGCGGGCCTGCTTGGCACCAACTGCGTGACCTGAATCAGTCGATGGGGGCCGACGCGAATGGTGACGGACGGATCGGATTGAGCACCAGACGCCCACGCCAGTGTCCATTCACCGGAACGAGCAGACTGATCGAGGGCGATCACTTGGAATGAAACTTCAATTCGAGCAGACGTCAGCGCCAACGGAAACGCCTCTTCGAAGCGAGCGTCGCCAGAGAGTTGCAAGATGCTGCGACCGTCTTTGGACTGGATGTCGTAACGATCCCCCTTAGCCTCATCGTCGCGCCGCATTGAGTTCTCATCGAACGATTGGTCGATCAGATCAACTTCCCCGGGCGGATTACTGATGACGGCGATCGCGCCTGTGGGAACTTGAATTGTGCGACCAGTCAAGAGGCGAAACGAGCAGTGATCGCGGCCCCATTCCAGGAGTTCGCCCAAGAAGCCGTCACGATTCACGAGTGAGACAAACCTTAACGGTTGCTGCGATCGCGAGACTCGGAACTGCCGTGGCAACTTGATTCGGAATTGCCGGCCGAGACGGCCGAACTCTGACCAATTGAAGCGAGGTGCTGAATCGAGCAGTGTTGACACTACGGAATGTCGCGAGGCCGAGTCGATTGACACATTTGGCGATGGCTCGTCCGCGATGACGAAATGGCCCGCAGACAATCCCATGACGAGCAGCAATGCCGCCGGATTGATCGAAGGTCGAATCGAGAATATCGCCAGCGTCGCCATGAAGTCTGTTTCGATGCGGGTTTAACGTGCGGAATTCGCACGGGCCGCTCAACGTGTCAGTTTGCGGATCTTGTGATTACCACTGTCGCCGATATAGACCGTGCCGTCGAGGGCCACGAAAACTCCATGAGGCCGGTTTAATCGGCAGTGGCGAGGATTGCCGTCGGGGCCGTCACCAATCGTCCCGTCACCCACCAGTGTGTCGATCTTTCCTGTCAATCTCTCGATGATGCGGATGACGTGATTTTCGGTATCGCAAAGCAGTATGTTTCCCTGGTGGTCGATTGCGATCCCCTTCGGACCATTGACCTGTGCCAACTTGCCGTCCCCACCATCCCCGGCATAGCCCTTTTTTCCCGTCCCGGCCAGGTGACGTACCGACTTTTCCTTCCGGTCGATTCGGTAGACGGCGTTTCCTTCGCGCAGCACCAGAATCACGTCGTGATTGGTATCCACGGCCAGCGAACGGGGACCAAAAAACGCGGTCGATGACAGCGGCGCGCCATCGACGACAGGATTCTTTTCACCGTTTCCTGCAAATGTGGAAACGAGACCGGATTCAAGGTCAACCTGTCGCACGCGATGATTCTTGATATCACAGATCAACAATCGCGCATCACCGTCAAGCGAGACAGCGATCGGATTGTTGAACTCGGCCTTCGTCGCTGGTCCGCCGTCGCCCGTAAATCCGGGCTTGGCCGTCCCCGCAACGGTCGTAATGATCTGGGTCTTCGCATCGATCCTTCGAATCACATCCGATTTCATGTCCGAGATGTAGTAGTTGCCATTTCGATCAAATCGAATTTCGTGCGGTTCATGGAACTTCGCTCGCAAGGCGGGACCACCATCTCCCGCAAATCCAGGATTGCGCGGCGTTCCGGCGACGGTCGTCAGGAACCCCGTCTTAAGATCCATGCGGCGGATGACATGATTCGTGAAATCGCAAAAATACAACATGCCGTCCGGAGCAATCTCAAGTCCAAATGGATTGCTGAGCCCTGCCTTGAGCGCAGGGCCACCGTCTCCAGAATGTTCATCGACGCCCGTCCCGGCGATGGTCGCGATTTCGGCCGCGTTCGCCTGAGTGACGACACACAGCGTCGCCACCAATGTGCAAACGGCCCACCGCAGCGAAGACGATCTCATTAGCGAATCTCCCCATCCGAGAAGTTGACGATCAATGAATCTGTGTCAAATGTTATCCATGCCGCTTGTCGCCGCCAATGTTGCCCTCTCACTGCAAGCGAATACTCGACTCGAGTTTCGGCATTTCGACCAGGATCGAAGAATCAGCCTGTCGAGCGGGACAACGGTTGGTGGCGACGTCGATCGCAATCGATTTTGATAGACTCGGAGAAATGAATTCGCCTTGATGAATCTGATCATGAGGAACCGTCGGATGTTGCGCACCTCGATTTTGATCTTGTTTTGCTCCACGCTCTGGCTGGCCCCCTTCAATCTGCAAAGCGCCGAACCGAAGCCGATGCCGACAGAAGGACGTCGACCGGTCGATGGAACAGACCAGCGTTACTGGCTCGCAAATATGGAAGCGCATCACTATTCGCCCGAGGAAATCGGTTTGGCATTGGGAATGCCCGCCACTGACGTACTCAAGATCCTGGACGATGCGAAAACAGGCGTGTCGACGACGCAACAGTTCGTTCCCGTTCCGGGCATGGGTGAAATCACCATGATGCCATACCCCGGAGGCCGCCATCCACGAATCGGCTTTTTGGAAGGTGCCGTTCATCCACAACGTGAAACCAAGATCAGCATATTCCCCCCCTGGAAGGACGGCGGCTACGTCGTCATCGACTTTCCTGAAGCTGTCTGGCACAACGTCGGTGACAAGCGAGAATTGCTGTATCTGGCACATACGCATGTGCCAACAATTTGGCAAAAGAAAGGTGTTTCCCTTCCCGCCCTGGAGTGGACCCGCGATGGCTTCAATGAATTGTCGCTGACACGTGAATTCCCCAATAAGATCTCGATGACTTCGAAAGCGAGATTGGTCGAGACCGGTGTCCACCTGGAATTCAGCGTCACGAATGACACACCCGAGAAACTGACGGGCCTGCATGTTCAAATGTGTGGCATGTTAAAGGGATTGAATGGATTCGAGTCGCAGACGAACGACAACAAGATTTTCTCGTCGCCTTTCGCGGCCTGTAAAAGTGAAGCGGGGAATCGGTGGGTCATTCTAGGATTCAACCATTGCCGACGCGCGTGGGGTAACGCCCCCTGCCCCTGCCTGCATGCCGATCCGCAGGTCCCCGATTGTGAACCCGGCGAGACACAATCGGTCCAAGGTTGGATCTCATTCTACGAAGGCGAACAGATCGCTCACGAACTCAAGCGCCTGGCCGATGTCGCGTTTACGCCGATTCGCAAACCGTAAATGAGACAAGCCTCACACTCGCGGGGCGAAATGGTCCCATGGTCGCGCCTGCCGGGTTTTTCAAAACGATCTCCTCCCCCGATTCAGGATGGACATCTGGCAAAAATCACGCATACTTTTAGATCTGCGATTGTGTTGATCTGCCTCGCATCAAAGGCTTGCCCATGCTGAATGTGTTCGGAACGAAACATCGATTCTGCGATGGCCTGAGTCGCCGTTCGATGCTGAAAATTGGAGGGCTGGCGATGGGTGGCCTAGCCCTTCCTGATCTCTTGCAGGCAGAAACTGCGTCGGGCCGTTCGTCACACAAAGCGGTGATCATGGTCTTCTTGTCCGGTGGTCCACCCCACCAGGATACGTTCGATCTGAAGATGGATGCACCGGTCGAAATCCGTGGTGAATTCACCCCAATCGCCAGCAACGTACCTGGCATTGATGTTTGTGAACTGTTGCCACAACTGTCACAACGCATGGATCGATTGGCAGTCATTCGATCTTTGGTCGGCTCTGAAGGCCGCCACGCCGCGTTTCAATGTATGACAGGCCACAGCGTGAATGGTCAGCCAGCGGGCGGTTGGCCATCCCTGGGCGCTGCTGTGTCTCGAATCCAAGGATCACTCGGTCCCGGCACAATTCCGTTCGTCGGATTGTCTCCGCGAATGAAGAATGCACCATGGGGTGACCCCGGACAGGCGGGGTTCGCGGGACAGGCGCACGCGGCATTCGCCCCCAACGCCGAACAGGCAAGGTTGGGGTTGAATGGGCTCAGCGTTGAAAGCCTGCGAAACCGTAAACTGTTGCTTGAAGAAATTGATCAGCTGAAGCGAGACACGGAACAAAGCGGTGCACTCGTGGGACTGGAATCGCAGTATCAGGCTGCGTTCGGCATTCTGACATCGAGCAAGCTTGTGGACGCACTTGATCTTGAACAAGAAGACCCGCGCGTCCGCGCGCGATACGGCGGCGGCACGCTCGAGAATGCGGGTTACGGCGATGCCGGGCCACTGACAAACGATTACTTGCTTGCTGCGCGGCGCCTGGTCGAAGCCGGTGCACGCGTTGTCACACTGGCATACGGGCGCTGGGACTGGCATGGACGGCCGCACGGCACGAACTTCGAAAACGCCCGCGATCATCTACCTGTATTCGATCATGGACTCTCCGCATTGCTCGACGACCTGCGTGACCGAGGACTCGAGAAGGATGTGACGGTACTGGTCTGGGGCGAATTTGGACGAACGCCGGTGATCAACAAGAACGGTGGACGCGATCATTGGCCGCAGGTCGGCTGTGCCCTGTTGGCAGGTGGCGGATTGCGCACGGGACAAGTGATTGGGTCAACGAATCGTCTCGGCGAACACCCCAAGGAACGCCCCGTTCACTTCCAGGAGATTTTTGCGACACTCTACAAATCCCTAGGAATCGATGTGGCGACAACTCGATTGACCGATCTCTCCGGCCGACCTCAATTTCTGGTCGACCCAATTTATGAGCCACTTCCTGAACTGATTTGATACGCCTCGATTTCCCTCTCGTTCAGATCAGGAATCATGCATCTCACTCGTCTATTCACAGCCACGCACAACAACGCAATCTATTGGTCGGCCTTTTCACCCGATGGCAAAAGATTGGCGACGGCGAGCCTCGACAATACCGTTGGACTGTGGGATGTCGCCACTGGGCAGCGTCATCAGACTCTGAGCGGACACGGGGATGGGGTTTCCTTTGTCGGATTTCTACCGGACGACCGTATCGTAACGACAAGTCTGGACCGAACGACCAAGATTTGGGCTGCAGATGGCGGTGCAGTCGACGCGACATTCAATGGACACCAGGATTATCCGGTGTGTACCAGTATCGCTCGCGCGGGCAATTTAATTGCATCCGGGGGGTTCGACAAAACGGTCCGGTTGTGGGATGTCTCGTCAGTAACACCATTCGCGGTGCTGACTGGCCACGAAGCCACCGTGCAATGTGTGGCAATCAGTAGCCAGGGGAAAGTGGTCGCATCAGGCGGCGACGAACAGACCGTCCGCTTGTGGAATGTCGAGACGCGTTCACCGATTTGCACCCTGACCGGGCATGGCAAGACCGTCGAGGGCGTCGCGATTTCCTCCGATGATTCGCTGGTCGCTTCGGCCGGGGCCGACGGAAACGTTCGCGTGTGGACGACCAAGGGTGAACCAGTAACAAGCTTTGAGACCGACGCTGGTCGATTGAAATCGATCACGTTTTCCCCCAACGGCCGCTGGTTGGCTGTCGGGGGTGCAGACGGGGCAATTCGCGTGTGGGATCATGCGCGTCAGATCCCACTGCTGACACTGAAAGCGCACTCAAACACGATTTACGGGGTGACGTTCAGTCCCGATAACCGACGATTCGCTTCGGCGGGATATGACCGGCAGACACATGTCTGGAATGTCTCTGCCGACTAATCTCTTGCCGCGTGGCCTTTCGACGGGTTTGCACCAGACGGCACAATCCATTCATAGCGTCGCTTGATTCGATCGACGCCCGTAAACGCGGGATCGCCTGGCGGAACAAGCACTTCGTCGATGAATGTCGCTCCCAACTTTTGAATAATTCGTTCCGAGGCAAGATTCCCTCGATCGACCGTCAGAATGACCGACATGTACCAAAGTCGAATGACACTCGAGAGCGCCAGACACGCGTCGTAGGAATAGGAGTGTCCGCGGAAGTCGGAGTGAATTTCATAGCCCACATGCCCCGCGATCAACCGCAAGTGCGCGGTATCCCCCACCCGGAAGTTGATATGGCCAACCACTCGGGAGGATTCGTCCAGGACCTTGAAGTGGTAATATGGGACAAGCCCGCGGTGCTCGTCGACATCGACAATCCGATCCAGTTCGATGCGTACGGAGCCATACGAATGCGATGAAGGAATGTCCGGTAACATTTTCCGGTTCCTGAAGTGTTGATCGTATTGATGGGCCGGATTTTGTCCGATCTTGACGCCACGCCACGGAGCAATCGCCAATCAGCGTCGGACCAGATCAAGCGGGAATCATCCAGGTCAGCCAATACGCTTGAATGAACGTCAGGGCACCGACTAACGCAGCCAAGACCACACTATGGAAGAAGACGAAACGCAGGATCTCACCTTCTCCGCCTTTTTGCTCCGTCGCAACCGCCGCCACGACGATACTTTGCGCATCGATCATTTTCCCCATCACCCCACCGGTACTGTTCGAGGCGACAATCAGGATTGGATCGAGCCCCAACTGCTCGGCAGTGATTCGCTGCAGGCTGCCGAACAAGGCATTCGACGAGGTATCGCTGCCGGTCAGTGCGACGCCCAACCAACCCAGCAACGGGGCGAAGAACGGGTAGAGCCACCCCGTGCGAGTGAATGCGAGTCCCATCGTCGCATCGCCGCCGCTGTATTTGGTTGTGAATGCGAGGGCGAGCATGGCCGCGATCGTCACCAAAGCCCATCGCATTTCCCAAATCGTTTGCCCAAACTGTGCGACAAACTCACGAGCCGGGATCTGTAGCCAGATGGCCGTCAAGATCGCCGCCAGAAAGATCCCGGTGCCCGTTGTGGAAAGCCAGGGAATGTCGAGAACAGCCTTTTCAGGTTCTGCAGTGCGATCTGCGCCTTCGAGAACGGAAGCAATCGGCGCTGTGCGATAGACACGGTCATGCAAACCGCTCACCGGCAGGCTGAATTTGGAATAACCTTTCAGAGGATTGGGGGCTTGCGGTGTGCCACCGTTCAACGTGTCTTTCACAGAAGGCCAGCCCCATAGGAAGACAAACACAGACAAGAAGATCCAGGGCATCCAGGCATTAAAGACCTGTTTTGTCGTTAATGCAGCGACCTCGACCGACTGTGCTGATTCCCTTTCATCAGGAAATCGCCAGATCGTGGCCGGCTGCCAGAACCGCATCATGACTGCCAGAACAATGAGCGAACCTAGCCCTCCCACGACATCGACAAGTGCCGGACCATGAAAGTTTGCCACGATAAACTGCAGTGTGGCAAAGGTCCCGCCACACACAACAATTGCGGGCCAGCAGGTGATCACTCCACGCCATCCCGACATGACGATCACCAACCAGGCAGGGACAATCAATGAAAAGAACGGAAGTTGCCGGCCCGCCATTTGGCACAATAACATTTCATCCAGCCCGGAGACCTTCGCCAAAGTAATGATGGGAGTTCCAAGTGCCCCGAACGCGACGGGCGACGTGTTGGCGATCAACGCCAGCCCCGCAGCAAACTTTGGCGAAAACCCCAGACCGATCATCAGCGCGGCGCAAATGGCAACGGGGGTTCCGAATCCAGCCGCTCCCTCGATAAAGGTGCCGAAACAAAAGGCGATCAGCAGGGCCTGAATTCGGCGGTCGGGCGAAATCGCAGCCACCGAACGTTTGACGACCTCGAACTGACCACTTCTGACGGTGAGATGAAACAAAAAGACCGCCGCAACGACGATCCATCCGATGGGCAAAACTCCGAAGCACGCGCCATATTCCGCCGCAGCCAACGCGGCACCGACGGGCATTCCAAACCCCCAGATGGCAACCAGCAGAGCGGCACCAAGCCCGGCGAGAGCCGCACGTACAGCACTCACTCCAACAGCGAGTGTTCCAAGAAGAATCGCAATCGGCAGCATCGCCAAAAGCGTCGACAACCACCATGAACCAAGAGGATCGTAAACCTGCACCCAAGGCATCTCTGCGATTTCCTCGAAAAAAGCCCGATCGGACAAACATCGTTGCCGATCCACCGCACGTCGTCCACAAATTCGAGAAAGCATACCGAAACTGAGCGAGGGACCTTCAGTCATCCACTCGAACGTGACACATTTCCTTGAATCGCGTCGCTCCATTGCATCACCTGCGCAAGACAATACACCGATGGAACAAGCCATGCCGAATCAAGGCGGAAAGCATTCGGGTCACGAAATAAAAACACCGCAATCAGATTAAATTGAAGCGAAACAACACGACTCCCCTTGCCAATGTCTCGATTTCGTGCTCATAATCCAAAATGAGAAGCGGGGATCACCTGTATAGGCACCATACCCGCTCTGCTTTTTCAGAATCCCCAAGTCTGTCAGGGCCAAACCAGGCCAATCGCGCTTTCATCGAGACGAAGAGTTCTCCTGGTTCCATTTCCGACGCCCAACACCACAACCCGATTCTCGGAAAGGTCGCGGATGGCCTTTTTTATCAGCACGGTCAAGCGAACTGAGCGAGAAGTCGTGCTTGAGCTTCCGCCAGAGGCCTCGGGGATCGAGGAACTGGCGCCCGAGGATTGGTCTCGCCCTGCAGACATCGCCAGATGGCTGAAACACCATTCAGAGAATCCAATCGTGCTGATCTCTGCCTATTCAGGGGCAGAACTCTTGGAAGAAATCAATCGGACAAATCCGTTCGGCCATCAGGTCTATCCGAGCGAGACATCACGAGCCGCCCCCCTGACAGAGTTCGAAGGCAACGGCCAAAACGTTGATCAGGACTTGCACGCGGCGAACGCCCAGCTTGAACGTGAGGTCCGCCTGCGCACTTCCGAGCTAAATACATTAAGACGGCAGTTCGCGATCGAAAGTGACATTTGTGCGCGGGCACAAGACGCACTACGCAAAAGCAATCAACAATCGTCACTTGCCAGCAGTATCCTGCACGACGTCAATAACTTATTGCTCGTGATCTACTTCTCGACCAAGCACGCACTCTCACAACTCGCTGAAGGCGATCCCAATCGCTCGTCCCTGGTTGCGATTCAACACGCGCGAACTCAAGCAACCGAATTGACCCGTCGCTTACGCACAGTCCTGGCAGAAGTTCCGCGTGAAGCCCCTTCGGTTGACCTCAACCATCTGATCGTCCACTCAGAACAGATTTTTCGACGACTGATTCGCGGCAACGTGATCATGACTGTCAGCCTGTCATCGGCCCCCGCGGCAGTGAACGCGGCCCCGGAAGCGATTGAGCGGATGATTCTAAACCTTATCCTGAACGCCCTGAGTGCCATTCCCGAAGGTGGTTGGGTCACAATCGAAACAGGGCATGACGATGTCGCGAACACCGACTCGCCGAAGGACAACGAACTGCCTCCAGGTCGTTATGTGAAGCTGACCGTTTCCGACACCGGCTGCGGCCCTACAACCAAAAACCGATTGCACCATCTCGACGAGCAGTTCGAAATGACAGGCCTGCCCGAGACGGCAGAATCGGCCCTTATCGCCGTCGATCAGATCGTCACCCGTTACGGAGGACGAATTGACACCACGACGTCCGTCGAAAATGGAACCAAGGTCGAAATCCGACTTCCCGCAGCGATAGAAGCTCTGGAACCGGATGCCCTTGCCACACGGGATGCGGAACTCCTGTCAGGAACGGAAACGATTCTCGTTGTCGAAGATGAAGCGTACATTCGCAAGTACATCACGATTACGCTTGAGACTCATGGTTATCGCGTCCTCGAAGCCGACGACGCCCATGCCGCGCGAGCGATCCAACAGCGGCAGACAGAGCCGATTGACATGCTGCTCGTCGATTCAATCCTGCCTGGCCTTTCTGGACGCAAGGTGGCAGAAACATTCTGGAGAACACACCCCGATTTGCCTGTCGTATTCATGAGTGGATTGATGAAGGACGAAGTCATTTCCGGCCTCCCATCGAATGCGAACACGGCGTTTCTACAGAAGCCATTCGCGACCGACGAACTGTTGATGGTCATTCGTAATACGTTCGATAGTCGAATCAAGACGTCATAGCAAAATACGTTCGGCGAATCACATCACTTTTTGCACAACTCATTGAATCAGTTCAAGCCAGAGCCGCCCGATCGAAGCCACGAGAATGTGGTGGTCACACACACCTGCCTTGCAGAGACACCGGAATCTGATCCTGCTGCTGCAGGTGCTGCCTGAAACGAACAAACAACGGCCTTGTCGCGGACAACGCCAGAACAATTGCTCGATGACAGACAACGAGTTCCACGAACGGGTTGACAACCCAATGAAATGATTCTCAGGACGTACGAGAGCAGCCTCGCGAAAGCCAGTTCATGCCAATGTCCCACGATGCCAACTTCGGTCCGTCCATGTACCCCGGTCGCCATCAGGCAGGTGTTCGCATCACGAACTGGACAAAGCCGAATCGCATCACCGCAGTCTATCTGGCACTCAGCCTCATCTGGCTTTTGCTTGTGTGTGGAGAGGCAGGAATACCGGGCTTCTCCAAATGGTCCATTGGGCTTGGCATTCTGTTCGCCATGGCATCAGGTTCCCTGATGTACTGGGTTTCGCGAAGAGAATTCGCGCCCTTCATCTGCGGATTGGAAGAATCCCCTGCGAATTCGGAAGGGCAAATCAACAGCTCGCGCTTCGAGCACGAGGAACTCCCACACTTGATCCTCGCGAACATGTCCCAGGGAGTATTCTGGACAGATCGCAATTTTCAGATTCTTGGATGCAATCGAGCCTTCGCGGAACTCCTTGGCCTGGTGGATCCAAAGAGTTTATATGGCACGACGGTCAACGCACTTCCGCTTCTTCGAACGACGGACGCCCGGCGCATCGAGCGAAGAGTGCGCGAGGTCACTCAGTCCAGAACAGCACAACACCATGGTGTGGAACAATGGACCATCCGCGGTGGCAATGCGGCCTGGATCAACACGAGTACGGTTCCCATTCTATCGCAACAGAACCAGGTTGTGGGAACGATTGGATTCTGGGAAGACCTGACAGATCACCGCCAGTCAAAGCTCGATTGGCATACCAGTGAGGAAGCCCTTCGCTTATTTATCGAGCACGCCCCCGCATCGGTCGCCATGCTCGACCGTGAGATGCGATATCTGCACGTCAGCAAACGCTGGTATCACGACTATGCCCTTGCCGCAAACGATGTGATTGGCGAATGCCACTACGATGTCTTTCCGGGAATCCCGGACCGCTGGAAAGCGATCCATCAGCGCTGCCTGGCAGGTGCAGTGGAGTGCAGCGAAGAAGACCGCATCAAACTTCATAACGGCTCAATCGAGTGGATTCGCTGGGAAATTCACCCCTGGACACGGATCGACGGGGAAATCGGCGGAATCGCGATCTTTTCTGAAAACATTACGGCTCGAAAGGAATCGCGAATCGAGCACCGGAAGCTCGCCAAAATCATCGAGCACAGCCGTGATCTGATCGCGATCGCCGAATTGGACGGCACCGTGACATTTATGAATTCCGGTGGCCGAAAAATGCTGGGGTTGGACGAAACCGGGGATTTGTTGAATCTGCACTTTACCGATTATGTTCCTGCCGAATGGAAGGAGTTCTTTTTGGATACCGTGGTTCGCACAGCCGGCGAACACGGTATCTGGGAAGGCGAAATGCAGTTGCTTCACACAAAAACCGGTGCACTGATCGATGTGTTTCGGGCGGTTTTTCTGATCTCTGAGGAAACCGGCAAAAGCTGGTTCGCAACGGTGACACGCGACGTCACCGAGCTCAAGCGAACGGAAAAAACGATCCGCGACAATGAAGAGCGACTTCGAAGACTTGTGGACGTCTTGCCCGGGGCACTGTACGTCCACAACGGAAAAGAGATTCTTTTCTGCAATCAAGCGTTCATTCGCCTGATGGGCGCGACGAGCACCGAAGAATTGCTGGGGAAATCGCCATTCATCGTCGCCCACCCCGACTATCACGCGGCGATCCGCAAACGGATCGCCGTCGGGCAAATGACGGGAAAGTTTGCCCCCGAAATGGAGATGCTGGCCGTCAGATTGGATGGACACATCTTTCCGGCCCAGGTCGTCGGAGCCTCGATCACGGGATATGGCCCCTCTGCCTTCGTCGTCGCAATCAACGACTTGACGGAACGCGACCGAACCTTTGGATTGCTGCGGTCCGTCATGGAAAGCGTCAACGACGCGATTATCACGATCGATGTCGAAGGTACGATCCATTCGGCCAATCCAGCGACCGAACGGATGTTCGATTATCCCATGCAAGAACTTCTCGGCAAGAATGTTCGAATGCTGATGCCCGAACCATTTCGAAGCAAAAGCGATCAGTTCCTCTCAAAGAGCGCCAACCCCGGGACCGCGAAACCGATTGGAATCGGACGCGAGGTCCAGGGGCGGCGCAACGATGGTTCGACGTTCCCCGTCGAACTGTCGGTCACGGAATTTCAGTTGGATCGCGAGCGGCACTTCACCGGTGTCATCCGCGATATCACTGCCCGAAAGCGGCTGGAAACACAGTTCCAGCAAGCCCAAAAAATGGAGGCCGTCGGTCGACTGGCAGGCGGCGTGGCACACGACTTCAATAACCTACTGACGGTCATCAGTGGTTATGGACAATTGCTGTTCAAAGACTTGCCGACGACTGGGTCTCAACGAGAGTGCATCACGGCGATTCTCGACGCTGGCGAGCGTGCCACGAATTTGACGCGTCAACTACTTTCTTTCAGCCGCAAGGCCGTCATCGAACCTCAACCCATTGACCTGAACATCGTCGTCGACAAAGCCGTGGGAATGCTGCGCCGACTGATCGAAGAAGACATCGTGCTTCGCGTGGAATTGCATGCGGCGAGAGCACGCATCAAAGCTGCACCAGGTGGGCTTGAACAGGCACTCATGAACCTCGTGGTCAACGCGCGGGATGCCATGCCGAATGGGGGTCAGCTCCAGATCAAGACCAACAACATGACGCCAAGGCAATTCGATGAGCCTGAGGTTCATCAATTGCCTCCCGGTGAATACATTGAACTCACGGTGTCTGACACCGGGCAAGGGATGTCCGATGACATCAAGAGCAAGATTTTCGAACCTTTCTTCACCACCAAGGATGTCGGAAAGGGAAGCGGACTGGGCCTTTCCGTCGTCCACGGCATCATCAAACAATGCGGTGGTTCGATTCAGGTCGATAGCCACATTGGTGTCGGAACCACATTTCGATTTCTCTTTCCACTGACAATGGATGATTCCCACATTCCAGAGACCGCTCCGACAGGCGAGTCCATTCGCGGTCACGAAACCGTGCTGCTTGTCGAAGATTCCCCGCCAGTCCGCAAGATCGCCAGGATCGCACTCGAAGCGAATGGATACCACGTCCTAGAGGCCTCTGGCGGTCACGAAGCAGCACACGTCTCAGCGGACTATCCCGACGCGATTCAACTTTTGCTGACCGACGTCGTCATGCCCGAAGTGGGGGGGCTAAAACTGGCAGACGCACTGCGTGCGCAGCGTCCTGACCTGCGAGTGCTGTTCATGACGGGTTACACAGACGACGCGGTCTTGCAACGCGGCGTCTCGAATTCCCACGAGAATCTGCTGCAGAAGCCCTTCACCGCAGTAGGCCTGGCAAAAAAGGTCCGCGCCGTTCTTGACGCCGCCAAATGATCCAATCGAAGTCGTGGTCGCCGAAAAACTCGAATTCACAGCTCATTCAATCACGTTCGGTCAACGGCCAGAAATCACTTCGGTTTCATGCAAGTTGAGCCCACGGCGTTCATCAATTGTCCTCGATCGGGTACTCTGTGGCCCCTCGAAGCTTCAATTCGATGGCCGTCATCCATCCACATGAATCAACTAGAACTCGCCCCTTTTGCCGGAAGCAACGCGCTTTGAACAATCCCAACTCGGAAGGATCCATTGCACCGACAGATTCCTCCGCAAATACAACTCTCGTTCGTGGCCTGGGTTTGCCGCAGTCCATCGCGCTCAACATTGCCAACATGGTCGGCATCGGCCCCTTCATTACGATTCCCGGATTCCTGGCGGCAATGCATGGTCCACAGGCATTGGTGGCGTGGGTGATTGCAGCCATCCTTGTCATCTGTGACGGATTGGTTTGGAGCGAACTGGGCGCGGCACTGCCGGGTAGTGGCGGCACATATCACTTTCTGCGCGAGATCTTCGGCAAACACAAAGTGCGATGGCTGCGCATGCTGCCATTCCTTTATGTATGGCAGTTTCTCGTCAGCGGGACGATGGAAATCGCGTCGGGATACATCGGTGCAGCACCCTACGTGGAATATATCTGGCCCGGATTGCCACTGCTTCTCAAAGAGTGGCATATCCCCGGCGGGATGAACACGCTCGCCGCAGGTTGCTGCTTGATCGTCACCTGGTTGCTTTCCCGCCGAATCGAAATTGTGGGCTGGTTTGGAATAGTCCTGTGTGCGGGAACACTGGTCGCCGTTTTTACGGTCATCATCTCTGGCCTGACGCACTTCGACGCATCTTTGCTGACGCTGCCGCCCGACGCCTTCAAGATCAACAAGGAGTGGGTGAGCGGGCTGGGAGCGGCGATGCTGATCGCCATCTACGACTATCTGGGCTATTACAACATTTGCAATCTGGGCGATGAAGTTCGCAATCCTGGCCGCACAATCCCTCGGGCCGTCATTACGTCAGTCATTGTCGTCGCCGTGTTGTACTTGTTTATGAACATTTCGATTATTGCCGTCGTGCCTTGGCAAGAGGCGATGGAATCGAAGCAGATTGCCGGCTTGTTCATGGAAACGTTATACGGCCGCCGCGTTGCCGTGATCTTCATCGGCGTCATCCTTTGGACGGTGATCGCGTCAATGTTTTCGATTACCCTCGGCTATTCACGGATCCCATTCGCGGCGGCCGCAAATGGCGACTTCTTGCCGATCTTCGCTCGCGTTCACCCGACTCAGAAATACCCGGCCATCTCATTGTGGACTTTAGGCGCCCTAACGGCGGTATTTTGCTATCTCGAGCTGAGTACGGTCATCGAAACGGCGGTCACGGTCCGCATTCTCGTGCAGTTTGTCGCACAAATTGTCGGATTGCACATGCTGCGAACAACCCGTCCCGACATTGTCCTGCCGTTCCGAATGTGGTTCTATCCCATCCCAAGCCTGATCGCACTTGTCGGCTGGCTTTTCGTCCTGGGAACTCGCCTGGAGTTGCTGTGGGCGGTGGCGGCGGTCTTGCTCAGCGGCGTTGTCGTCTACTATCTATTTGTCGCAAAACCTCAACCCGACGCGGCTTGATTAATGTCGGCGCGCCCTATCAACATGCCGAGGATTATCGATTCTTCCAGCAATCTGGATTGACCAGATTGTCCGGCCGCTCGTCGAGCAGACCCTGGACGATTTGTTTCATCGCCTGTTGGCGAAGCTGGTGAATCGACTCCTCGGAAACAAATGCCGCGTGCGGTGTCACAATCACACGCTCGTCACGGTAGAGCGGCAAGCTTAAATCGGGGGGCTCCGGTTCAAAAACGTCGAGCGCCGCACCGGCCAGATTTCCGCTCTGCAATGCATCCCACAGGGCCACCGGGTCGATCAACCCTCCTCGCGAAGTGTTGATCAGATAGGCAGTCGGCTTCATCTGTTGAAGCCGGGACGCGTTGATCAGGTGGTGCGTGGCTGAGCTAAGCGGCGCATGGAGCGAGACAAAGTCGCTTTGTGCGAGCAATTCGTCCAACGAGACCATTTGGCATCCCGTCCCGTGGTCAGCCCCGGAAGGTGTATGCGCCATCACATTCAGCCCAAGTGCCTTGAGCTTTGGCAGGAGTTCCCGGGCGATATGACCGAATCCAATCATCCCCACGGTCAATTCGCTCAGTCGGCGAAGCCCCCTTGCAGCACTCAAATCGTACTCGCCGCGTTTGGTGCGCAAATGAAAGAATGCAATCTGTCGGGCACATGCCAGCAGCAGCCCCAACGCATGATCAGAAACTTCGGATACGCAATAGTCGGGACAATTCGTGACGGGTATTCCTCGCTGGGTCGCGGTCTCAATCGAGATGTTGTCCAGACCGATTCCCAGCCGTGCAATGACGCGGCAGCGACGACAACTTTGAATCACCGCGGGCGTCACCTTGGCCCAATTGGTCGCAATCGCATCGACGTCTCGCGCGATCTGCACGAGTGTCGCTTCGTCGGTAGCGGTCGGTTCAACGAGTTCCGCGTCTACCGCCTGCAGAATCTCACGTTCAATCTCAGTATCGGGCCATGCTCGATCTGTCATTAGCACACGAAAACGCACAGCCATCATCACCCTTTTCTCGCTCGCGGAGCACACACAGAAGCAGTCCGACGAGCTTCACCGTAACTCAAATGCCAAAAGTGCAAGGCCAGCTCGAACCTGGTTGCACTTCTGCGGCGAATCGACAGCGATGTCGAACTCTGACTTGATGCCCAGCGGCAGTCACGGAAGTCCGTAGAAAGTCGGGCCACCAAAGCCCGGCGCGCCATAGCCAAACCCACCGTAGTTCACCACACCGTAGCCGAGTCCGCCATAACCCAGAGGTCCGTAGGCATACGAACCGGACATGAATGGGCCATAGGCCTGAAACATCGCGCGCTGATTGTTAACGATGTTCTGATAGACCAGATTCTGCGTCATTTGTCCCTGGAGCAATTGGCGATCATATTCGCGCTTCAGGTGGTCACGATAGGCCTCGGCCTGTTGTCGGTCGAGTTTTGCCTGATCCAGCAACTGCTGCTCTGCCGGCGAATACAATGGCGACCGCGACGAAAGCGGATCGTTCGCCCCAGCTCGGTTTCTTTGAACCTGTTCCTTGTAGGCAGCAATGAGTGCCCGCATTTGAGGCTCGTTCATGGTCTCCATCAATTGCTTGACCTCAAGCGATTTCTGCGCGTCGAAGGACATATCGACGATCAATCGCGAGAGCAGCCACGCTCGCATTTCCTCGACCGATTGGACAGCCGGAACTGGCGGCAATTCGGGTGCTGGCGCGGGAGGTAGACCGACTTCGGCCTGAGTGAACATTGCCAAAACGATCAGCAGGGTCTGCATCGCGTATCTCCTTCGGTCCCAATCCTGAACGCATTTGGCCCGCAACGTAAGTTGCCCGCTCGATTATAAACCCCACGACTCGCGACGACCAGCGGTTTGTCGAATCGACCTCCATTCGTTGCCCCGCCACACGAAAAGAAACGACTCTTTTCTTTCCGATCCACAGCCACCTAAAATACAACTTTCATCACTGAAATGACTCCCTGGCCCATCCAACATGGATTTCTTTCCAACGAGCCATTCGGAAGAAATAGACAAGACCACCAGTTTCGATGTGCCCCGCCAGGCTGTTAAAAACTTCCAAGAATTGACTTGTCCGTGGGGGATTTGCGGTGGCTGGGCGATTGACCTTTGGATGAACTCTGTCAGCCGATTCCACACGGATGTCGACTTCGCCATCCTCAGAAAAGATCAGTCTGCCGTGCTGTCTCAGTTCATTGCCGCTGGCTGGAGCACAGCAACGGCCCATCAGGGAAACCTCACTCCCTGCATCGCCAATCAAACGCTCGCTCTGCCAATTCATTGCATTTGGTGCACGAAGGAAAGTGCGACTCCACCATTCGTCGAACTGCTTCTCAATGAATCGGAGAACGGGGAGTTCGTCTACCGCCGCTGCTCCAAAGTACGGCTTCCGTTAGATCAAACATTTATCAACTCGAAATTGGGCATCCCAATTCTCGCCCCGGAAATTGTTCTTCTTTACAAATCGAAGGACCACCTCGCCCCGAGAAACGATCACGATTTCGCGCGTGCGGTTGGGACACTGGATCAAACTCCGTTGAACTGGTTGAGGGAGGCACTGAGAATCACAACTCCGGCACATCCCTGGCTTGATCGGCTTTGAAATGATCGACGCTCACGAGCCGCAAATGAGATTCCGCGAACACGACAAGCCAGACGCCCGCTCGACTGTGACATCAACGAGTCGGTGCGACCGCCCACTCGCCACCTCACATCTCAGACAGACAACACCACTTCATTTCATTCGCGCGACGTCCGTGTATAACAACGTGTCGCCAACTCGGCCGCACACTCAACAGTTCGTGCTTCTGCGGGTGACGGGAATGAATCGCGCATGATTTCGGAGTACGTCACTCGATGTTTGAAACGAAGTTTGAACCCGTGCTGTCGCAAAGCCAATTTTTACTACGCATGGCCCGCAGCCTGGGTGTCACAATGTTGATTGTGGCGCCTTCGCTGTTAATCGGAACGGTCGGATACCATGTTTTCGGTGGCCTGACCTGGGTCGATGCGCTGCTTAACGCCGCCATGATTTTGACAGGGATGGGGCCCGTTGATCAGATGCCCTCGACTGTCGGAAAGCTCTTCTCGACATTCTACGCCCTGTATAGCGGCATCGCGTTTCTGACGATGATGGCCGTCATCCTGGCTCCACTAATCCATCGGCTATTGCACACCTTTGCAATCGAGGATGATGACGAGGACAACTCCGGCGACCTAAAATCACAATCAACCAAAACTCACCCTGAACCCTAATGCACCGTGAAGGTACGTCATTTTGTCGGACCACCCGGCAATTTTGACTGGCCACTTTGGCTATTGAGGCGATTCGACGTTGATCGAACCGTGAACTCCCCCAGAATTTCCGGCCGCGATCTGAAGATTGTGACAGGTGACGTTGACCATTGAGAGCGGCGATCAGAATAATCATCAGTGAAACGGCAATGTCGTTTCCATCCCGCCGAGTTCGCCCACCTGCAGGATCATCCATGGCCGCCCACGGACCTTCACCCGCTCTTTTTTTTGACACGGTCAACGCATACCAGCGGACGGAAGTCCTGCGTACCGCGATCGAACTCGATCTGTTCTCGGCCGTGGTCAGTGGGGGGAAAACAGCAGATGAAATCGCCACGGCATGCAAGGCCTCCCCGCGGGGTATTCGTATCCTTGCCGACAGCCTGTCCATCATCGGTTTTCTTCGAAAGGAGTCCGATCTCTATGAACTGACTGAGGATTCCGCGATCTTCCTCAATCGCGCATCGCCTGCCTACCTGGGTGGCGCTCTTGAATTCTTGTTGACACCCGACATCCGTGGTGCGTTTACGCAATTGACCCAGGCGGTCAGACAGGGTGGCACCGCGATCTCAGATGAGGGAACAGTATCGCACAACAACCCCGTCTGGGTCGCATTCGCCCGCGCAATGGGCCCGGTCATGCACATGCCGGCTCAACTTCTGGCGAATCTGATCGTGGCCGACGCTCAGCAACCGCTCAAAGTGCTCGATGTCGCCGCGGGACATGGCCTGTTTGGAATCACCGTTGCTCAGCGGTTTGTCCAAGCGAACGTCACGGCGCTGGATTGGCCCAATGTTCTGGAAGTTGCGACCGAGAATGCGCGGCGTGCTGGCGTAGGCAATCGACATCACCTGCTTGCGGGCAGCGCGTTCGAACTCGACTGGGGGCATTCCTACGACATCGTGCTGTTGACGAACTTCCTGCACCATTTCGACGAACCAACCTGCCAACAGATTGCCGAAAAAACGCATCGAGCGTTGAAGTCAGGTGGACGCGCTTTAACGCTGGAGTTCATCCCGAACGCCGATCGCATCAGCCCTCCGGCGACAGCTCCTTTCGCATTGACGATGCTCGCCACGACCGCGCGTGGAGATGCGTATACATTTGCTGAATACGATCAGATTTTCACCCGCGCCGGTTTCACCAAGAACGAATTCCATGCACTACTTCCCACGAATCAACAGGCTGTTGTCTCGATCAAATCGTAACCTCGACTTGGACTCGCTTTCACGAAAACACATCTCCTGATCGAAAATTGAAATTCCATGAGAGCATATCAATACCATCGCGATTTGTTTCTGTTCTTCGTGGCTCTGCCTGCACTGATGTGTTCTCAGCAGGCCGCTCATTGTGACGACGCTACAGGCGATTGTTACGTCTTCAGCTACTTCCACGGAAATGGTGAAGACGGATTGCATCTGGCGTCGAGCTGTGATGGTCTCGTCTGGGAACCGATTAACGACGACAAGTCGCTCACAACTCCCACAGTCGGCGGCAAATTGATGCGAGATCCGTCGATCGTGCAAGGTCCAGACGGACGGTTCCACATGGTCTGGTCCAGCGGCTGGTGGGACATGGGATTCGGCTATGCGTCATCTCAGGACTTAATTCAATGGGGCGAACATCGCTTCATTCCCGTCACACACGACACGCCAAGCGCCAAAAACAATTGGGCGCCAGACCTGTTCTATGATGCAGAGAATCAGCAATTCGTGGTGACACTTGCGACAACGATTCCCGGAAAATTTCCAGAGACAGACCAGGACGGCGATCACAATCATCGGTTATACTGGCTGCTCACAAAAGACTTCGTCACATTCTCTGCCCCGACAATTGCATTCAACCCCGGATACAACAGTATCGATGGCACCATCGTCGCCATGAACGGTGGGCTGACAATGATCTACAAGGACGAACGCCCGGGGCACAAACGGCTTCATGCGGTGACCTCTGCTGGAATCGGAAAACCCTGGTCTGTCCCCGGACCACCGATTCTGACTCGTGATTGGGTAGAAGGACCAACCGTGCTGAAAACGGGCAATGTCTGGCGTTTGTACTTCGACTGCTATCGTGACGGCCATTTCGGCGCAGCGGAAAGCAAAGACGGTGTGCAGTGGACCGACATTACTGACACGCTCAAGATGCCCAAAGGAGTGCGTCATGGAACAGCGCTGACGGTCAATTCCGAGATCTTCGAGAAGCTGCTCAAACTGAAAAAATGAGTCGGTGTCTGTGCCCTGCTGCCAGTCGAGCCAGCAAGCGATCGGGCGGCGTACCGGTTCACCGTCTGGCACAAATCGAAGCTGCTCCCTCGTCGAATTGTCACTTTCCGTTCGCTTCGGGACAATAAGACGCCCCTTGCCTCATTTCGAGACTCGCCTGCGAAGTCGCCGTGGCGTTTCGCGGATCGCTTTTCGCCGTTAAAGTAGACGCTTCGAGGGCAAACACCACACCGGTCGTTTGCCTGGCACGTTCCTGCTCCGCCAGCCCCCTCGTCGCCCCGCATTCCAAACGTCGAACTCGATCCCCATAGCGCACAAAAAAGAAGCTCACATGGCGACCAATCGTCTCGAAGGCCTCCTCAAGCAATCGGTGGTTCGCGGACGTGTTCTGACGGCCCCCGCTCAACTTGCGGGTTACGACGCCGATGGACTGGGCTACAAAACATTCCGGCCCGATGCGGTGGTGATTCCCTCTGACGCCGATGAAATGATCCGGGTGCTACAGAGTGCCAAGCAGCTTGGAGTTCCCATTTGCGTGCGGGGCGCAGGCACCTCGTTGTCAGGCGGTCCCGTCGCGGCACAAGGCGGCGTCATCGTCCACACCTCCGCACTACGCAACGTTCGCAAGATCGATGTCGAAGGGTTCTGGTGCGAGGTCGAGTGCGGTGTCACACTGAACCGACTCGATGAGATTCTGGCTCCGCACGGCGTGTTTTATCCTCCCGACCCCTCCAGCGGTCCGGTCTGTACGCTGGGCGGTAACATCGCCATGAATGCAGGGGGAGCACACTGTTTTCGTTACGGCGTGACAAGCAATTATGTCCTGGGTGTCGAGGCGGTGCTGCTGGACGGAAGCGTCCATCGCTTTGGCGGGCCCGCCGGCGGTCGTGGTCCATGGCGCGAGGATTGGAAGCGGTTCATGGTCGGCTCGGAAGGGACCCTGGGCGCGTTCACACGGTTCTGGCTGCGGCTGTTACCTCGTCCGGAAAAGGTCTGGACGTTTCGTGCAACCTATTCAGACCTGATCACTGCCGAGAAAGCGATTCATGCCCTCGTCACGCATTCGTCCTTTCCGGTCGCCATTGAGTTGATGGACCCACGCTGCGTCGCCATGGTCGAGAATAGTCCGATGGCAGCAGGCCTGCCCAAAGATTCATTCATGTTGCTGACCGAAATTGACGGTCCCCCCGCTCTTGTCGATGCACGCGTTGAGGCCGTCGCCGACATCTTGCGTTCAGCCGGGTCACGCGATGTCGTGTTCAGCGACGATGACGAGCAGCGCAAGAAGCTGTGGAAAGCTCGCAAAGCGGCGGGAGGGTTGATGGGACAACTCAGCGCCGATTTTATGGTGCAAGACGCTGTGATCCCTAAAAGGGCATTGGCCGAACTTCTCCAGCTGGTCTATGACGAGGCCGACGCCGCGGGAATTCGCGCGGTGAATGTGTTTCATGCCGGTGACGGAAACCTGCACCCCAACTTTCTATTCGATTCGCGCAACCCAGGGGAACTCGAGAAAGTTGAGCATATCGGTAAGCGGCTGATGCAACGGGTTGTCGATGTCGGTGGAACCCTCTCTGGCGAACATGGCATTGGAAATGACAAGTCCGCCTACATGCCGCTCGTCTTCGGCACCGACGCCTTGCGACTCCAATTAGCCGTCCCGGCCGTCTTTAATCCCCATCACCAGCTGAACCCACTGAAGGTCTTTGCCGAACGACGATTTGAAGGTCTAAACGGCGCGACGCAAAACGGCGTCACCCCGGATGACAAGAAGCGGGTTCCGTCGGTTCATGAAACGGGTCAATCCGT
This sequence comes from Schlesneria paludicola DSM 18645, assembly GCF_000255655.1. NCBI lineage: Bacteria > Pseudomonadati > Planctomycetota > Planctomycetia > Planctomycetales > Planctomycetaceae > Schlesneria > Schlesneria paludicola. The sequence continues at coordinate 752,710 of NZ_JH636436.1, read as the reverse complement.
GATCGCTTCGACAACAGCCGTCGAACGATATTTCGAACCGTTCCTTGATCCCATCGATGGAGTGCTCTGCTTGTCGGCAGAGTCGACTGCGACCGACGTCGAAGCCAGCGCCGCGGCTCACAAGTTGCGTTTCCCGCTTCTGATTGACCGAACCGCCACACTTCGCGTTCAGGTCAACGCGACCGGGTTCGCGCCAGCATCGTCCCGGTTCGGCGCATTCTGTGACAACATCGTGGGCATGAACTGGAAGTTGCCGAACGGGCGCACGATTCGCGTGGGCGAACGCGTTGTCAAAACGACTACCGGTTACGATCTGTTCCGATTCCTGTTGGCGAGTGGCGATCGGTTTGGTCATCCGATTGACTATGTCCTGAGGCTTCGGCCCGATTGTGGACCAACCACGATCGTCGTACTGAAAGGATCTGTCGAGCGAGTCTCCAAAGCGATTCCAGACGTGTTAAGAACGTGCTGGATGCATTGGTTCGACTCGATTGACTTCATTTCAGATCAAGACGCCAGCTCGGCGATGATTCGAATCGTCGTGAACGGTCCTATCGACGAAAGCCCTGTCGCTGAACGCTATCTGACGGAATTCGCACAGTCACATACCCTTTCGATCGACATGGAACGCAATGCGATTCCACCAACCGATGGACTGCCTGATTTCGCGTTCAAAACGGCGACGGAACACGTCATTCCATTGGCACGCGAAATCGCCAAGTCTGGCGTCCGCTGCGTAGCCCTGTGCTACAACGGTGTGGTCCACGGTTTTCTCGACGATTCAGCAGATCGCGACAATCGCATCCGCACGTTGATCAATGCACACGGCGAGCATCTGATGACAGTCGGCGGCGATTGGCACTCACGGCATCTGCCGGACCTGCCCCCTTCTACGCAGGAAACGCAATGGATCACGGCCTTTGAACACGCGGCTGACCTGCTGGCGATCAACCGATGATTTGAATTGATCAGTGCGTCCTTCACATCGAACTTAGCGTGCCCAACAGCGGCACGAAATCGGACCTTCAAAACATGCCTCCAACCAAACCATGCAACGAGACGTCGCCTGCCACTTCTTGTCAGGATATGACGAACGCCGCAGGACTCATTCCTTCGCACGAATCAGATCTCTTGGCAAGTTGCGTGCACTGCGGCTTTTGCCTGGAAGTCTGTCCGACATACAAACTGACCGGCGACGAGAACAATTCACCTCGGGGACGATTGCGGCTGTGGCGCGAAGAGGCGGAAGGGAAGCTGGCACAAGACCCGTGGACCGATTTCTATACGTCCGAGTGTGTCGGCTGTCTGGCGTGTGAATCCGCCTGCCCGGCGAACGTACCGTATGGAGAAATCTTCGAACAGATCCGCCATCAGCATGTTGCAACACATCGATCACGACCACCACTTAGCCTCCGACTGGCGGCAGCGTTGGCAACCCGCCCAGCTCTGTTCAATTTTGTCATGCTGCCTGCGCGCCTGCTGCGCGCCGTTGGGCTAGTCAGACACCGATTTCTATTCCAGGGTCAGCCGGCAGTTCTTGAATCGACAGCCGCGTACGCGAAGCGGCTGATGGACCAACATCGGCCGACAGGACCGCGCGTTGCGTTCCTGACAGGCTGCCTGATGGAATCGGTCTTCCGCGAAATCAACTTTGCCACGATCCGGGTCCTGATCGAAAACAATGTCCAGGTCCTGATTCCCCCCGATCAAGGTTGTTGCGGCGCATTCCAAGAACACACTGGACTCGACGGAGTCGACGCGCTCCGTACGCAAAATCGCCAGGCGTTTGGATCGTTGCAGGTCGACGCCGTGGTCAGCAATTCGTCAGGTTGTGGACTGGCACTAGGAAAAGCGTTGCAGGGACAACACCAAGTCCGCGATGTCTTGGGGTTCCTGGGCGAGATCGGACCCGTGGCACGTGCTCGTCGCGACGACAGCGCACGCGTCTACGTTGATTTGCCGTGCCACCTGGTACATGGCCAGAAGGCGCCCGGCATCCCCGCCAACGTACTGAATGCGACCGGATACGATTGGAGCCTCGCCCCTCAGGCACGCGACTGCTGTGGCTCCGGCGGGGTCTACAATATTCAGAAGCCGGAAAACGCACGCGAGATCCTCACGCGGAAATCGGCGTTCTTGAATGACGCCGCGGGCGATCCCGTCATCCTGGCCACTTCGAATCATGTCTGCATGATGCAATGGAACTCTGCCCGCACGGGAGGGCTCGTACAGCGTCCGTACAGCGTCAAGCATGTGATCCAACTTTTGGATCCGGGGCCGCAGTTCTCTGTTCGATCCTCAAATTGAAACGGCTGCGATTCATTCACCACATGGAATGAATCGTAGCGTGGTGTTTCGTAGGCCACCCCGGTTCCGGTGGGGACGTTCGGCTGGATGAAAGAGACCAGACCGAGATTCAATCGATCGCCATCGCGAGCATCGCAACTCGCCACAATCCGATTGTCCTTTATCCGGTCATCAGGATTCGCTTTAAGCGGCTCGAGTTCCACGGCAAGCGTAAAATCGCTGGCAGATTTGATCTTTTTGACGTCTTTCAGCGTTAGTAACTTCACAGAACCAATAAATCGGAATCTCCGAATCATCATGGTGAATCATCGGAAATCCTTTTGATCACAAACTGTCTCGTTCGTATTGTACGCCTGTTCGCGGCAAAAGAGTTTTTTTCAAACATCCTGATAATAAAGGATGAAATCATCGTGGAATTGTGTGAATCGCGCCTTGAATCGGCTCAGAACTGACCGATACTTTCGATGAGGCTTCATGACAACCGTCATGAAGCAATATTAAGCCGGATTGGCCTGATCCGAAGCCCCCGACCATCTCTCGTGGTCCCGCTCTTCGCCTCATCCCAACCGACAAATACGCCTCGAATTGTCGTCACCCGATGTGGGACTTGATCGTTCGCGCTATTGTCGGAGTTCGTCATGCGATTCATCGCCATTGATTTCCGCTATGGCAAAACAAAGCCACCCCATGCCCTCGTCATTTTGTCCATGACGAACAATGGAACGGTTTTCGCACATAGGCCGTGACAGAAAAAGTGATTTTTCCGTTCATGATGTTTTGTTTTACAGGCGAGATGATGCAACCGATGACGCCACTTCGAGGAGAGAGATCATGTCCATTGCATTCAATGCGAAAGGGTTTACGGGTGAGAGCACGACGGCTGCCTGGCTGAGCCACTATCCAGCTTGCACGCCGACACATCTGGAATATCCAGATCGACCAGTGTGGTCGCTGCTTGAGGAATCGGCAAATCAGTTTCCTCGACGCATCGCCATTCGCTATTTCAACGAACAGATCACCTACGAAGAACTCTACGACAAAGTTCGCCGCGCGGCAGCATTGTTTCAATCGCTGGGCGTCAAACCAGGTGACCGCGTTGGAATCCTCCTTCCCAACGTTCCCGAATATCTGATCGCCGCTTACGGCATCTGGATGGCGGGGGGACTCGTGGTGTCGCTCAGCCCGATGGGCGCGGCCGTCGAACTGGACGATCTGCTCGAAGCCACCGATTGCAAGTTGGTTGTCACGCTCGATCTCTTGGCCCATCTGGTGACCCACGGCCGTCATCGACCCGAACGGTTGTTGACCTGCTCAATCGCGCCACGTCTGCCGCGACTTCAAAAGCTGCTGTACAAGATCGCATCGCTGAAAGCGAATGGATTGAGTTTTGGAGTCCCGTCGAGCGAATTCCTGCATTCCGTCTCGCATACCGGCCCCATCGAAACCCCAGTGGAGACGAACTCGCACGATCCGGCATACATTCTCCCAACGGGGGGAACGACGGGCCGCGCTAAAGCGGTCACGCTGTCTCATGCCAACTTGATGGCAAACGCACTTCAACTGAAAGCCTGGTGTGGAAATCGGACTGGACGGGATACGTTCCTGGCCGTGATCCCATTCTTCCACAGCTATGGTTTGTCGACATGCGTCACGAACGGAATCGCGATGGCGGCGACACTTGTTCTGCATCATCGCTTCTATCCAGAACTGACGCTGGACTTGATCGAGTCGTCACGCCCGACGGTCTTTCCGACGGTGCCCGCGATGCTGCATGTCATGAATCAACATCTCAAGACGGCGAAACGCAAACGCGAACTGGGTTCGCTGATGTGGGTGATTTCAGGCGGCGCACCGCTCATGGAAGAAACAGCCACCGAGTTCGCGGAACACACCGGGGCGAAGGTCGTTGAAGGATTCGGACTGTCGGAATGCAGTCCCGTCACACACGCCGGACCGTTGGATGGAACCGCACGCATCGGAACGATCGGACTGCCGCTGCCTGATACGGAAGCGCTGATCGTCGACGCAGAAACAGGTGCCGAAATATTGGAGCCAGGCGAGGTCGGAGAACTGATCATTCGAGGACCACAAGTGATGCTCGGCTATTGGAACAACCCGGCCGCCACAGAACAGATCCTGCGCGACGGGTGGCTCTACACCGGCGACCTGGCGACGCAAGACGACGAGGGATTCTTCAAGATCGTCGACCGCAAGAAAGATTTGATCATTACGAGCGGGTTCAACGTTTACCCCACAGATGTGGAGTTTGTGTTGAAAAAGTTTCCCGAGGTCAAAGACGCCGCAGTCATTGGTGTCACCGATCCGCAACGAGGGGAAATCGTGAAAGCCATTGTCGCGGTGAACGACAAGTCCAAGTTTCACCTCCATCGCTTCGAGGCGTTTATCAAAGAAAACCTGGCACACCACAAGGTGCCAAAGATCATCGAGTTGGTCGAAGGTGACTTGCCACGCAATTTCCTCGGAAAGGTCCTACGCCGAAAATTGCGTGAGACGTCTTGAAAGACGCTTCACACATCCGACATCGGACTGGGGGAATGCGCCAGCCAGGTAACTAGAACAAACGACGGCTAGAACTAACGACAGAGAAACTCAGCCGAACGAGTCACCGGAAGCCGATGGTCGGCCCCATGCGAGCGACTCGTTCGGCTCAAGGAGATCGGATCGAACCATGAGCGATCTGCATTTGACGAACTTCGACGTGCATCGCGACGAACGTGGTCTGATGACCGCGATTCTGAATGTCGCCGATCAGCCAATAAACGTGTTCAACGAGAGTGTGCTGCGTGATCTCGACGGACTGATTCGAGCCATCGAATTGGATGGTTCGGTCACAGCGGTCGTCTTCCGGAGTGGCAAAGAAAGTGGCTTCCTGGCGGGTGCAGATCTACGGGTCATTGAATCATTGAACGGCCCAGAAATCGCCGAACATATCTGCCAATCGGTACAAGAATTGTTCGGCCGGCTCGAAAATTTGTCAGTTCCAACAATCGCCGTCATTCAAGGCGTTTGCCTAGGTGGCGGTTTGGAATTCGCCCTCGCATGCCGCTACCGGGTGGTCGTCGACGATCCGCGAACTAGACTGGGATTCCCAGAGGTCGAAGTGGGGCTGCTTCCGGGATGGGGTGGCACGCAGCGGCTGCCTCGGCGCGTGGGGTTGACTGCCGCATTGCCGATACTGCTCACGGGAAAAAAAGTCAACGCCCCTGACGCAGTCAGAATAGGTCTCGCCGACGCGATCTGCCCACCCACCGACGTCGACAATACACTCGTTCGCCTATTGGACTCATCACAAAGTCCCAGTCCAGGTCACCCCCAGGTACTGGCGGCCAGCTTTGCAGAACGATTCTTCCAGGTCATTTCGCCGCAGAGAATCTGGAAGGGATTCTGCGATCAAACATCGGCGGGCCAGAAACTCTCGTTGTGGTTTGCTCAGAAATCGATTGCATCCAAGGCCAAGCATTACCCCGCGCTGCGTTCGATTCTGAAGGCCGTTCAAGCCGGGCTGCGCGGTTCATCCGAGCACGGATTCGAAACAGAGCGTCATGAATTTTCGCGTCTGATGATGACCGACACACACCGAAATTTATTGAGACTTTTCTTCCTGCGTGAATGTGCGCGAAAGCCCGAAACATGGGTTCCCAAGTCAAAATCTCCCTCACGCCGCATTAAGACAGTCGGTGTCGTGGGGGGCGGTGCCATGGGAGCCAGTATCGCTCACTGGGCGTCGATCCAAGGATTCGACGTCATCTTGAAAGAAGTCAGCGCTAACCTGCTTGACGCTAGCCAGTGTCGAATCCGTGACCTCTTTGACGAATCTGTTCACAATCGGGCCATCTCTGCATCAGACGCATCTCGCTGGTTCAGCACAATTCAAATTACAACGGACTGGCGCGAATTTTCACGCGTCGATCTGGTCATCGAAGCCGTCACCGAGAAGCTGGATGTCAAACAGTCTGTCTTTCGCGAATTGGACCTCTACTGCCCTGCGCACGCAATCTTCACCTCGAATACCTCGGCCCTTTCGATCCAGAAAATTGCGACCGCACTGCCCGATCCTAAACGTGTGTTGGGACTCCACTTTTTCAATCCCGTCCACCGCATGCCTTTGATCGAAATCGTCCGGACACCCGAATCACAGGACTCTGATGTGGCCCTGCTTGTGGAGTTTGTCAAAAAGCTTGGCAAAGTCCCTGTTGTGGCGTCTGACCACCCTGGATTCGTTGTCAATCGGATTTTGTTCCCCTATTTCGAGGAAGCGATTCGTCTGCAACAGGAAGGCGCGTCTGCGGAATCCATTGATCGAGCGATGGTCCGCTTCGGCATGCCCACAGGACCGCTCGAACTGCTGGACCACATCGGAATCGATGTGGCTGCCGATGTGGCAATCTCACTGCCCGTCGACCATGAGCACGGCCCGGTGACAAGCTGCCTTCAGGAAATGGTGAACGAAGGACAGCTTGGTCGAAAATCGGGACGAGGCTTTTACAACTACAATAAGCCGGGTGGACACCGTACGACAGCAGTCCGAGTGGGAAGATCAGAAAGCCTGATTCTCGACGTTGAAATCCGCGATCGATTGACGCTACGACTGATCAACGAAGCGGCTAAGTGCCTGGAAGAAGGCGTCGTGACCGAAGCGTGGATGATCGACCTGGCAATGGTTCTCGGAACAGGCTTTGCCCCTTTCACAGGAGGGCCGTTGACGTTTGCGCAGGACCAGCGAGAAGAGCTGGTCTGCAAGCTGAACTATTATCAGACCGCATTAGGTTCGCGTTTCAGACCATCGACATGGCTTCTAACCCATGCCGATGGTCGGCCGCACGTCGGGCATTCTGCGTGAAATTGAGATCACGTATCCAATCAAAGATTTGCGATCGGAAGCGACGTACTCTTCAGAAATACTTGGCGCGGATCAGTTCAGCGCGCACACTGTCGCAATGATCCGAACTGCGACGATTGAAGATGTGCCGAAGCTGATTCAGTTCTTGTTTGAATTAGCCGACTTTGAGCATTTGAGTCACACAGTGACGCTGGACCCAGATCGTTTGCGCGAACATCTGTTCGGCCCGACTCCCTGCATCGAAGCCTTGATCGCCGAAGCAGACGGCGATCCGGTCGGTTTCGCCTTGTTCTATACGAACTATTCGACCTTTCAGTGCCGTCCGGGTCTTTATCTGGAAGACCTTTACATACAGCCCGCGTTCCGCGGCCGAGGATTGGGACGCGCACTGCTTCTGTCTGTAGCGCGATTGTCCGTCGCACGCCACTGCGGCCGAATGGAATGGGCTGTTCTGGACTGGAACCAGCAGGCGATTGGCTTCTACCAATCGCTCGGTGCACATCCTCTCGATGATTGGACCAAGTATCGGTTGAGTGGTGACGCATTGCTCAAAGCCGCCTCCTTACCTTGAACTGTTCATGCCATTTCGATACGGAAAGTTCTTCAAAATGGTTACGAAGTCACGACGATTTGTGACAGAGATTGCAGCCCCGCGACGAGCATCAGGCCGTGGCCTCAGTTTGTCATGCGGCATCTGCTGGCCAGCCATCGCGGGGCTGCTTCTGGAAGTCACCGCTTTGATTTCGGCAGCAGGCGCCGCCGAGCCGGCCCGAATGAATGTGCTGCATATTGTCTCGGATGATTTGGCCGCCCGGCTTGGTTGCTATGGCGACCAGAACGTGAAGTCACCGAACATTGACCGCCTGGCACGTCGCGGGGTGCGATTTGATCGGGCTTACTGTCAATACCCACTCTGCAATCCATCGCGAGCATCATTCATGACTGGATTGCGCCCGGATACGACGAAGGTCCTCGAGAATCAAACGCAATTTCGACAGCACGTGCCAAATGCAGTCAGCTTGCCGCAAACATTCCGAAATGCAGGATATTTCGTCGCACGTGTGGGGAAGCTGTATCACTATGGTGTGCCAGGTCAGATTGGCACCGATGGCCTGGACGATCCCGCCTCGTGGGAGCACGTCTACAATCCGCGTGGACGAGACAAGGATGACGAGAATCAGATCTTCACACTAAACCCCAATGGACAAGGCTCCGGACGCTTCGGTGCAGTCCTGAGCTGGCTGGCTTCTGACGGTGACGATACGGAGCAGACCGACGGAATTGGGGCGACAGAAGCCATTCGTTTGCTGGAATCACATCGCGATCAGCCGTTCTATCTGGCGGTTGGCTTTTACCGTCCACACACACCGTATGTTGCACCGAAGAAATATTTCGAGCATTACCCTCTCGAGACAATTCCACTTCCCAAATCTCCTGAAGATCTGCGTGAGCGATTCCCTGCCGCAGCCCTTGCAACCATCCGCCCTGAAGAAGAGGCAATGAGCGATGATTTACGGCGCCAAGCGATTCAGGCGTATCAGGCATCGACCACGTTTATGGATTCTCAAGTGGGTCGGCTGATGGAGGCACTGGAACGACTGAAGCTGGCCGATAAGACAATCGTTGTGTTCCACAGCGACCACGGTTATCACCTGGGCGAAAAGCGGTTGTGGCAGAAAATGACACTATTTGAAGAGTCGGCTCGAGTCCCGTTGATCGTCAGCGTGCCTGGAATGACCACGAAGGGAGCCGTCTGCCAGCGCGTCGTCGAATTGGTTGATCTTCACCGAACACTCGCCGATCTTTGTAACTTGTCGGCTGACGCGACAACGGAAGGACTGAGCCTGAAATCGCTTCTTGAAATGCCTGATGCGAGTTGGACCAAGCCCGCACGCACCCAGATCGCACGCGGAAGGGGTGAAAAACAAATCACCGGCCGGAGCCTGAGAACGGAACGCTGGCGTTACACGGAATGGAACGAAGGTCGCCAAGGGATCGAACTCTACGATCATGACACCGACCAACAGGAGATGCGAAATCTGGCAAATGACCCTCAATATGCCGCGATCGTTGCAGACTTGTCCGCCCAGCTGCGACAGGCTAGCCCCTGACGCGACGGTACGCCAAAAGATTCTGAATGCGCCACTCGGATCGACGATCCGCGAACGTCCGGGCAGTCTGAGTTTTCGACAACGGACACATGCGGACCAGAGTCTTGAAAGAAAAAATCCGAATTTGCCATCACGAGTTCGGATTCTGACTTTCTGATCCGCTTAGGCAATCTAGAGCAATGTTGGAAGATTTGTGGCGACTCGTTTCCGCCAGCAAGCCCCAACCGCGTTCGACCGATCTTCGTGTGACAGTCGACGCTGCCGCAAGGTGACCAGATTTCGGACAAGGATCTTGATTTGACCGCCATGACAGAAAAATCCGCACCGGTTCCGACATTGTCAGTCGAGCAACAGAAGCAGTTAGTCGATGAAGCGATTGAACGATTGGACAGGCTGGCAGACAGCCAGCTTGAAATGGCGAAGTTGTTCATCGAAAAAGGAAAACCCGAGATCGCACGCCGCAGACTTCAAGAGGTCGTAGAACTCTATGGAAAGTCCGACGCGGCCAAGGAAGCTCGCACGTTGCTGAAAAAGCTCTAAGAGAATCTGGAGCACTCGAGCACGGCGTGACTCGTCATTCTGCGTACCCAACGGGACGAGGGTTTCCTCAGGGGACACCACGAATCAGCCTGAGCCCCAAGGCGTTCTGAAGAACGATCGTCTGACGGTCGGGACTCATTCTTGTATTGACGAACACGCCCGAGGATTTCCAGCGTGCCGTTTCGATTCGATCAGGCACGCTCCAGAACCGCATTCCATTTGATCCAAGCGTAATCAATGTCCGACCTTCGTCGACGAGATCGATCGAATCCAGATCAACGTCCACGGTGAATGCAGCCAGTTGTTGACCATCGTCAGTGCTCCAGATTCGAACAAATAAATCCTCACCGGACGTCGCAAAGATTTTCCCGTCGATGGAGATCGACAATCGCTGTGCCGAATTCTGATGTCCAGGACGATCTTCAAGCTGCTCTCCGCTTTGGCTATCCCAAAATCGAATTCGCCCATCCATGCAAAGCGAGATGAAACGCGATGAACCAGGAATCATGCCAATTTCATTCACCGGACGAGGATGCTTCGCAAGAAACTTCGTGACCCCCGTTTCAGCATCCACCCCCAAGACATACTCTTTGACACTAAGCAACAGCAAATGTCCGTCGTCGGCCCAGGCCCCCGCACTGGTAACTTCATCTCCGAACTCGCCGCCCAACGAAAGCTTCCATCGACGCTGACCCGTCTGACACTCAAATGCCGAGAAGTAATATTTCTCGGCAATGATCTCTGATGTGAAAAAATATCGCCCATCGGGCGATGTCATCGCACAAGTACCAATTAGGGGATTTTGTGAGTGGAAATGAGAGACCAAACGACCTTGGGGTATTTCGTATACGCTCACTTCGTTGTTAAGAGTAATCGTCAGGTAAGGGCCCGACCAATAGGGAGGCGCTTTTCGTTCAAATTCTTCGCTCGTATTTCGAAACTGGCCATAGATCGCGTTTGAAGACCAAAACCGAAGGGTGCCATCCTTCGAAGCGGTGATGATTTCACCTGTTTGGGGATGAATCGCCAGTGACAAAATCCAATCTGTATGCCCCAGCAAGATTTTATTTACCGCGGCCTTCGCGGGTTTCATACGACGTACGATCAACCGCGAGTCCGCCGCACCAAGAGCAAGGGTGGCATTATTGACCCACCCAAGGGCGCGAATCCCTCCGAAAAACTGCTGATCTTCAATGACTTCACCAAAATGAGAACTGTCTTGGGCGACATCCCACTGAGCGTACTTCCCACTACGAAACCCCACGGCCAATTTTGTACCATCCGGTGACAGGGCGAGGACTCGCCCCCAACTTGCGCCATCGGGCAGCGCAAGACAACCATCCTCCAAACGCGCGTCAGGACGGCCCTGTCGCCAATCCCAGACACGAACAGTTTCGTCCTGCGCCGTTGAAAACAGCACTCCAGTTTCAGCATGTTCGTCAAACGATCGAACCACATCGTGATGGCCCGTGAGTTGTCGTTCGAGTTGCCCGGTGCCCGTGTTCCAAATCCGAATCAGACCTTCATCCGAACCAGAGGCAATCGCTTCGCCCTCTTTGCCAATGACGCGCACCGCCGTCGCGCGTCCCTCTTGAATTGAGGGAGGTCGAATTTCGCGACGGTCGTTCAAATCCCAGATTCGGATCGTGCCGTCATCGCCTGCAGAAACCAATCGCAGGGTTTTGTTCACCAGCGCAAGTTGCATGGCATTGATCTGTCCGGCGGCATGACCTCGCAGTTCGTACAACAGCTTGCCATCTGGCAACAATCGAGCGCGAATCACCCCGTCTGCTTCCCCGCAGTACAGGATCATCCTCTCGGCGTCGATCACCATTGGAGCCGTCGTGCTGCCAACGGCTAGCGAGCCAATCACACGTGAGGTATTTTCCGACTCTCTTAACAACGTCCACCAGGGAAATGACCTCAGGTCCGTTTCCCCTGGTTTTGGAATACAGGCCTCAAGACGTTCGCGCGTTTCGACCAGATTCGCCCCTTCCCAGGCATCGGCCGCCTGTCTCAAATCGTCGGCGTAGACACGACGACGCAGCGAATCGGTGCGGATCTGTAGATCTCGCTCGTGCTGCCGCACAATGTCCAATGTTCGCTGCAGCCTCGCGTTATACCACAGCGAGCCAATCAGCATGATCAAGACTGAGCATGCCACAAACGTTGTCTGTAATGCGGCGATCGGATTGCGACGCCCCCACCGGGCTAGCGTGACCAACGTCGACTGTGGTCGCACCAGAACGGGACGCCCTTCACTAAATCGCCTGAGATCATCCGCGAGTGCCTGGGCCGTGGGATATCGATCGGACTGTTCGCGACTAAGGCACTTCATACAAATCGCATCAAGATCGCGAGGAAACCCGCGAATCAACTGTCGTGGGGACTGCAGGCGGCCGTCAATGACCCGATGCAGAGTTTCGAATGCGCTGTGCCCCTTGGATGCACGGACATGCGTCAACAACTCATAGAGGACGGCACCCAGGCTGTAGATATCCGACGTTTCGTTGACCAGGTGAATATGCCCCGCAGCCTGCTCGGGAGACATGTAGGCAGGTGTCCCGAGAATCGCGCCCGAACGAGTCGAATCGTCGGGAGCAATCTGCTTCATCTTTGCCATCCCAAAGTCGGCCAATTTGGGTGAGAATTTCTCCAAGCTCAGGTTCGGCTCGACGTTCGGCGGTGGTGCAAGCAGAATGTTCGCCGGCTTGATATCTCGATGAAGAATCTGATTGCTGTGTGCAAACGAAACGGCGTCGGCAAGCTGCAGAAAAAAGAGGGCCGCAACACGGGGAGCCGCCGGCCCCGGATGATCGTCCTGCCACTGCGCCAGTGTGGGACCGGGAATGTAGTCTTGTGCCAAGTAGCAAATCGACCCGACTTCGTTCGACTCGAAAACGGTGACAATATTGGGATGGGTCAGAATCCCTGCTGCTCGCCCCTCGGCCAGAAATCGCCTTCGCAGTGGCGGATTGATTAAGACGTCGGGCTTGGGAACCTTGAGAGCCACCAGCCGATCGAGGACCGGATCGCGCGCTAGGAACACCACGCCATGGCCGCCAATTCCCAGCTCACGCAGAATCTCGAATCGACCGAATCGGGCCCCCTCAATACCCAGAAACTTCTTGAGTGCATCGTTGACGCCGAACTCGCTTTCATCAAGCGGAAGCGTCAAGGGCGAATTATGAACCGCCGCACGATCCAAGCGGCGACCCCGCGCACGCCGAGAACGTGACGCGTTGTAAAGAGAATGCAGTTGCTGCCGAGCGTGTTCGAGCTGCCTGCATTCGTCGGGCGTAAGCTCACTGAGTCGTTCGGCCGGCAGATTTGCGATCCGACCTTCGTGTAGCGATGCATCCAGTTCGAGAATCAGCGCGAGCACCCGTTCCGACTGGGGAAATCCATCGGCAATTCCAGATTCGTCATTCTCCTCGGTCATAACTTTCACCGCATGTCGACTGGAGTCGCGAGACTGCACGAGTAAACAGCTTCCTCGCAGCGTCAGCGGAGCGGTTCATTCGTCGTCCGATTTCCTCGAAGGTCAGATCGTCATCAATCCTCAATCGAATCACTTCTTGTTGATCTTCCATCAGTGACAGCAAAGCCAGCTGAAATCGAGCCCGGTCTTCGTTCGCACCGACCTCGGCGCTCAATGTCGCGCCGCATCGATTCGGAAAATCCCCATCAATCTGACTGTCGCTTCCCAAGCATTCACGAAGCTGCTGCAGATCAATTTCGCGACCAACGTTACGGCGGGCGGCAGAATAATAGTATCGAAGCGTGTTTCCAATCCGAAACTCCAGGATTTGCGACAGCCACCGCAATAGCTCTTGGATTGATTCTCCTTCGAACCGGTGATACTGCTGATGGGCCGTCACGAACGTCTCTTGCACCAGATCGCTCGCGCCGATTTTCGCCCGCAGACCGTGCTTGATGGCGACGTTGGCAATCAGAAGCAGATAGTTTCTGCACGTTTCCAAAAGCTCCCCTCTCGCCGCCGAAGATCCAGCGCGCGCCGCTGCGAATTGCCGAAGAAGATCTTCCGAACTCGTGTCCAACGGGGGATCAGGTAACGAAGCGTTTTCACCAGCATTAGTTACCGCAAAGACATCATTCGGGATCATATCACCGATATCTCGATTGTCGGATCAGGGATACGCAGGATGGGAACAGTGATCATTACACAGCATATAGCTGGGTGTCAAAGTGGAACTGCGCACTTCACTCGGCAGACCACAAACCTAACATATTCTTAATAATTCATGGTTCTCGAAGAGCCATGTCGCAACGTTCGATAACCTGTCAGCCCAACGTGGCTGCGCCACTACTCGCGAATCGCAGTGAGGTAACGCTGGGCAGACTGATTGACGACAGCCATTCCGTCGTCCTGAACCACGGCCCCCCAGAACGCTCCATAAATCCGGCGATAGGAATAGGGTCTAACCGCCGAGAGAATGTAGCCGACGGCCGATGCCGATAAAGGAACGAAGTTCGGATAGCTGTACATAAAACTTACATGCTTGCGATCGGCCACGACTTGAATAATGTCGCCCGACAATAATACCCCTTGTCCATCAGCTCCCTCTGCCCAGTGCAAGACGGCCCCCCCTGCAAAGTGACCACCACAATGAATCAGAGTCACTCCCGGCAGCAAGTCGAGCGTCGCGCCGGACCAGAAAACGATCGACTTGTCGGGACGCATCACCCACTGCCGATCATCCGCATGCAGATAAACAGGCACATCGCCGAATGCTCGACTCCACTCAACCACATTCGAGTAGTAGTGCGGATGCGAAATGACGATTGCCTTGATTCCGCCCCAGGCATTGATCGCCTGGACGACGGACTCATCGAGCAGCGAGATACAATCCCACAAGACATTTCCATGTGGTGTTTGCAACAACAGGGCCCGTTGACCGATCGCGAATTGCGGCTCAATCCCAATTCCAATCAGCCCCGGCTCCTTGAACTTGATCGCTGTACGGTTCGTTTGCCGGAGTTTTTCGGCGGTCGTCCACTGTTGGCCCGAATGCCCGATGTATTGCCGTTCATCCGCACAGATCAGACACGAATTCGGGACTTGGTCACTGTCCACATACTGAGTCCCGCAGGTTGTGCAAATGGAGTTTGGCATCAAAGAACCTTAGCAGCCTGTTGAAGTAAGGGGGACTGGCTCCGCCCAGATTAAAAAACACCAAGTCATCGTGAGTGCCAAGGTGCCTGTCCCCCTTACTTCAACAGCCGGATGGGGCTCCAGAACCTCAAGTCGTACCGAAGGAATCGCGTTGATGATTCCTTCGTCTGACGACGACTTCATCACGAATCGGTATGGCTTTTTGAAAAACTTTGTTCAACCTGCGCGATCTTTTCGTTCCGCCGGGCATGACGACCACCGTCAAAAGGAGTGTCCAGCCAGATTCGAATCATCCGCTGCACGGCATCGGCATCGTACAGATCGGCCGCCAGGACAAGGATATTGGCATCATTGTGGCTGCGACTAATTCGGGCGGCGAGATCATCGTGGCACAGCGCGGCACGCACATGATTGAATTTGTTGGCGACGATTGTCATTCCAATTCCGGTCCCCCCCACCAGGATCGCACGATCGATTTCCCCCAATGACACGGCCCATGCCGCCTTGGAGGCGTAGTCAGGATAGTCCGAAACTTCATCGTTGGCCGGACCAAAATCGAGCGCCTCATGCTTCAGCTCACGGAGTAGAGACAGAATCCCGTCCTTGGCTTTGAAGCCCCGATGCTCACTCGCAACAGCAATTTTCATAAATATCACTCGGACAAACTGGTAACGGACAATGAACGCGCCCACAAACGTCCTTGATTCCGGGCCTTTCGTCAATTGTTTCTCGGCAGTCAAGTTTTGAAACCCCAGGACAGCTCCGTACCGAACGTTCCGACCAACGCTCTTCGTGTCGCCCGAATTTTGTCCAACTGGCCAAAATCCGCCGGAAAACCGCCCCTTCACCCCCTCGCGACCTTCATGCTCGCGCGTAAAACGCACCGTCCTGGGCCCGCGCGTGGCACAGAGACTCGATCCTGACGGGTTCGTGAACATCACCCGCTGCCCCGCTCGCAATGAGCTCATCGACGTCGCGATTCAAGTTTGCAACTTAGCGAGTCCTCCATCGTTTCGAGCCCTCAAAGAAAACTCATACACGGCACAAACTGTGCTTTACCGCGAGAGGACAGGACCTGCTTCGACTGGACACCAACTCAATCCCTGAAAACGTCGACACCCAATGGGTGTTAACAGGAGACTCGAACGATGATGATCGGAATCCGGCGAATTCTGCTTCCAACCGACTTCAGTGAACCGTCACTTCAGGCGGCCAAGTATGCCATGGCACTGGCCCATCAGTTTGATGCCGAACTGCATTTGCTACACGTCGTTTCACAGGTCATGCCGTACACCGATGATTCATCGTCTTGGGTTCTGCCGGCCAATGAAACGCAAGAGCAACTTGAGGCGGCGGAACAACGCCTGCTGAAAAGTGTCATCGATCTTGAGTGGACCGCCACCCACCGCGTCGTACACAAGACGGTTGTGGGTTTCACGGTGGATGAGATTCTGGCCTATGCGAAGGAGAATCAAATCGACCTGATCGTGGTGGGAACCCATGGGTATACCTGGCTGGCCCACACGTTGATTGGTTCGGTCGCGGAAAAACTCGTCCGAGCCGCACATTGTCCCGTGCTCACCATTCATCCGCAGGATCGTCCGCTCCCAGAAATTGCAAAACGCGCAACACATGCGGACATGAAAGTCTGAGGACAGAATTTGCTCACGATTTCATGGCAACGTCAGACCACTCAGACAACCAATTGAATTGAGATCGACTATGAAAGCGTTCGTGTACGATGGCCCGGGACGCTTTGCACTGGAAGATCGTCCGAAGCCGACGATCCAAGCCCCCGGTGATGCGATCGTGAAATTGGCAAAGACCACCATCTGCGGTACGGATTTGCACATCCTAAAAGGTGATGTCGCCACCTGCACTCCCGGCCGTATTCTGGGGCACGAAGGCGTCGGCATCATCGAATCGGTGGGCGGCAATGTCACAAACGTGAAGCCGGGCGACCGAGTGCTCATCTCTTGTATTTCGTCGTGTGGGAAATGTGAGCCGTGCCGCCTCCAGATGTACTCACACTGTTCCACGGGCGGCTGGATTCTGGGGAACGTCATTGACGGCACTCAAGCCGAATACGTTCGGACGCCGCATGCGGACACCAGTTTGTACCCTCTGCCCAGCGACGCCGATACCGATGCCATGGTGATGTTGAGCGACATTCTGCCGACAGGGTTTGAGTGTGGCGTTCTCAATGGTCGAATTGAACCCGGATCGACCGTTGCCATCGTCGGCGCCGGCCCGATCGGCCTGGCAACATTGCTCGGCGCACAACTCTATTCGCCCTCGCAAGTCATCATGATCGATCTCGATGAGAATCGGCTGGCGGTTGCACGCGAGTTCGGCGCCACGCAGACCGTCAATTCAGGAACCACAAATGCCGTCGAAACGGTCATGGCGCTGACCGCCGGACGAGGCGTCGAGACTGCGATTGAGGCCGTCGGAGTGCCGGCCACATTCCTGCTCTGCCAGGATCTGGTCGCCCCTGGTGGAATCATCGCGAATATCGGAGTTCACGGGAAGAAAGTGGATCTGCACCTGGAACGACTTTGGTCGCACAACATCTGCATCATGACTCGATTGGTCGACACCGTCTCGACATCAATGCTGATGAAGACGGTTTTGTCCCGGAAGATCGACCCGAACCGCTTGATTACTCATCGCTTTACGCTCGATGAAATCCTGAAAGCTTACGACGTCTTTAGCCATGCCGCCGATTCCAAGGCCCTCAAAGTCATCATCAGCACGTGAACGTCACACCCACCTCATGTGACTGGTGAGCCAATTCAAGCCAGTTGGCAAAACTCAGCCAGTGAATAAGTCCAAGTCGAGTGGGTAACGAGGATGTGCCGCCTCGATCGCATGCCGCATTTTCGCTGGAATTCGAACCGAGACAAAGTGAGATCAGAAAAGATCGAATTGGCATCATTCATGCAAAACATCAGCCATCCTCCTCGACCTGATTGCCCAATCAGGACTCCATCGAACGGCGTGCCACTTCGAATCATCCTTGTTTCGATCTGACGCTGGCGGATCGATATCGGCACGCCGTTCGATTCGAGGTTTTCAGAATTCGGCTGGTCCCACTGGCGACACTCGCGCGCCAAAGAATCATGGCATCGCCACCGAGTCAAAATTTGGACGCACGATCAGCGGCCTTGACGCTCGAGTTGCCAGATCCACACACTCGACTCACGCTCACCGACGAGCAGCGGGGGGCAGGCGCTTGCTCCCGCTGTTCGATCTCATTCGCGGCAGATCGGCAATGGGATGCAATCTCGAGGAATGATCACCCGCGACCACCTTCACAACATGTCTCACAGATGGTGTGGCAGCGCGAGCATTGCAACTTGGCTCGAATCTCGAACAGTTCGCCCCCGCACGCGGGACAAACCGGCTGCGGCGGACAAGATTTGCGAGGAGGTTGTTCGGCGGCGGGAGTATCGACGTTCATCTTGAATGGGTCCCCGGGGCGTCATTGCCCGGGCCGATTCTGCCAATCGCCCCACGTGACGTCAACACGCTTCGCGTCCGAAATAAATTCGCCAGGCGGCTGTACCAAATGTAACTGCTTACAGGCCGGGGACTGGTTCATTTTCCCGCGACGAAGGACCGAGCTGCGATGATCGAAGCACTGTGGATTCCAATGGTCCGGGGAAATGTGCCTGTCCCCCGCTCTTCAGAGTGTGAATGGTTACGCACCAAATCAACCAAACTTTTCCGGCTTCCAATCGCCCAACGTGTGTGTGTGTGTGTGTGTGTGTCCGTCATTCGACGCCACATGACTAATACGATAATTTATTTCATGACGATCCTGCGTCGCCAAGGCGATTCCGTCAGCAGATCAATCGCATCACAGACAAGCGACGGCCGCCATGTCTAAAGTTGTCCTCTTCATTGCCACAAGCCTGGACGGTTACATCGCGAGTGCAGATGGAACCGTGGATTGGCTGTTTCATGATGCGGACTATGGCTATCGCGAATTCATGTCCTCGGTCGAGGCCATCATTATCGGCCGCACGACGTGGGAACAGGCCAAAACGTTTGAAACGGTTCCGTTTGCGGGCAAGAACATCTATGTCTTTTCTCGATCAAACACCGAGCAGGGCGATGATCGGGTCCGATTCGTACAAGATGATGTCGTCAATGTGATTGACACGATTCGCGCACAGATCACAAAGAACATCTGGCTCGTCGGTGGCGGTGACCTGATTCACCAATTCATTGCCAGCCGGCTGATCGATGAATTCCGTCTGTTCATCCACCCGATCGTATTGGGACACGGCATCCCTCTGTTTCACCCCCAAGCACTGCGGACCGACCTGACCTTCGAAGGCAGCCAATCATTCCCAAGCGGCTTGGTCGAACTCAAATATCGCCGGTCAAGTTCGCCCGTTTGACAAACGCACTCACCGAGCTCGAAGGCCTCCGATTACCGCAAGCCCAACCCCCGCCAGCGGAATCACCGAAGTCATTCCGCGAAAGCCATCTCACGAGTTAACCAGACCGGTGGAAGGCTGCGGAGAAACTGTTCACGTTCCGCCTTGCAATGGCGAATATGGTCGTCGTTGTGAGTGGCATCGGGAACGACAATGAACCGCTTGGGCCCGGGTGCCGCGGCAAACAGCTCTTCCCCCAATGACAACGGAATCAGGCGGTCGGCATCGCCATGGCTCTGCAGCAGTGGTCCGGAGTACCGTTTGATCTTCGCTGCCGAGTTCATTCGCTGAGTCATGTTCCATTCTGGTAACAGCCAGGCGGCGTGGCGTTCCGCGACTTCGGGCAGCGACGGAAAGGTACTTTCGAGAATCAATCCGCGAGCTCCTCCATTCGCGGCCAGATCGACCGCAACGGCCCCTCCCAGCGATCGACCGATCAGAACCACGTCGCACGGTCTGATCCCATTTTCCCGAGCCACCCAGCTTCGAGCGGCTTCCGCGTCCCTCAAGATCCCTCGTTCATTGGCGAATCCCGTACTTCGGCCGTAACCCCGATAGTCAAAAACGAGAATCGAAATCCCATGCATGCGAGACAATCGACCGGCAAGAATCGCCCATTTATCAACGGTCCCGACGTTGCCATGACAGTACAGTGCCACCGCCTGCGGATTTGGATGTTCAAAATACCGAGCGTCCAGTTGGTGGTGATTCTCGGTCTCGATCCAGATCTGTCGGCCCCCCGCTTGTTCATGCTGAGAGAACGACGGTGCGACGGACTGCGGGTAAACCAGCAACTGCTCGACAGGCCGCAAAGGAGAAAGCGGTCCAAGAATTCGACAGCCGGGTACCGCCATCATCAGTGCAGTCATCAGTAGCAATGACGGCCAGCGCATATCAGCGTGTCACACGTTCCAGGTTGATGCGGGAGACTCAACGGATGCTTCGGGTGTCAAGAATGCTTTCCAGTCACGGCAACAAAGCAAAGGTGCCGGAAAGAGCCGATCATCCTCTCTCATCGACCAGAGGACCCACGCGACTTTAACGACTTTAACGATAAATCCACGCGAGCTTGTGCCCGCTTTCTTGTCGTCGCATTCATCGGCCGCAACCGCTTGTCCGCAATCACGCACGGCAATTCGCGGCTCACTCCGGAATGTAGCCACGCCACATCCAGACGAGCGTATCTGCAAGCGTCTGCTCAAAGACGTTGGCGTCACAGTGCTTCGATGCTCGGCTGAAGACGTACCGGTAATCATACCCCTTGGCATGCAAGGCCTTGGCGGTGCGCTCGTTGGCCATCACCCAATTGTGATACGTCTCCTCGGGATCGTTCGCGCGATTGTCGTTCTCCGACACATGCGTGAAGATGCGAAGCGGCTTTTTGTCGGTGCTCTCGATCAGCTTCATGCTGGAGTGATATTCCCACGCACCGAGTGGGTATTTCGCTTCTTCTGATGCGTCGTCGTCCTGCTGATCGACGAACGTCCCCGAGTAGGTGATCAAGCGACGAAACAGGTCCGGACGAAACCAGCCCATGGTCAGCGCCGCCGCCCCGCCGGAACTGCAGCCCATCACCGCTTTTCCCAAGGGATTCTCGGTGAAGGCGATCCGAGGATATGCGGTTTTGATCTCGGCATTCGTCAACACCGCCGACAGTACTTCGTCATTGATGAAGCGTGCAAAGCGATCGGACATCGTATCGTATTCGAGACCACGTTCGCTCCCTTTCCCATCGTTACCTCCATTCTCGACGGCCACCACGATGAAGGCCGGCAACGAGCGATCTGGGTCAGTTGATCCCGTCAGATTATCCAGTGCGTGCTTCACCAGATCGAGACGACTTGGCCCATCAAGCGTGACCAGCACCGGTGCTTTCGTACCATCTTTGTAGGCTGCGGGAACATAGACGAAGATTTTTCGCTGCACGCGCACAGGCTTCGTCGCATCGAGAGTCGAGTCATCACCACGGAAAATCTTGCTGTCGGCCAGACGCAAAGAGAATTCAAAAGACTTCCCTTTCGGTCGCCCTCGATCCGTGAGATCGGGATCGATTTTGTAGTCGGGTCCAATAATGAAATCACCATTCCCGACGGAGCCGGGCGTCTCTATCGAATTGCCGTCCGCCATTACCGAGCGGGACGATGCACTCAACAGGAAGACCGCAACAAAACAACCGATGCACCATGACTGGCGTTTTAGTTTCATCAACATGGCGAACTTGTTCCCCTGAGAGCGAGCATGACACATCTGGAAGGACGGAGCGACGCATTGTAATTTGCCTCCCAGCAATCCCAAAAGGATCAGCACGATGAACGAGCGGAACCATGGACGAATGATCTTCGCACGACCGTCTGTTATCAGAGTGCTCGTCCAGCAGTCTGTTGAAGTAACGGGCCTGGCTCCGGCCAGATTAAAAAACGCCATGACATCGTGAACGCCAAGGTGCCTGTCCCCCCTTACTTCAACAGGCTGCTACAGCGGAATCCGCATGTATCCCTTGGCCAAGCCATCGTTCAGAATCACTGACCGGACTTCCGCGAGCCCCTGCTGATCGCTGGGCCACATCAGCCTTGAATCGGCTTCGGTCACGTTCACCCACTCAATCTCGGTATGCTCCGAATTGATTGTCACGGCCGCGTCGTTATCGATCACCGCGCAGAACATCGGGGCCGTGTTCAGTGAATCATTGTCGGGCCGGTAGAAACTGGCGAGCGTACTCAGCCGGTAGAACTCCAGCGGTTTCAAACGCGTCTCTTCCCACATCTCACGCAGCGCACCCTGCCACGCCGTCTCATCTGGCTCAAGGCCCCCAGAAATCAGTTGCCACGTGCCGCCCATGTACTTGTTCTCGGCGCGACGTGCCATCAGCAATTGGTTGTTGCCATTGTGGCGACGGAGGATGAATACCACGACATAATAGACCTGTTTCATGGACAGCCTCTAACAGTCTGTTGAAGTAACGGGGACTGGCTCCGGCCAGCTTAAAAAACGCCATGACATCATCAACGCCAAGGTGCCTGTCCCCCTTACTTCAACAGGATGCTAACCGGTCATTCTCTGCGGTCAAAGCAACAGATTTCAGTTGTGTCTGACTGTTCACAGCAAATGACTGCCACGGAAAGCGGCCCCTTTGCCCGGTACTTTCGCCCCCGGCAATATCCTGCCGCCAGCAAAACAACGCCGCCACTTCGACGTTCCACGACCGTGAAAGAAAAAAGTTGCCAGGATTCGCGTTGAAACCTGGCAACTTCGATTGTCGCAGCCTGAAATCACAGACAGACGATTACGCCTTGCCGAGCTGCTGTTTCGCGGCGGCGATCACAGATTCGGGCACAAAGCCGAAATGCTTCTGGAGATCCTTATAAGGTGCAGACGCACCGAACGTCGTCATGCCGATGATCTGGCCTGTCTCGCCAACGTAACGTTCCCAACCAAACGTCGAGGCCTGCTCCATGACCACACGGGCTTTGACGCTGGAAGGAAATACGCTCTCTTTGTACTCGCGCGTCTGACGCTCGAAAATGTCCCACGAGGGCATCGAAACAACGCGGGATCGAATCCCCTGGGTGACCAACGCTTCGTGAGCCTCGACGACGACGCTCAGTTCGCTTCCCGTGCCAATTAGGATCACTTCCGGGTTTCCGCCAGGAGCGTCGGCCAGCACGTACGCACCGTGAGAGACCCCCGAAGCCGAAGCGTACTTGGCCCGGTCCAGCGTCGGTACGGGCTGACGCGTGAGAACCAGGATGGCGGGTTCGTGCTGAAGCTGGGCGATATAGCGGTAAGCTTCGACCACTTCGTTCGCATCGCCGGGTCGTAAGGTCACGATGCCAGGCATGGCGCGGAAGGAAATCAGGTGCTCGATCGGTTGATGCGTGGGACCGTCTTCGCCGTCGCCCAGTGCGTCATGCGTAAAGATGAAGATCGTCGGGATCTCCATCAATGCCGAGAGACGAATCGAAGGTCGGGCGTAGTCGCTGAATACGAAGAACGTCGCACCAAAGGGTCGCAGTTTCGACAAGGACATCCCGTTCAGAACGGCACCCATCGCATGCTCGCGGATTCCGAAATGGAAATTCCGCCCTCCGGTTGTCTTCGCCTGGAACGATTCCGCACCTTCAAACTTGAGGGTCGTTTTGTTCGACGACCCCAAGTCGGCCGATCCGCCCAGCAACCAGGGGATGTTTTGCGCCAGCACATTCAGCACCTTGCCCGAGACTTCACGTCCGGCAACCCCCTTGGCGTCGGCAGGGAACGAAGGCAAATTCTTGTCCCAGCCTGCGGGCAGCTCGCGCCGTTCCATTTGTTCAATCTGAGTCGCGAGTTCGGGAAACGATTTCCGATACGCCGCGAACAGCTCGGTCCATTTCTGATGAGCAACCGCACCGCGTTGACCCACGCCGTCAGCGAAGTGCTGCTTCACTCCGTCAGGAATCAGGAACTGAGCATCTTCGGGCCAACCATAGTTTCGTTTCGTCAGCTTCACTTCTTCAACACCCAGCGGTTCGCCGTGCGCTTCAGGAGTGTCTTGCTTGTGCGGCGCGCCATAGCCGATCAGGCTGTCGAAGACGATGATTGTCGGACGACCTTTTGTTTCTCGGAATGCTTTCAAGGCACCTTCGATCCCCTTCAGATCGTTGGCATCATGCAACCGCAACACATTCCATCCATAGGCAACGAATCGCGCGGCGACATCTTCAGAGAAGGCTAGGTTCGTACGTCCTTCAATCGTGATGTGATTGTTGTCGTAGATCCAGCACAGGTTATCGAGTCCCAAGTGGCCAGCGAGTGATGCCGCTTCCGAGGCCACGCCTTCCATCAGACACCCGTCGCCACAGACGGAATAAATGTCGTAGTCAAACAGATCAAACCCCGGTCGATTGTAGTGCTGCGCCAACCACTTCTCGGCGATCGCCATCCCGACGCTGTTGGCAATCCCCTGCCCCAGCGGTCCGGTCGTCGCTTCGACACCAGAGACCAGATGATATTCCGGGTGCCCCGCGGCCTTGCTGCCGAGTTGACGGAAACGACGAATATCCTCGAGCGTGATCGTCTCGTGCCCGGTTGGCTTTCCATCGGCGCCGATCGCTTGAGTCTCGGTCAAGTGCAGCACAGACCACAGCAGCATCGAAGCATGGCCGTTCGAAAGAACGAACCGATCCCGGTTCGGCCAGAAGGGATCCTTTGGATCGAACCGCATCACGCGATTCCAGATCGTATAAACGAGCGGGGCCAGCGCCATCGGGGTACCTGGATGCCCGGAGTTCGCCTGCTGGACCGCATCCATCGAAAGCGTACGGATGGTATTGATCGACAGTTGGTCCAGTTCATCGTTCGTCATCGAAATCGCACCTTCAATTGACATGACTTTCGTTAGTTATCTTACCGCCCCCATACTGTAGCGAATCGACGAGTCACGTTCGAATGAACCGGTCCCTGTCTTCAAATGGTTTTCATAAGACCGCAAACCACCCCAACGACGTCAGCTTCGCAGCTCCCGAAATTCACAGGAATGGGCTCCCCAATGTTCAAGAAGAACCACGACATTCGCAATATCAAAGGGCGGCTCCTCTGGATTTCGACAGGCTGTTGGACGGAACGAAGCGGTGACTTGCCCTTGACGAGTGAAGAGACGATGACTTCGTAAGTTCATGAATCCGTAGGGATTGGGCCCACATGTGACTCAAAACCCACTCAGCAAACTCGCCGAACGCAGACCAAAAATAGGCGAGCCTGCTTGCTTGGTCGCGTTTGGAATCCCGCACGGCAACTCATCAAAGCTTAAACATACATCATCACTTTTCTCGCAGTGCCCGCCGTCCCCATGAATTGAAATTGATACCGAATCCCAGTCACACATCCGAAATGGGGATTGAGAGATCGCAACCGAAACGGGCTTAAGCCCATTTACTTCACGGCGTCAGCCAAAGCCGCGAGACGTTCGGCCTCCGCACGGGTGACTGGCATGCGGAACTCCAGTCGGTCGAGCGACAGCTTGCCGTCCTTGATGACAAAGTCTGCGGGTTCTGCATCAATCTCACCGAGTTTCAGACGAATCTGGTAGTTCCCGTCGGGCTCGTTCTTGAACTCCTGTGGCGGCCACCGCAAATGATCAGCACGCAGCCCACCCAATTTCATGATCATGCTCCGCGACCACGTCCCAGATCCATCCGCCTGCTCAGGGCCAAAGCGTCCGACCTCGCACGGACCACGAAATCGTCGCGAAATTTCACCATCGGACCACCGAATCGCACCGCGGAGAATCACGCGGTCGAAATCTGTCTGAATCCGCGTTCGTGGGCGGACTTTTTGCCATGACGCGACCGCCTCCGGCATGATGTTTGTCCCATTGATCGGACAATAATTGAGTTGCCGATGCTGTGCCGCCACCTCGGCGAATTCGTCGCCAACCTCGGTGTTCATCACGAACAGCTCGGTCAACTTTGGCAAGTGCGGAAGCAGCTCTCCAAGTCCATCATCCACGTCGGTATCAGACACATCCAACGAATAGATTTCTGGACAACTCTTCAAGCAAAGCAACCCACGCGCTGTGATATTCCCGCGCGACAAGAACAATAATTGTACATTCGGAAAGTGCTTGGCGATGTGCCCGACAAGTTCATCAGTGGCGTGCTCGTCCAGTCGTACGGCAGTCACATCTTTCGCCGAAACCCCTCGCAGACCAATCGGTACCGCATCAAACCAATTCAGCGGATTGCGAAAATCTCGGTTCGTCGCCGGAATGATGATATGTCGCTCTGGGCCCTTGATTGCGACCACTTCCGGCGGGTCTTGCAGACCGTACCAGACGCGAATCCCCAATCCGACATGGACCACGAACAGAACAACGAGCGAGACAAGCGCAATCTTCGCCCAACCCGGCACGCATTCCCACGTGTGCTGCCAGTACGGACGCGCCGTCATGCGACATTCAGGATCACCCTTATCGAGTGCGTCGATCACCACAGGGTTCTTTTCATCCACTGCGTTCAACCTTCTTGTTCGTGATCACAGTTCACAGCCCTAAGAGAGGGGGGGGACAGGCACATTTTCCAGGTTCATCATGATCCACAGTGCATCGACGAGAGCAATCCATCCCTTTGCCCCGGGAAAATGAGCCAGTCCCCGGCCTGTGAACGGTTACTGTTCGTGACGTCATTTTGAAACGGAGACCTGCGATCCATGAATCGACGCACTTTACCTTTAAAGCAAGACTTCGAATCACGCGTCATCGACCGACTAACCATCTTTGCAACTGCGTGACCGTCATGGTACCGAAATGCTCTCATCGCGATCTTTCGCGAGCGGCTACCCCTGTCGTCACGATCACAATAGAATTAATGATGCGCTTCCGCGATCACATCACTCCTGTTGCCCCGAAGCTTATCTCGGAACATCAACTCATGCACGGATTCCGTATCCTCAAATCTGTCGCGACGTGTTGCCTCGTGTTCTTCTGCTCGTCTGCGATTGCCGCTGTCGAACTTGGCCAATCGGTCGGAGAATTCTCCGTCCTTGATGCCCGCGACAAGCCCCTCGCGGTCACCACGAGTCCCGAGAGAACCGCAATCGCACTGGTGTTTCTTTCTGCCCGAAGTGATGCCGTCGACAAGTCGCTGCAGAATATCAGCACCCTCTATCGCAAGCATCGACGCCTGGGAGTGGTCTATATCGGCATCTGCTCCAACGAAGTCGAGTCGGCCGAGGAACTCGGAAACTTCGCTCGTGATCGCGGACTAATTTTCACGATCTACCGCGACCCTGCCGCGGAGGTTGCCGGCAAACTGGGCATCACCACAAATCCTTCGGTCGCCTTGATCGACTCCGCAGGGAAATTGGCCCATCGTGGGGGACTTGAGTCCAAAGCGGGACTGTTGGCGTTCGACGCCGCCGTGACAAACAATGTCACTCCTCGAAAAAAAGAGGATTCGATCAAGCCAACACCGATCGCTCACCCCGGCGAGAAACAAAAAAAACTCGACAACTTCGGATCGCTGTCGTTCTCTTCCGAGCTGCTCTTCGAACGAATCCCTGATGCGTCGGTATACCACTGTTCGACAATCGCCGAAGCGGCCAATGGCGACCTGCTCTGCTTGTGGTACGGCGGAAGCTATGAATCTGCGGACGACCAAACTCTATTTCTCGCCCGTCGACGCGCTGGCGAGCGGGCCTGGCAAGAACCGCAGGCAATCCTCAAAGGCCCCGATCCACTGCCTGGCAATGGAGTGATCTTTGTCGATGGACACAAGCGAGTGTGGATCGTGTGGTGCCGGATGGAAAGTGTCAGACCAATTGGGCGAGGACAAGGCTGGGACAAGTGTCGACTGATGGCCCGGGTCTCGACGGACCACGGTCTGACCTGGAGCTCCGACACCGAGTTTCTCGACCAAAAGCTACTCGCCGTTCCAAGAAACCCTCCCATTCTGCTTTCATCAGGCAATCTGGTCCTGCCATTGGAAGCCATCGTCGACGGAGTTGAAGGTTCGATTTTTCTGATTGGGGCCGATGGTGGAAAACAATGGCGCCGGGGCGGATTCACACCTGGAGGCAGCCAACCCGCCGTCATTCAGCGACGCGACAAATCATTGTTCGCTCTGATGCGGAAGGCACCAAGATTGACTCAAATCGAATCGCGCGATGGGGGCGACAACTGGTCGCAGGCGACCCCTTCCTCGCTGCGGAATCCTGACTCCGGAATCTCAATGACGCAACTGGCCAATGGTCATGCTGTGGTCGTCTTCAACGACACGGAACTAAATCGCACGCCGCTCAGCATCGCCCGCTCAATCGATGAAGGACATACCTGGGAGACGCCGCTGCATCTGGAATCGAATCCCGGTGAATATTCATATCCCTGCGTGATCCAGACCTCTGACGGAAAGATTCACATCACCTACACCTATCGCCGCTACTCGATCAAACACGTCGAACTCAATGAAGACTGGCTGACGCATATCGAACGACCAAATTGAACCTAGTCACGGAATCGGCAAAAACTGAGAATGCACCAGCGGTCGTCTCCAATGCTGGTAAAGTCGCTCGCACACGCCCCGGACCAGGCCGACGCAAATCAACAAGGCACCCCAGGAATCGACATCATGGCCACCGCAGTTCGCGCGATCGCGGCCGTCATCGCAGGAGTTCTTGTCGCTCTGATTCTTCTGATCGCAGTCGAGCTCTTCAGCGCCGTCGTTCATCCCCTTCCCCCGGATTTCGGGGAAACCATGGAAGACATGTGCCAGCACGTGGCGAACTATCCGCAGTGGGTACTAGCAGTCGTAGTCCCCCTCTGGGCTGCGACTGCCCTTGCCAGTACCTGGGTTGCCAATCGGATCTCAGGTCGTGGAGCCGCACTCTTTGTCGGAATGCTTTTGATCGCGGCGGCGGGATTCAATGTCTGGATGCTGCCCTACCCGACTTGGTTCAAGATTATGATTCCGCTGTTGATTCCCATCGCGGTTTATCTTGGCAGCGGCGCACCAAGTCGTCGACATGAGACGGGCACGTCCGATCACCATCCCAAACCTGCGTGAACGGGATTTTCGATCACGAACGTCATGCTTCAGTTCGCGATCCCGTCAAGTTGCTTTCGCGTCGCGACCATCAATTCGCGCGTCAGCGTGTGCCCACCATCGAACGGCTGCCAGTTCACGTTGTATCCCCTGCCAATTAAGAGGTCTCGCAAACGTTCTGACTCCGAGAACGGCAAGATGGCATCCTCGCGACCGTGAGCGATCAAAACCTGCGTAGAGTGCTTCGCCTGAGGTATGCCATCATCCAGCTTCATGGCGGGTGAATAGAGAATCGCATGCTCCAACTTCAACCGTTCTTCGGCCACCAATTTGCTTGCGATCGTCGCTCCTTGCGAGAATCCGCCGACCGAGATTCGAACCTCAGGATGCTGTTTTGCAATCTCGTCCATCAACTCGATGATGCGCCGGCAGGATGAGTCGAGCTCTGCATCGGTTGTCGCCCAGGCCTGACCGCCCCCAGGCAGAGGGATCGGCCCTTCCGGAAACACAAACGCTCGCAATTCACCACCAATGTAATCTGTGAGCGACATCAGATCGTCGCCCGAAGCTCCATACCCGTGCAACAACACAACGACCTGTCGTGCATCGGCGAGACGTGTTCCAGAATACCGAACACTTAGATCTCCCGCGGATTTCTGTGGTTGCGTTTCTCGAACTGGCGGGAACGGCTGCACGGAACCAGACTCGGTGCAACCTGCGATCAGAAACATCAGCACAAGGGTATAACGCAACTGAGCATCCTTCGTTGGGCCAAACGTCAATCTGGGCGACACCAATCGATTGTATCCGACATGACAGCAGCCTTCAGCCGCTTGAGAGGATTGGGGAGGACTTTAATCGTTAACAGGCCGGGGACTGGCTCACTTTCCCGCGGTCAACGGAAGGCTTGCCCGAGTCGATGCACTGTGGATTCCAATTGAACCAGGAAAATGCGCACGTTCAAACAACGTCAGACCTTCCAAATGTTTGGAAACAACACCCGAACTGCTCGCCGCGCAGTCTCGAGACTTTGCTATCGTGACGGACAGACACCATTGGACTCAATCCAATGGCCCCTTTTCAATAACCTGCGAGTGCATTATTGCCACTCCTGAACCTGAAGGGGGCGAAGTGGGGGCTGTGCTAACAGCCCTGGGGCGTTCAGCGTTGTCACTGCTCCAGTCCGGCAGTTGGTCGTCGTCCTCGTCCACCGATCACAGACGTTTCATCGCAACGCGATGAGGACACCGTGACCGGTCTGCCCGCAGTCGGTCAAAATTGGAGGATTCAACGGAAATGTGAGTTGAAATGAGCAACTTGATGAGCACGTGATTTTTCCCATGAATTGTAGGGCGGCGCTCATGTTGATCATTTTGGTCAGGCAATTTCAAAATCGAGCAATATTTGACAAATGCCACATGAATCTCAAAGTGGCCCCTTCAGTCCTGCCGCTGACCGAGCACACACTGATGCGACTTCGCCCGACAGATCTTTCACAATTGAATTGAACTTTAGTCGTTCCCGGTCGATTCGAATTGACGGATCGTCCGCTGACGATCACACGAACCTCGACCGAATTGATGAGGTCGGTTTCGACGCGACGACAAGGTATCGAACAACAGTGGCCGAAGACATCGCATTCGTGGCATTCATAAGCCCGACAGATTCAATCTGGAAACCGACCTGTTCGAGTAAATAAGGTACCATTGCCATCGTTCTACACGCCGACTGAGGAAGAACATCGACCTCTTCCTGCCATCGTCCCGCCCAATCAGTTCGATCAAACAAACCATCAATCAGCAGAACCGAGCCTCCAGGCTTCAGCCAGTCTCTCCAGTTTCTAAACGCCGCAAGTGGGTCGAACAGACCATTGGCCAATTGACGCGAGACAATGACATCGAAAGCCGCCTGATCGAACAACAACCGATCGTCATCGCTGTCGCAAAAGCCATCCACAACGACCACATCCTGAAGCTCATGCTTGGCCTGCAATTTTGCCCGCATCGCGGGTGAAGGTTCCAATGCAGTCAATGAGAGCCCCGGAATCAAAGCCAGAGTTCTGCAGAGTGTTCCCGCCCCTGCCCCGACGTCGAGCACGGACATGCCTGGTTGGAACTGAAACGCGGACGCGATGTCCGCCAGGCATGCGTCTTCGTCCTCGCGCGTCCGTTGAAGAAGCCACGCATCATAGCGATCCACTTCTTCTGCGTCGTACTTGACCAAATATCGACGACGTGACTCTGCCTGACTTCCACGCCAATTCATCACAGCACGCTTTCTGAAAAGAAACAAATCCACGCGACGTGAACAAACACGACCGATCGAGATGACGCAAACCATCCGCAAAAGTTCGCACGCCGGGAATCTCACAACGATTCATATGGCGCACGAATCCATGCACAATACTTCCCGTCATGTTGTCAAACGATGTCGAACATGCGCCCCCCCTCAGCAGGTCGATTCGGTCTTTTCATAAACTAGCCTGTTGACAACACGTCTCTAGTCGACTAAATTTAGTCAACTAAACGATCGTTCGAATATTATTCCGCTCAGGACATTGAGCCTGTGTCTGCGAAGATTCGAGACCGTCACATCATTGACCGAGCCAAGGTGCCTTGCCTGGCACTCGCAACCGTTCGCAGCCCGAAGAGAGGTGGCCAGGCACATTTTCCCGGGTCAATTGGAATCCACTGTACATCGACCAGAGCAACCCTTTGCCGCGGGAAATGAGCCAGTCCCCGGCCTGTGAGCGGCGACTCGGCACTGTTGTCTGATCGGGCCGCCAATTCGGAGGTAATCTCGAATGGAATCAACCACGCTAGGACGAGTTCAACTGCTGATCATGCAGGTCCTGTGGGAAAAAGGGCGGGCGACGGCCCGTGAACTGACCGACGGCGTCAATGCGATCGAACCGATTGCACACAGCACGGTGCAGACCTTGCTGCGAGGCCTGGAAGAAAAAGGAGCTGTGACCCACGAGGCAGAAGGACGTACGTTCGTATTCGTCCCGCTGGTCAAGGAACAGGCTTTTAAGCAAACCGCCACGCGAGACCTGGTGGAACGCGTCTTCGGCGGAAAAGCAGCAAGTCTGGTGGCCCATCTGCTCAAGAACGAAAAGGTTTCACGGGCAGAAATTGACGAGATTCGCAAGCTAATCGACCAAGGTTCTCCATCCAAGAAATCGGAGTCGAAATGATGGTCTCGTATCTACTCACGGCACTCTTGAGCCTCGGGACCGGGATCGCCGCGTTCCTGGTCAACTGGTGGTTGCAATCGACGCTATTGATCGCCGCAGGACTGATCGGCGGGGCTCTGCTGAAACACCGGGGCGCGGCTTTGCAGTCGGTCATCTACCGATCAACGCTGGCCGCCGCTCTGATGTGTCCGTTCGCCACGGGATTACTTGCCCTCAGTGGCGCGTCAGGATGGTCGATCCACCTGCCTGCCAGTCAGGTGGTGCGGACTGCAATCGAGCCACCGCAGTCACCAAACGAACGATCAAGCACGGTGTCGCAGGACGTCAGCAGTTCAGTATCGTCGAGCGAAACGCCGTTGCACGTCACAGAACGAACGCTTCTGGCGTTGTCGACATCGCCCTCCCCTTCGATTGGATCGGAAGACACTTCGCACGCGGCCGCCGATAGCCCTTTGCCTGCGACCACCTTGATCAGCCCGAATCCAACGCAGACCACGTCCGGCACCTCGACGATCGAATCGATCACACCCATGGGTTGGATTGCGATCGTTGGCTCTGCGGTTTGGACCATTCTCGCATCGCTCTTCTCCTTCCGACTGGCGTCTGCATGGGCTCGCGTTGAACAACTGCGACGGAACTCAATGACTGCAGACAACGACATTCGTGAACTGTGCCAGGAACTCGCGAGTTCCATTGGTGTGCCATCACCCGACGTACGGCACAGTCCGTTTGTCTCGAGCCCTTTTCTGGCAGGTTTGCAACGACCTGTCGTGATGCTGCCCGAGGTCGATGCCGATCTGCGAATTCGTGAGGTTCTGATTCACGAACTGGCTCATCTGCGACGCCGAGACTGTGATTGGAACCTATTGCTGCAGATCGCAACGGCGTTCTTCTTTTTCCAGCCATTGATCTGGATGTTGGGTCGTCGGATCGAATCGACGGCCGAAGATGTCTGCGATGACTATGTCGTGCGGTTTGGCGGTGATCGAATCGAATACGCGTCTCAGCTCACCGTAATCGCCGAGCGCACATTGGCGCCGGTCCTGACCATCGGTGTGGGCATGATGTCGTTTCGATCAATGCTGGCTCGTCGAGTGTCACGAATCATGGACGGTTCTCGCACGCTCTCAACCCGAGCTGGCCATTTGATCGTGCTGGCGGTGATCGTCGTGGGATTCCTCGCCACGATGACCGCAGGATTCATCGGTTTGGCCGCACGACCAATTCAGGCGGAAAGCGAGTCCTCGAATTCGGCAGCAACCACGGCGCCATCCAAGGCGGAGGTAACGGCCGTCTCCGCGAATGAGGTCAAACAAGACGGACCTGTGGCTATTGACCATTCATCACAGATTTTTCAAGGCACCGTAGTCGATCCATCTGGAAAGCCTGTTGCCGGAGCAAAGATCTACCTTGTGGCTTACTTCCGGGAACCAATTCGCCCTTTCGAAGCAAATTGGAGGCCGGTCTGCATGACGAATGCCAAAGGCGAGTTTCGATTTGGCAAAGACGAACTCAGTGCTTACGGCGAACTTTCGCCGAACAGGTGGAATCATGCCACTCTCTGCGCAACGGCCGATGGCTATGGCTTCGGATGGTCCACCGTGGCGCTCTTCGAAACGAGTGGATCAGCGGTCAACGAACTCCGGAAACTCGCGGCGAATTTGCCTGATCCGTATCGGGAAGCCCAATTGAAAGTGCTCGAGTCGGCGGGCCAACCACTCCAATTGAAACCCGACGACCAACCGATCGAAGGTCAAATCCTGAATATCGACGGCCAGCCAGTGGTCGGTGCCAAGGTCCTGTTGATTCAAGCCAGGACGGGCGCGGACGAACGCTTGGAGGAGTGGCAAAAGAAGACCACCGAAGAACGCGCCGATTTCTATTCCACGAATCAAGCTCTTTCAAAACAAATGAACGGCCCTCAAGTCCGTTCCCTCATCACGCCGGGGCTCACCGATGCACAAGGCAAATTTGTGTTGCGTGGAATTGGGCGCGATCGAATCGTCCAACTCTTGATCGAAGGCCCCGGCATTCAATCCGACTTGATCTACGCCAGAACTCAACCTGGCAAACCGATCGAGATGCCGAATGAATGGGCCCGCGGAGATATGAGGAAGGAACTTTATCACCCGAGTCAGTTGATCCATGTGGCAGGGCCCTCCCAGCCAATCGTGGGCACCATCGTCGACAAAATCTCGAAACAGCCGATCCCGGGTGCAGTCGTCCTCAGTCAAAAGCGACACGGTCACCCGATCAACGGATGGGGCCAGGATTTCGTTCGAACTGTGGCCGATTCGGAAGGACGTTTTCGACTGGAAGGAATGCCAATTGGAGCGGACAACCGAATTGGTGTCATTTCCCCTTCGGACCGAGCCTATCTCTCAACCAGCAAGCAGACCAAGACGACAGCCTCCGCAGATCCACTGAAGGTGGATTTTGAATTGCAACCGGGTGTTTGGATTACGGGACGCGTCACCGACAAGCAATCGGGAGAAGGTTTGGCGGGCCATTTCGAACCATTCACGTTCCGGGACAACAAAGCGGGGGAACGCGGCCAGGTCGACGAACGGCAATCGCTACGAGCCGACAACCAAGGACGATTCCGGCTTGTCGTCGCACCCGGACCTGGCATCATTGCTTTTCAGGCAGAGCAGCATCAGAAGTATCCGCGCGGTGCAGGAGCGGACACGATCAAAACGGGTAAGAAAGCTTCCTCGGAAGTCCCGTATTTTGAAACTCGACCATCCTATTGCATGCCATCCAGTTTCCACTTCGTCAAAGAGATCGACCCGTCGCTGGATCAGCATGAAATCCAACTCGACCTGACCTTGGATGCAGGAAATAACTTGAAGGGGCATGTCGTTGATGAATCAGGCAAGCCGCTTTCAACCGCAGCGTACAGCGGAAAGATTAAAGAGTTTGCCGCGGCCTGGGATCAGGTGGATCCTGACGGACAGTTTGAAATCCTCGGCTATGACGCCGCAGTCCCGCGAACTGTGGCGTTCTTCGATCGCGAGAAGTCACTCGCGGCACAAATCCTTATAACGGGACCGGTGACGAGTCCCCTTGTCGTGAAACTAGCACCTGCGGGAAATGCGACAGGACGCATTGTGGACGAACACAATGATCCGATTCCCAATCTGCAACTGCTGAGCTGGACTCCAAGACGAGACGATTCGAACGGCGAGATGCGACAATCACTCCAGGCACCACCTCTTCCACCAGGCGACTTCAGACGACATCGATCCAACTTGTTCAATGACTCGCAAGGCCGCTTCGAACTGAAGCACCTGATCCCCGGTCAAGAATACCGCATTCGCGTGCTTTCCCGCGAAGGCAAAGACCTCAGCAAACAGATTTATGCACCATTGGATGTGGTCATTAAAGTGAAGGCGGGTGAAGTCCTTGATCTGGGCGATATTCGCATCGCCGATGAAAAAACCTTTACTGAAAAGTTCAAAGAACAGATGAGATCTGCCCCCGGCACGAAAGGTGGATGACCAAAGCGGCTCGGTGTGCAGAACGGGTCTTATCGGTCTGGAGACAATCCGCGAATCGACTGTTGGCCAGTTCAAATAAAGCGGACAGGCGCCTCGATATTCAAGAAACGATGGCGGTCTCGAACCTGTGCGGAAGCAGTCCCCATGATTGCAAGAGGCCGCCAGTGAAGATTCAAATCGGAATTGGCACGTTGATGAATTCGTTGGGCGCAGGCCAACAATCCAGCCCTCGATGCTGGTGAGCCTGCCAGGACAGAGTGGCTGTGCTACGGGGCTCGCGATCGATCATCCCAAGAGGTTAGTCCTCAATCATGACAGACTCACTCTCAACGACGGTGGACGCTTCTCTCTGGAAACCGTACGTGCCTTCGCCCGAATTGCCGTGGAACTTGGAGCGTGTGGTGCATCTTCACCGTCGTACCGGATTCTCGGCGAGTTGGCCGGAATTGCAGCGCGACCTGCAAGCAGGCCCCAAAGCCGCAATCGATCGGATTCTGAACGACGTCCGCTCAACGAACACACCGGAGCGCACGACCGTTACCGAGACCTTGTTGAATGCGGCAACGCGCTCGGATTCACCCGCCCGCTTGAAAGCGTGGTGGCTCTATCAAATGTTGACCTCACCCGATCCGCTCACCGAGCGACTGACGCTGATGTGGCACAACCATTTCGCCACCAGTAATCGCAAAGTGAACGACCTGACACTGATGAGCGAACAGAACGAACTGTTTCGCCAGCGCGGGCGCGGACGGTTCGGGGATTTACTCTGTGCCGTTGTCAAACATCCCGCCCTTCTCGTCTGGCTCGACGCCGATTCGAACAACAAAGGAAGACCAAACGAAAATCTAGCCCGTGAGTTGATGGAGCTCTTCACGTTGGGCGTCGGAAATTACACGGAAGACGACGTCAAAGACGTCGCCCGTGCGCTGACCGGCTGGGGAGTGACTCGCGATCACTTTGTGAATCGCAGCTCGCGCCATGACGAGGGTGTCAAACGGGTGCTGAATGTCAGCGGCTCATTCGGGGGCGATGACGTCCTGCAGATTCTGCTTCAACAACCTGCAACGGCCCAGAGGCTGGCATGGCGAATCGGCCAGATCTTTCTAGGCGAGCCTGCCCCCGCAGCGGCGATCCAGCAACTCGCCGACGGTCTGCGTTTCCGTCAGCTTGATATTGATTGGGCTGTGGACAAAGTGGTCCGTTCAGAGACATTCTTTTCGGCGTCCCAATTGCACAGTAGGGTCCTTGGACCTGTTGAATTTGTGGTGGGCGCCATGCGGTCACTGGAACTCGACAAATCTGGCGTCAACACGCTGATGCTGGCCGACTGGACCACACGCATCGGACAAGACCTGTTCTATCCCCCCAACGTCGGTGGCTGGAAAGAGGGCCGCAGTTGGTTGGCGTCCAGCATGATCGTCGCTCGATCCAATTTTGCCGCCGCCCTGATTGCCGGGGCGCTTTGGAATCCCGCTCGCGAGATTCGCTTGACCGAACTGTGCCGACAACATGGGCAGAGCGCTGATTTGGAAAACGGCACGGCGTGGCTCGCCCAGTTGTTTTGGGGCCATGCCGAACCTTCGATCATCGTCGAAGTCGCGAGGACGGCCCACGAAGCGAAGTCGACCACCCCCCTGTCCCTGGCCACTGCGCTGCTGCTCTCGCATGCGGTTCACTACCAGGCATGACGGCCTGCTCATCGAACTCCGAATCATCACAAAGGAAGACGGACCATGCTTTCACGACGTAGCTTCCTCAAGACCAGCTCGCTGATCACGCTCTCGCCCTGGGTTCCCAGTATTTTCAATCGCACCGCACTCGCAGCGGGGCCAACCAAGGATGCCCCGGTGCTGGTCGTGATTCAAATGGACGGCGGCAACGATGGCATCAATACCGTCGTCCCGTACCAGGATGACGCCTATGCCCGCGTTCGATCGAAACTGCGGCTGAAGACAGATGATTTGCACAAACTCAGCGATCAGGTCGCACTTCATCATGAGATGAAAGCGGCAGCAGAACTGTTTAGAGACGGACGACTCTCGATCGTGCAAGGTGTTGGCTATCCCAACCCGGATCGATCTCATTTCACGAGCATGCGAATTTGGGAAAGTGGCTATCGCGATGAACTGCGACTGAGCGAAGATGGGTGGCTCGGTCGAGCTCTGGACATGTCGGTGAACACAACGTCTGAGATCCCCGCGGCTGATGCGGTTCATGTCGGCGAACAGGAAACACCGCTGGCCCTATGGGGCAAGCGGTCCACCGCAATTTCGATGAAAGACTCGGCGGATCTTGTGCTGGACCTGGACGCGTTGAACACGCACCCGCTGGTGACGACATCCAATGACGCAACCTTGCGAGACTTTGCCGCCCGCCAGGTTGCGTCCACCCTCCACAATGCGGACGCGTTTGTCAGGCGAAGCCAATCCGACAACACAAAAACCGCGAAATATCCGGACAGCAAGCTGGCCTCACAGCTGAAATTGGTCTCGCAGCTCATTCAAGGAAATTCACCCGCCCGAGTGTTCTATGCCATTCAATCCGGTTACGACACGCATTCCTCACAGCTCAATACGCATGGACGTCTGCTTCGCGAGTTCTCAACAAGCCTGCAAGCGTTTCTGGAGGATTTGCGTGCGGCGAAGCTCGACGATCGAGTCGTCGTTCTGGCGTTCAGCGAGTTCGGTCGACGTGTCACCGAAAATGACTCTGAGGGGACAGATCATGGCACCGCCGGCCCGGTCTTCGTCGCCGGGATGCCCGTCAAAGGTGGCCTCGTCGGCCTCACGCCATCGCTGACCGACTTGGAGGATGGTGATCTGAGAGTGCAAACAGACTTCCGCCAAGTCTATGCAAGCATCCTCGAACAATGGTTCAAGATTCCGTCACACAAGATCCTGGGAGGACCGTTTGAGGGCTTGGAACTCTTTCAAGGAGCGTGACCGCTGAAGTGGCATCCGCCCTCCGCAGAGACCAACGTCAGAACCGATCTGAGAAACTCGGAACTAGCGGCGTTCCGCATCGACGTCGACTGTAGCAGGGATGAGTTGTTCCTTCATTTTTCGCAATGGAACAACCCGCTCGTCTCGCGACTGATAAAACTGGTAACCAAAATCGCTCAGCTTCACCTTCAGCATTTTCTCCAGTCCGATTCGAGCGAACTGGCGATTGAGTATGAACGGATCATCCAGTGCACCAATCAGGTCGGGTAGCGCCCAGCGGGCATCGGTCCTGGTGATCGCATCCGCGGCAACCAATCGAACCGCTTCACGATCACTCTTCAGCCAACCAATTGCCACCGGCAGATTCCGATTCGGATAACTCGTGTCGATCGCTCGTTGCTGAAACGTCGTGCCATACCATCTCTTCAAATGCGTCAACGTCCAGTCGATTGGTTGCTCTGGGTGACAAAGGTTACACGCGTTCAACTGATTCGTCTCAATCATGACGCGATTCGTCGGCGAGAAGATAGTATGCGTACGCACGACTTCCTGAAGGCCCTCATTGATCCGCGGCATGTGACAGTTCATACACCGTGAACCCTCATGATCCAGCGGATGATGTGTATGTGCGATGCGGGCTGTCTCCGCTTCAAACTTCTGATGGCAGCTCAGACAACTTGCGTCGTCTTTGGCTGGGGTCTGAGACCATTCTTGACCAATGGACTCGTGTGGATCGTGACACTTGATACAGGTCAATTGAGAATAGCAACTACCTCGCATGGCGTCGGAGTATTCCGTCGAATTCCAGGTCGAGGTTCCATTGGCATACTGCGGCCTTTCGCCAGCGTGACAGCGTCCGCAGGCCCAGTTTACGTTGTCATGAGTTCGTCCGAGATCGCAGGTCAATGTCGTCGTACGCGTGACCACTTCAGAACCTGTCGGAAAGAACCTGGGTCTCTTCAACCGTCCTTCCGCATGGTCTTTCGCCCCCAGATGACATGCTTCACAACTGATCCCCAAAGTAACCGCGTGCTTTCTCGCATCGAGTCCGTGGAATTCTTGAAGGATCTTCGCGAATTCCTCGTCGGCCATGTCATACGGCTTGCGTCCTTCGGGCCACATTTCCGGCCGCGAGCTCTGCACATATTCCGATAACGAGACGTCAAGCTGCACCGGGATGTGCCGACCGAAAGTTCGCTGGAAACGCACAAACATATCACCAATGGCGAATGTGGTGTGACAAAAGTTACATTGACTGCGATACAAGTCGATCGTCTTATCGGCATACTCCGTGAGATTGCCTGAATATGCAGGTCGTTGCACAAACGGATCAGGCCTTTCTCCCTCGCGGAACTCTTCGCCGATATGTACGGTCGGCACCCACTCTTCACGATCCAACCAATACCCCAATGGCAGAACATGGTCTTCGAAATAGAGCGGATGATCGGACGGCTCAGGTCCCTCAAGCTGCTTGCCGACGTAATACTGGAAGTAGCGAGATCCGATCGTTTGTTGAACCACGAATTCCCGACGGACGTCGTCTCGTTCCAGACGCATGCGATAAGTATCGGCCGCTTTGTAGAACGTCACATCACCACCGAGGTACGACATCCGATGATCATTGAAATTGCCGCGGACAGTCGTATTCTCAACAAGTGAGTTCATCCAACGGTGCGGATGCTTTGACCACGACTCGTACTGCTTCTTGTGACAGTTTTTACAGGCTTCCGGGCCAGCGTAGTCTTGGGGATGAATATTGGCCTGAGTCCCGGGAGGACAGCCTTCTTTTCGCAGTCGCTCCGGAATCTGGTCCCACCACAGCGTATATTTCTCGAAATTCTGATGGCGAAACTTGCCCCTAGCCGCCGTGCCTGCCGGTGACTTGCTTGCTGTCGGCCTTTGTGGCATCGACTGATAGAGCGATCCCACAACTCCCAAAGCGATCATTATCATCACGCATGAAATGACGATAATTCGCAGGCGATCACGCATCGAAACCCTCGCACAAGCTCGATCAAATCGACTGAATCAATCTGAAAATAGCTGATTCACATCAGAACAAAGACGCCATCGGAATCCAACAGTCGTTGACCAGATCTGTGACGTGCCTCAGATTCAACTTAGATTGAACGGCATACAGCAATTGGAGTCAACGAACACATTGCTTTGGGCAAGCTCGGCGATTGATCACGTCACGGTAACCGTTCACAGGCCGGGGACTGGCTCATTTCCCCGCGTAAAGGGAAGGATTACCCTCGTCGATGCGCTGTGGGTTCCAATCAACCGGGAAAATGTGCCTGCCCCCCTCTCTTCGGACTGTAAACGGTTACCACATCAAGTCACAACTACGCCTGCTCCGAATCTGCAAACTATGAATCAGCGCCGGGAAATCAACCAAATTGATTCAATTTGCAGATTGATCTTATTCAGCCAAAGGCTTTCGCAAAGGCAGGACAGCAAAGAGTCGCGTCGGCCCGCCAGTGCCGGACGTGATCTTGATGGGAGCCACGATCAGAATGAAATCTCGCGGGGGAAGCATGTCCAAATCCGCCACGTTCTCAAGACCGTAACGACCCGCGCCATTGATCACATGATGGACGATGAAGTTTTTTGAAGGTCCATGATCAATGCTCAGTGTGTCGATTCCCACCCCACGAACATCGCGCTCTTTCAGTAACCACCGAGCCGATTCCTCTGAGAAACCCGGGAAATGCATTGTCCCATGGAGATCCTGGTTTCGATAGCGGGCGTTGCTATTCCAGAAGCGGCTCCAACCCGTCTTCAGAAAGACGACGGCACGATCCGGAATTCGTCCATGACGTGTTTCCCAGGCCGATAGATCGTCGACAGACAAGCGATAGTCGGCATTCGCTTCCGCCTGAACAGTGACGTCGATCACGACACCGGGTGCGAACAAATCGCCGATCGCTATCTCGTCGACAGTCGGTGTTCCTTTTTCAAAATGGCATGGCGCATCGATATGCGTTCCAAAATGTTCGGGCATCGAAAATGCTTTGGATGAAACGCCGTTCTTTTCCAAGGTCGCAATTGTGCGCAATTGAAATGGCTGATAATCGTCGCCCGGCCAAAACGGGGTCTTCTCATTCAAGGAATAAGTCAAATCAAGCACCTGGACATCACCCGAAACGACGCGTCCCAGCGTCATTTGCATGATGGAATCGCTCAGACCCTCTGACTCTTGCGCTCGTAACGGTGAGGAAGAGTCAACTCCCATCACAGACCACAGTGTGACGACAAACACCGTGGCGAACATCCTACGTGTGATCATTATTGATGCTCCATGGAAGTGGCAAGCCGACACTCGACGCACAACGGCAAATCCAGAAATCGAATCGCGCCCGGAATATGACGTCGACAACGTGATATTAACTTGCCATCGAATCATCCGTCACATGCACATCACATACGCACGAAGAAAAAGGCGATTGTCCGATTCCGAGAGCCCTTCGTTTCGTGATACGCTACCCGCGAGATTCAGAATAAACTCGATCGGAGACAAGTGACCGGATGTCCGTGAAACGTCCTAGTCTTGGCATCCCACAGACGACGTGCGAACGCCGCGCTTTTCTCGTGCGAGGGATCGTTCAGGGCGTTGGGTTTCGGCCCTTCGTACATCGGATCGCGACCGACTTGGGACTCGTGGGTTTCGTGCGAAACCAATCCGGGATGGTGCATGTTGAAATCGAAGGCCTTCCCGAATCGGTCGTGGAGTTCTCGATCATGCTCACAAGTGGCGCCCCGCCGCTGGCACGAATCGAGTCGGTTGAATCGCGTTCGCTGCCGCTTCTCGGCGACGTCGATTTTCAGATCAAGGAAAGCATCGACAGCGAAGTTCCATCGGCAATCTCGATCTCACCCGATGTTGCCACCTGTGCCGATTGTGTCCGAGAACTCTTTGATCCAAGTGACCGAAGATATCTGTATCCATTCGTCAACTGCACGAACTGTGGCCCGCGCCTGACGATCATCCGCGGAGCTCCGTATGATCGCCTGCGAACAACCATGGCCATCTTCACAATGTGTGCGGATTGCCGACGCGAATACGTCAATCCGGCCGATCGTCGATTCCATGCTCAACCGATTGCATGCCCGGCCTGCGGCCCACGATTGCGACTTCTGACGAACACAGGCCAGCCAATCGAAACTACGGACCCAGTCTGCGATTTCGTAGCGGCGATCCGGAACGGAAAGATTGGTGCCTTGAAAGGGCTGGGCGGCTATCACCTCGTCTGTGACGCTCGCAACAACTCTGCGGTCTCCGAACTCAGACGCCGGAAACACCGTGATCAAAAGCCGTTCGCGCTGATGGTCGACAGCGTCGATGAAGCTCGACGCTACTGTGAGGTCGACTCAGCGGAAGCCGCACTACTTCGATCGCCGCGCCGGCCGATTGTACTATTGCGAACTCGTCAAGATGATCGCGCGGAAACCGTCGCCCCGTCGATTGCCCCGAGCAGCCTTAATCTCGGAATGATGCTCCCCTATACGCCGTTGCATCATCTCTTGTTGAGTGCTGTCGAGTCCTCAATTCTGGTGATGACCAGTGGCAATCGTGCGGACGAACCAATCGCCTACGACGACGACGATGCAATCGCCAGGCTCGAAAACATCGTAGATCTCGTCCTCGCCCACGATCGTTCGATCCACGTTCGATGCGACGATTCCGTCGTTCGATCGATCGACGGTGTTGAAACGCTTCTGAGGCGATCTCGAGGTTACGCACCGGAACCATTATCGCTGCCGATTGCCCTCGCCCTGCCGACCCTCGCCGTCGGGGGGCAGCTCAAGTCGACCTTTGCATTAGGTCATGAGAAGCGTGCCGTTCTGAGTCATCATCTGGGAGACCTGAATCACTTCAGTGCGTTCGAAGCGTTTGAACGCGACATCGGGCTCTTTGAAGCAGTCTTCGAAACACGCCCTGCCTGCGTCGTGCATGATCTGCATCCCGATTATGCCTCGACCACGTACGCACGGCGCCGTGCCGCCGAACAGTCTCTTCGGTTACTGGCCGTGCAACATCACCACGCACATATCGCCAGTTGTATGGCCGAGCATTCATTATCGGGGCCCGTGATTGGCGTTGCCTTCGACGGAACCGGTTACGGAACTGATGGGCATATTTGGGGAGGAGAATTCCTGGTCGCCGACTATCAAGGCTTTGAACGTTTTGCTCACCTGCGTTATGTCGGGCTTCCGGGTGGAGACGCGGCCATTCGCGAGCCCTGGCGCAGCGCGATGGCTCACTTGATCGATGCCGACTGCCAATCGCCTGCCCTGATCGAACACGTCGGGCACGACGCGGCAAGAACGATTTACCAAATGGTGAGTCGCCGATTCAACACCCCGTTAACGTCAAGCATGGGGCGTTTGTTCGATGCGGTCGCAGCGCTATTAGGAATACGAACCACGGTCACCTTCGAAGGGCAGGCGGCCGTGGAATTGGAATTACTCGCAAGCCAAGCCTCACCAGATCACGCGTATCCATTCGAACTTGATATGGAACTTGATCTGAATAGGCGAACGTGCTTCAGCATCGACACACGCCCATTGATTCGAGCGATTCTTCAAGATATTTCTGATTTTGCTGAAAGGGAATTGATTGCCAGACGTTTTCATTCCACAATCACGGACGTGACGAAACGCATCTGTCATAAGCTGCGAACTGAGTTCGCGCTCGAGCAAGTCGTCCTGAGTGGCGGAGTCTTCATGAACTCCTTGCTCTCCATCGAAGTGGCGCAACAGTTGTCGAAAGATGGCTTCAAGGTTTATCGCCAACATCTCGTTCCTTGTAACGACGGCGGAATCAGTCTGGGTCAGTTGGCCGTCGCGGCGGCATCATATCCTGGTCCGTAACAGAGGGAGTCGTCATGTGCCTCGGCATTCCCGGCGAGGTCATCGAGACCTATTCTGAACACGACATGTTGATGGCGAAAGTCGACTTTGGCGGCGTGTTCAAGCGTGTCTGCCTGCAACACACACCCGAAGCCCAGATTGGAGATTTCGTGATTGTGCATGTCGGCTTTTCGTTACAAGTCATCGACGCCGATGAGGCACAGCGAGTCTTTCAGTTCCTGAAGGAAATGGATGATCTGCAGGAACTAAGTCACGGTGAAACGTTCGTCGCAGACGATCGCGACTCATTCCGCGCCAGAATCTCGTGAAAGGCAACCATGAGATTTCAAGATGAATACCGTGATCCCGTCGCGGCAAAGCAATTGATAACCGCTATCTCTCGCGTCGTCACTCGCCCCTGGACGATCATGGAGGTGT
Organism: Schlesneria paludicola DSM 18645; assembly: GCF_000255655.1. Lineage (NCBI taxonomy): Bacteria > Pseudomonadati > Planctomycetota > Planctomycetia > Planctomycetales > Planctomycetaceae > Schlesneria > Schlesneria paludicola. Next base: position 707,865 of record NZ_JH636436.1, on the reverse strand, counting down.
GCGGCGGGCAAACACATACAATTGTGAAATATGGAATCGATGAACTACTGCCGAATGGCGTTGAACTGGTGCACGGGCCGGGTTGTCCGGTCTGCGTCACACCGCTTGAACTGATTGACAAGGCGATCGCGATTGCGACGCGGTCGGATGTCATATTTTGCTCGTTCGGAGACATGTTGCGAGTGCCGGGTAGCCAGTCTGACCTCTTTGCCATCAAAGCGACGGGTGCTGATGTCAGGATTGTGTATTCGCCACTCGATTGCCTGAAGATTGCCGAGCAAAACCCACATCGCGTCGTGGTCTTCTTTGCGGTCGGGTTTGAAACCACCGCGCCAGCAAATGCCATGGCCGTTGCGCAGGCCAAGAAGCGAAAACTGAGCAATTTCGCGGTGCTGGTCTCTCATGTACTCGTTCCCCCGGCAATGTCCGCCATCCTTTCGTCACTCGACAACCGAGTTCAGGGCTTTCTTGGCGCAGGGCACGTATGTGCCGTAATGGGGTTGGAAGAATACGTCCCAATCGCCGAACGGTTTCAGATTCCGATCGTGGTCACAGGCTTCGAGCCACTTGATCTTCTTGAAGGAATCTACGAGTGCGTCTGCATGCTCGAACGGAGGCAAGTCGGCGTCGGCAATCAATACTCACGCGCGGTCCGCCGTGACGGAAGCCCACGTGCCATTGAACTGATTCACCAAGTATTCGAAGTCTGCGATCGCAAATGGCGCGGAATCGGCGAAATTCCCTTGAGCGGCTACCGCCTGACCGAACCGTATCAACAGTTCGATGCCGAAACGAGATTCAATGTTCAACAGGTCACGGTCCACGAATCGGAACAATGTATCAGCGGTTTGATTTTGCAAGGTATTAGAAAGCCTCATCAATGCCAGGCGTTCTGCAAATCATGCACGCCCGAACATCCTTTGGGAGCCACCATGGTGTCGTCTGAAGGTGCCTGCGCGGCTTACTACAACTATGGGCGATTGCGGCATCCCGTTGCCGCGGGTTCAGAAATCTAAATGAGGGTTGGTCGAGCCCATCCCACTTGGTTTTGAGTGCGGCACTGAATTTCTGATAGGAACGGTATGCCCGGCGCCATCAACATTGGGCAATTGAGCTGCCCTCGTCCCATCAGCAAATCTGACCGGGTCCTCTTGGGACACGGTAGTGGCGGGACAATGTCGGCCGATTTGATCCGAAATACGTTTCTGCAAGAGTGGGACAATCCCGTCCTCGCGGCACTTGAGGATCAAGCGACGCTCGATCTGTCTGGCTGGATCAGATCCAACAGCCATCTGATCCCCCGCCTGGCTTTCACAACCGACTCCTTCGTCGTGCAACCGCTCTTCTTCCCGGGCGGCGACATCGGAACGCTGGCCGTACATGGCACCGTGAATGATTTGGCCGTAGGAGGAGCAATTCCGCAATTCCTCTCTGCCGCCTTCATCCTGGAAGAAGGCTTGCTGATTGAGGATTTGCGACGCATCGTGGCCTCCATGCGCACCGCGTGCAAAGACGCGGGAGTCACCCTTGTCACAGGTGACACCAAGGTCGTGAATCGTGGCAAAGGCGATCAGGTCTTCATCACCACTTCGGGAATCGGTTGGATTCCAGAAGGTCGTTCATTGTCGATTCACAATGCCCGTCCTGGTGACCAGGTACTGATCTCTGGGACAATCGGCGATCATGGCGTAACCATTATGTCGCAACGAGAAGGAATTGAGTTCGAAACGGTACTGGAAAGCGATTCTGCGCCATTGAATGCACTGACCGAAGCGATGCTCAAGGCCTGCCCTAAAATTCGCTGCATGCGTGACCCGACCCGGGGTGGCGTTTCCAGCACACTGAATGAACTGGCGGATGCGTCGGGCGTCGGCGTCAAACTGTGGGAGTCCCGCCTGCCGATACGCCGCGAAGTCCGCGGTGCCTGCGAAATGCTGGGCCTCGACCCCCTCTATGTTGCCAATGAAGGCAAGCTCGTCGCGGTCGTCCCTGCAGATGCGGCTGAGGGCCTGTTGCAAGTGATGCGCAGCAATCGACTGGGGAAGAACGCCGTCGCGATTGGCGAAATTGTCTCTGATCACCCCGGCATCGTTGTGCTGAAATCGATGATCGGCGGCGAGCGAGTTGTGACAATGCTAGCCGGGGAACAGCTGCCAAGGATTTGCTGATGGCGACTCATGCTGCATCATCGTTCGCTCGAACCCCCGCCGATCCTGGGGCGGAGACAGCAGGCGGTGCAGTCAGCCGGACGGCATCAAGACATGGCAAACAAGATCCCTCAATCCCACCGCGTCAGGTTGGCAGATTTCGGCCATACCCTGCGCTGTTGCCCCATCTAAAACGCGGCAGGAGCTTCGTATTTGCGTCCTTGCTGCAAATCGCCGTCGCGGTCCAAACGATCGCCCCACTTCGAATCAACAAGGGGGTTGTCTGAAAAATGTGATGGATCTAGCCAGGCCTAAAGCCGCTTAGAAGGAGAATTTCGAATGCCCTCACCCGCGATCCAAGCCAAGCGAAAACCAGACATTGCAGAAATTCATATCGTCTGGATGACAACGGGACTAAGTTGCGATGGCGATTCTGTCTCGATCACGGCCGCCAGCCAACCCAGTATTGAGAACATTGTCTTGGGGGCCATTCCAGGCTTGCCCAAAGTCCATGTTCACAACCCCGTCATTGCCTATGAGGTCGGAGACGACTTCATGAAGTACTGGCATCAGGCCGCTCGCGGAGAACTTGATCCTTTCGTACTGGTCCTCGAAGGATCGATTCCCAACGAAAAGATTAAGTCCGAAGGCTACTGGGCGGCACTGGGAACCGACTCAAAAACAGGCCAACCGATTACCACCAACGAATGGATTGACCGGCTCGCCCCCAAAGCCGTGGCCGTTGTCTGTGCTGGTACATGTGCGACCTACGGTGGAATTCATGCCATGGCTGGCAATCCGACGGGTGCCATGGGTGTCGCAGATTACCTGGGCTGGGACTGGAAGTCGAAGTCCGGACTTCCGATCGTCAACGTGCCGGGATGTCCCGTCCAGCCCGACAATTTCATGGAAACACTGCTGTACCTGTTGTACCAGGTCGCGGGTCTGGCCCCCATGATCCCGCTTGACGAAGCGTTACGACCGAAATGGCTGTTCGAGCGCACGGTTCACGAAGGCTGCGATCGAGCGGGTTATTACGAACAGTCGGACTTCGCATCGGAATATGGATCACCCAAGTGCCTGGTCAAACTCGGCTGCTGGGGCCCCGTCGTGAACTGCAATGTCCCGAAACGAGGTTGGATGGCCGGCATCGGAGGTTGTCCGAACGTGGGGGGAATTTGCATCGGCTGCACAATGCCCGGTTTTCCTGACAAGTTCATGCCCTTTATGGACGAGCCACCAGGCGCACGAGTCTCGACTTTGGCATCGAAGTTTTACGGCAAGATCATCACGCCATTACGCCGGATGACGCAGCGGAAACTCAACAAAGAACCAAAGTGGCGACATAACCAACCGACGCTGACGACGGGCTATCAGAGCAAATACGTCAAGTCGAAGTAGCTGCAAAACGTTCCTCTTCGAAACATGACAGACCACGATCGTGGTCCAAACATTTCGCGATGCACTGAAATCTCCAATCAAGTTCTGCTTGCTTCACAGGAGTCCGTTCATGGCCACAACCGTCGAGCCAAGGAAACGAAATCGCGCGGAAGGCAGCAATCTCGTTGAGATGAATTGGGACCCAATTACGCGCATCGTGGGTAGCTTGGGAATCTTCACCAAGATCGACTTCGGCAATCGAAAGGTCGCTGAATGCTTCAGCACATCGTCGATCTTTCGCGGATACAGCGTCTTCATGAAAGGCAAAGATCCGCGCGACGCGCACTTTATCACCAGCCGCATTTGCGGCATCTGCGGCGACAATCACGCTTGTTGTGCAAACTATGCCCAGAACATGGCTTTTGGAGTACGGCCGCCCGCGATTGCCGAATGGATCGTCAACCTGGGTGAGGCCGCCGAGTACATGTTCGACCACAACATTTTCCAGGATAATCTGGTTGGGGTCGACTTCTGCGAACAAATGGTTCGCGAAACGAACCCTGGTGTCCTGGCGCTCGCAGAGAAGACGGAAGCGCCTCATGCCGCGGACCATGGATTCAAAACGATCGCCGACATCATGCGCGCTCTGAATCCATTTACAGGAGAATTCTACCGCGAAACATTACTGGTCAGCCGCTACACCCGCGAAATGTTCTGCCTGATGGAAGGTCGCCACGTTCACCCTTCCACACTGTATCCCGGCGGCGTCGGAACGGTTCCAACGGTTCAGCTTTTCACCGACTACATCGTGCGTTTGATGCGATATGTCGAGTTCATGAAAAAATGCCTGCCGCTACACGACGATCTCTTCGACTTCTGGTACCAGGCACTGCCCGGTTATGAGGAAGTGGGACGCCGACGAATCCTGCTGGGCTGCTGGGGATCTTTTCAAGACCCCGACCATTGTGACTATACGTACAAGCGGATGAATGACTGGGGCAACCAGATGTTCGTCACGCCAGGCATTGTCGTCGACGGAAAACTTGTCACGACGGATCTCGTGGACATCAATCTCGGCATACGAATCTTACTCGGCAGCTCTTACTATGAGGACTGGGAAGACAAAGAGACGTTTGTCAAACAAGACCCGCTGGGCAACCCGGTGGATCAGCGTCACCCCTGGAATCAGACAACAATCCCGAAACCACAGAAGCGAGATTTCAACGGAAACTACACCTGGGTCATGTGCCCGCGTTGGTTCGACAAACGCACCGGCGACTACCTGGCATTGGATACTGGCGGCGGACCGATCGCTCGATTCTGGGCCACAGCATTGGCTGGCAAAGTGGATATCGGATACGTGAAGTCGACGGGGACCAGCGTCAAGATTTACCTGCCGAAAACGGCAACCAAGCCGGAAGTCGAATTCGAATGGAAGATTCCCCAGTGGAGCAACGCGATTGAACGCGATCGTGCCCGTACCTATTTTCAGGCCTATGCCGCAGGATGCGCACTTTATTTTGCCGAAAAGGCGATGAAGGAATTGCACGTGGGTCGAACCAAGACCTGGACAGAGTTCAAAGTCCCCGATGAGGCCATCGGATGCGGATTCCACGAGGCCGTTCGCGGTGTCTTGTCGCACCACGTCGTGATCCGCGGCCGAAAGATTGCGAACTATCACCCGTATCCTCCAACGCCCTGGAATGCGAATCCACGAGATATCTATGGAACTCCCGGCCCGTATGAAGACGCGGTCCAGAACACACCCATCTTCGAAGAAAACGGACCGGAAAATTTCAAAGGGATCGACATCATGCGCGCTGTCCGAAGTTTCGATCCTTGCCTGCCATGCGGAGTGCATATGTATTTGGGAAATGGAAAGCACCTGGACCTGAATCATTCGCCGATGTTCGGACAGCATTTTCAACAGACGTGACCCACAACGCGATCGGGTGCCGTTGACGACACGGCGTCATCCACGCTTCTTTCGACCAGAACGGTTGATTTGTCGCTTCGTTCCCGTTTCATGAAAAGGGGCAACCAGACATGACCGAACAGGCAACGTTGCACACGAGGCTTGAGATGATCGACACGCTTGTCGCACGCCTCGATCATCTCGCGGATGAGGAGGTTCGTGATACCGCCACCGAGTTGGTGCAATTGGTGATGGAACTGCACCGCACTGGTTTAGAGCGTTTGTTGAAGATCGTGACACAGCAGATCGCCACCAGCGAAGGGGCCATCCTGCGACTTGCCGAGGACCAACTGGTTGCGGGATTGTTACTTCTGCACGAATTGCATCCTGTCGATCTGGTGACGCGCGTGGGACGAGCTCTGGAGCAGGTTCGACCCTACCTGAAGTCGCATGGCGGAAATGTCGAACTCTTGGAAATCGACGAAGGACTTGTCCGGCTGCAGCTCCAAGGAAGTTGTCACGGCTGCCCGTCGTCCGCGATGACACTCAAGATGGCGATCGAAGAAGCGATCAGTGAACATGCTCCTGATGTTCTGGGTCTGGAAGTCGAGGGTGTCGTTCCCGCCTCATTGCCCGGATTCATTCCGCTCGAATCGTTCGAGCATGCCGCCGATGCGGCTTCGGCAATGCAGTGGGAGGAAATCGCGGGCTTACATGACCTGGCCGACGGAGAAGTCGACACGCGCGACCTGCACGATCAAAGCGTGTTATTTCTACGTTTGAACACGGGTCTTTACGCCTATCAAAACGGTTGCTCACACTGCGGAAACTCGCTGAAAACGGGCACTCTTTCGGGCAGTGTGCTTTCGTGTCCAGATTGCGGAACCCAGTTCGACGTCATGCGAGCAGGGCGCTGCCTCGATCTACCCGCCCTGCACCTGGAACCGCTGCCTTTGCTTCAGTCAGGCGGAAAAACACGCATCGCATTGGCGGTGTCACCATGACCACTTCGCCACAAGTCCGCATCCCTGAAGCATCGTTCCGAAAGACATTCGCGACATTGCGAAGCTTCACCAAGCCGCGCCCCGCCGACGTCCGACGTTGCGAGCTCTGTGGCCTGCAATTGCCATCCGAACATGATCATCTGCTCGATCCGAAAAACCGACACCTGCTGTGTTCGTGTACGGCCTGCGCACTGCTGTTCTCGGGTGCGGCAGAGATGAAGTATCGCCGAGTTCCACGCGACATTCATCAATTGCGAGACTTTCAAATTCCGGATGCCGACTGGGACGGCCTGATGATCCCCATCAATTTGGCCTTCTTCTTTTTTGACAGCTCCGCAGCCAAAACAATGGTCCTGTATCCCAGTCCAGCGGGGCCCGTGGAATCACTGCTGAATTTTGAGAAATGGCAGGAGCTCATTCGAAATTGTAAGCCACTCAATTCGCTGCAACCCGACGTGGAAGCGTTGCTGGTCAATCGGATGGGTATCCGTGCCGGCTTCTTGGTCGATGAGTATTTCATCACGCCCATCGACGAGTGCTATAAACTCGCGGGCATACTGAGACTGCACTGGCGTGGCCTTTCGGGAGGTACAAACGTCTGGAATCGCGTGCGTGAGTTCTTCGATTCTCTCGGACAACGGGCGACCCCTGATCGGAGGCCCGGTCATGTCGGATCTTGAATTCCATGTCGAGGATGCAACGTCACTTGAACACGCGGTCGTACCGACCCTCATCCTAAAACTCCGTATCAAGGGCGGAGTATCGCAGTCCATCCAGAATGTGAATTTGCAATGTCAAATCCAAATCGAATCCAATCGGCGGGCCTACACCCAGAATGAACAAACGAATCTGATTGACCTGTTCGGTGCCGCCGATCGCTGGGGTGAGACACTTCGCAGCATGCATTGGACACGTGTCAGCACACTCGTCCCGCCGTTCCAGCGTGAGGTTCTGGTTGACGTTCAAATCCCCTGCACATACGACTTCAACGTTGCCGCAACCAAGTATTTCTATGGCCTGGAGCAAGGAGATATCCCACTTTTGCTGCTGTTCAGTGGCTCAATTTTCTACCGGCAAGAGACGGGCATGCTGCAAGTGACCCAAATCCCCTGGTCGAAGGAAGCTCGATATCGACTGCCCGTTTCGACCTGGAAGCAGATGATGGAATTCTACTACCCCAATTCCGCCTGGCTTTGCCTGAGACACGATGTGTTCGATCAACTCTACAGATTCAAATGTCATCAAGGAATTCCCACTTGGGACGAGACATTGCAACGTCTTCTGGCATCCACCGCATTGGAGGTGCCGACATGACTCAACCGCTCGTTGATCGAATCGCACAATCCATACTCTACGAAGGCTATCTACTGTACCCCTATCGGGCGTCGGCAGTGAAAAATCGACAAAGGTTCAACTTTGGCGTCCTTGTACCGCAAGCCTACAGCCAGGCCCAAGCGGGGACCGAGTCCTGGACGATGCAGGTGGAATGCCTGTTACAGGAAAGGTTCGCTTCGATAAGAGTCCGAACGCGTTTTCTGCATTTGCTTCAGCGTCAAGTCGAAGAATTTGTCCATCGCGATTCACCCGACCAGGCGATCTCGCCACGATCATCGCGGCCCGTTGAGTGCCTCGAAGTCAATGGGCATCGCTATCAGACCTGGCAGGAGGCAGAGGAGCGCGAGGTCGACTCGCTCGAACTGTGCATTGAAGAACTTTGTGACACGACACATGTACTTCGTTTCCGATTCGGGCCGAACTCGACGACGGAAGAGATCTGCGAACAG